>CBFIDS010000014.1:0-40795 GCA_965661435.1 Roseivirga sp.
TATGATAGACAAAGCTGAGCAGGTAAGAACTGGAGAAGAACTCGATCTTAAAAATCTCCAAGCCTATCTCAAGGAGTATTTACCTGACTTCTCAGGAGATTTAGAAGTCAAACAATTCCCTTCTGGTTTTTCTAACCTTACTTATTTGCTAAAAGCTGGTCAAAAAGAATACGTATTAAGGCGACCGCCCTTTGGAGCGAATATCAAAGGTGGTCATGATATGAGCCGTGAGTTCAAAGTGCTCAAGGCTTTGGAATCATTTTATGGAAAAGCCCCAAAACCCATTTTATTCTGTGATGATCAAAAAGTAATGGGTGCGGACTTCTATCTTATGGAAAGGGTAGAAGGAGTGATCTTAAGAGGTCGGCTACCTAAAGGAATGCAGATCAATGAATCGACTTTTAAAGCGATTTCCGAGTCCACTATTGATCAATTGGCAGCGCTGCATCTAGTAAATCTCAAAGATGCTGGATTAGAGGACTTTGGAAAACCGGAAGGGTATACACAAAGACAAGTGGAGGGCTGGATCCAACGGTATTTCAATGCCAAGACCGATGAGGTTCAATCCATGGAGGAAGTGGCGGAGTGGCTCTCCGAAAACATTCCTGAGCAGCAATATGTCTCGCTCATCCACAATGACTACAAGTATGATAACCTCGTTTTGAATCCAGATGATCTCAGTGATATCAAAGCGGTGTTGGATTGGGAAATGGCCACTATTGGCAATCCATTGATGGATTTAGGTACTTCTCTGGCATATTGGGCTGAAACCAATGATTCAGACGCACTCAAGCCTTTCAGTTTGACTTGGATGGCGGGTAATTATACCCGAGCACAATTTGTGGAGCGCTATGCAGAAAAGACCGGCTTCGACATTAAAGATCAAGTGTTTTATTATGTATTCGGAGCATTTAAGATCGGAGTGATCATTCAGCAGATCTATGCCAGATATAAAAAAGGATTAACGCAGGACCCTCGTTTTGCCAACCTGATCTACGCAGTTCAGGCTTGCGGTGCGAATGCGGTAAGGGCTTTGGAGAGGAATAGAATTTAACCCCTCCGCTCTGTGAGCACCTCCCCAAGGGGAGGACATCTGTGCTTCCTTGGAGAAGCTGTCCGAAGGACTGAAGGGGATATTCAATTATTAGATTTATGAAACTAAAACTACAAGACATCAACAAAGTACTCATCCTAGGTGCAGGGACTCTAGGGTTAAGAGTTGGACTACAAAGTGCTATTTCAGGATTCGAGACCACCATCTACGATATCAATGAAAAAGCCTTTGAACCGGCTATATTAACCCAAGACGGAATTCTTCAACACTTGATCAAAAATGGTAATCTAACTGAGAAATCTGCAGAAGAAGCCAAGGCCAGATTGACCTTCACAACAGATGCAGAACAAGCCGCGGATGATGCAGATTTCCTCAATGAATCGGTCACCGAGAATCTTGAGTTGAAACGAAATGTTTGGGCTCAGTTTGGTGAGCTTTGTCCTGAAAAGACCTTATTCACTTCCAATACTTCCTACTTAATAGGCTCACAAATCGCGAATGCTTCAGGAAGACCTGAGCGCTTCTGCAATTTCCACTTTCATGATGTCTTTTATGCTAATGTAGTCGACATCATGCCGCATGAAGGAACAGATGCTTGGATTTTACCTTTGCTTCATGAGTTAGGTCAAAAGCTTTGGCAAACCCCCGTTTTGGTCAAGAAAGAGAATCCGGGTTATATCTTTAATTATATGCTTATGGCGCTCATTGGAGCTGCGGGCGCTTTAAAAACTATGGATGTTGGAACCATTGAAGATATTGACCGCAGTTGGATGGGTAATTTCAAAATGGAAATGGGGCCGTTCGGTGTGCTAGATACGGTTGGACTCGATACTGCGTGGCACATTACCTCTGTTCAACAAGACAAAAAAAGTCAGGCTTTTGCAGCACTCTTGAAAAGCTACATAGACCAAGGCAAGTTGGGAGTAAAGACTGGAGAAGGCTTTTACAAATACCCAAAACCTCGCTTCAAAGATTCTGATTTTATTCAAGGATAGTCTTTCCACTTTTGTCCTTGTTTGAAGATTTAAAATTTACTCTTCCTCAATCGAGATTAGATGTTGTAGTTTTTCAATGGCTTGCTTCTTTTTGGTAAGCTCCTGTCGGGGCTTATCCATTGGCCCACCTTTTAAATCATTCAATTGAAGTGAAAGTTTATACATCAATTCTTCCAGTGCTTCAAGCAAGAGTTCTTTGTTTTTAGGGTCGATCGTAATCATAATTCAATTTAAGAAATCGATGAATTAATCCATTGATCAAATTTTGGTACTATCGAATCCAGATTTCATTTTTTGAGACTTCATCGCTAATAAATTTTTATTAATAATTCTCAAATGACTGAACAACTCTTCGAATCAGTCGTCTTATAGTAAGTTATCAAATAGAGTTCATCATTTATGTCCATGCGATTCACACCAATATCAATCAGGAACACATTATTTGTTCACTTAAAAGGAAAGTCACAAAGGATTTTCACTCTCTTGGGTTTCCTTTTATGCCTCAGTATGACGGTTGTTGCCCAGGATTTTACGATCAATGGATATGTCAAAGATGCTTCCAATGGTGAAGCTATGTTTGGCGCTACCATTTATATCAAGGAGCTGCAATCAGGTCAGGTCACCAACGCCTATGGGTTTTATTCGGTGACCATTCCTCGAGGAAAATACAACATCGAATTTCGGTTTACAGGTTATGAGACCATTCTGAAAGAAGTAAACCTTACTCAAAATGAAAGATTAGATATTGAGTTGGAAGAAGCCAAAACGGATTTGGAAGAGGTTGTTGTCACAGCGGAAGCTGAAAATGCTAATGTTACAAATGTTGAGATGTCTATTGAAAGATTAGATATCAAAGAAATTCAAAGAATGCCAGCCTTATTAGGAGAGGTAGACATCATCAGAAGCATTCAGCTCTTACCCGGGGTAAGTACTGTTGGAGAAGGTGCTTCAGGGTTCAATGTTAGAGGAGGAAGTGTGGGTCAAAACTTAGTGCTTTTGGATCAGGCACCGGTTTATAATTCGTCTCACTTATTTGGCCTTTTTTCAGTTTTCAACCCTGATGCCGTAAGCAATGTTGAGTTATACAAAGGTGGTATTCCGGCTCAATATGGAGGACGTATATCTTCCATTCTAGATGTAAGAATGAAGGAAGGTAACGTAAAGGAGTTTGAAGGTACTGGAGGAGTAGGTTTGATTTTCAGTAGATTATCTCTGGAGGCACCTCTTATTAAGGATAAAGCATCTTTTATTGTAGCTGCTAGGCGTTCTTATATAGATGTGGTGGCCGCACCTTTTTTAAATGGTGAAAGACTTTTCTTTTACGACCTTACTGCCAAAGCCAACTATAAAATTGACGACCGTAACAAAATCTTTCTCTCGGGCTATTTTGGAAGAGATCGGTTTGCATTCGATGCTAATCAAGGATTTTCTTGGGGTAATCAAACCTCTACACTCAGGTGGAATCACTTGATCAGCGATAAACTATTCCTTAACCTGACCGGTATTTATAGCAATTATGACTATCAACTGAGCTTTGCTGATCGTGCTGAAGATAGTTTCAAATGGGATTCTAATATTCGGACAGTTAACGTAAAACCAGAGCTGAGCTATTTTATCAACCCTAAGAATGAGCTTACATTCGGGGTAGACGTTGTCAATTACAGGTTTGCTCCAGCAGAGGCCTTTGCTGTTTCTGCAGGAGAAGGCACAGATATTGGATTAGAAGATAAACAAGGCTTAGAGTCTTCTGTATTCATAGCAAACAAACAGGAGATCAATTCCAAATTGTCTTTAGAGTATGGGTTAAGGCTTTCTTCATTTCTCTATTTGGGGCCAACGGAAGTTTATGATTTTGGGGATGCCCCAGCTGGTGAACGGAGGCCAGTGATTGGGCAATCAACTGTTGATGACAATAGTGTGATCGAAGATTTTCTTAATCTGGAGCCTAGGTTTTCATTCAGGTATCAGCTGAATCCTACTTCTTCAGTAAAGGCTAGCTATAACCGTATGGTCCAGTATATTCATTTATTGTCTAATACTACCGCTTCCATTCCGCTGGATGTTTGGACACCAAGTACCAATAATTTAGATCCGCAATTGGGCGACCAATTCGCGTTGGGCTATTTCAGGAATTTCAAAGACAATCAATTCGAAGCGTCAATTGAAGCTTACTATAGAGAAACTCAAAATCAATTAGATTATATCGATGGCGCAGATCTTCTATTAAATCAGTTCTTTGAAGGCGATGTTCTAAGTGGAGATGGACGAGCCTATGGTGTAGAACTGATGTTGAAAAAGAACGCAGGCAAAATCAACGGTTGGGCCAGTTACACCCTAGGAAGGACGGAATTAAAAGTAGATGGAATTAATCAGGGTGCTTGGTATCCAACTAGATTCGATCAGACGCATAATTTAAAAGTTGTAGGCTTTTATGAGATGAACGAGAGAATGACTTTCTCGTCTAATTTCACACTGACCTCAGGAACTCCAACCACTTTTCCATCATCTCGATATAGTATTCAAGGATTCACAGTTCCTCATAGTGATAATCGAGCAAGGAATGATGTTCGAATCCCTACTTACCATCGGTTAGATCTCAGTCTGACCCTTTATGCCAAAAAAGAGAATAGGAGAGGAGATAAGAACTTTTGGGTCTTCTCACTTTATAACCTATACGCTAGAGAAAATCCATTTTCTATCTACTTCAATACTTCAGATGAAATGCCCATGCCGGGTAATTTAGTTAATACAGAAGCTACTCAGTTTTCGGTTTTGGGTTCAGTTTTACCATCCATCTCATATAATTTTAAATTCTAGGTCATGAAACGATTATTCTATTTATACTTTCTGTTGATAGCGTTTTCGGCTTGTGAAAGTCCCGCGGATGTTGAGCTAAGTCCTTCTACACCTACTTTGGTGGTAGATGCTTTTATCAATGATCGTAGTGAAGATCAATTTATCATTTTGAACTTCTCTCAATCGTTTTTCAGTAATGAACTATATCAGCCTGCAAGTGGTGCTTTGGTTGCAATTGCAGATGATCAAGGAAACCCACCCCTGCTTTTTACAGAGACAGGTAATGCCGGTGAATACGTATGGCAACCAACCATTGACAAACCAACGATAGGTGATGTTGGAGCTAATTTTACTTTGAATATAGAGTTTCAGGGAGAGGTTTTTACCGCTACGACTAAAATGAGTCGGACTACTCCGATACAGGAAATTCAGTTTTACGAAGAGGAAATACCCTTCAGCGATGAATTGATTTACGAGGGCAGATTTACAGCTAGAGATTTGCCAGGCTTAGGTGATGCTTATTGGGTGAAGACTTTTTGGAATGGTGAGTTTTTAGGAAATCCATCAGAATTAAATATTGCATTTGATGCTGGGCTGAGTCCTGGCGGAGGAATAGATGGTAGAGAGTTTATTATCCCGATCCGCGCTGGCATTAATCCAACAGGCGAAGATGAAGCCTTTGAGTTAGGAGATTTGGTTAAAGTTGAAATCCACTCGATTTCACGAGAGGCCTATAATTACTTTATAGAACTTCAAATACAAACAGACAGACCTGGAGGGTTTGCTGAGCTGTTTGCTCAGCCATTGGCTAATTTGGATAGTAATATCCGGCCTCTTTTGAATACTGATACTCAAGTGTTGGGGTTCTTTTCAGTTTCCTCAGTCTCTCAATTGGAGGTAACTTTTACAGAAGATCTAATTGTCGCTCAGGAGGATTAATTTACGTTCAAAAAAATGATCCAATTTTAAGGATCACTTTAATCACCAAGGAGAAACAGATCGCTAAGTCGTATTTTGGTATAGTATGCTGAAAATTAATGTACCTTTGTCATGAACATAAATGGGTATAGCGATGCTCATTTCTTAAAATTACTGCATGTCATTTGACGATCTGGGTTTGTCCAAGCCCATTTTACACGCAATTGCGAAAGTTGGATATACAACCCCTTCACCTATTCAGGAAAAAGCAATCCCTCACATTATTGAGAGAGCTGATGTTTTAGGCTCAGCACAAACAGGTACTGGTAAAACAGCAAGTTTTACGCTACCTATGCTTGAGATATTATCTCAGATTAACCAGCCAAAAAGACGGCCAGTGAGGGCATTAGTGCTTACGCCAACAAGAGAATTGGCAGCACAGGTTTCTGATAATGTGAAAGCTTATGGCGAATTCCTTCATCTTGAATCTACTGTGATTTTTGGTGGGGTGAATCAAAACCCACAAGTACGCGCTTTAAAAAATGGTGTAGATATTCTGATTGCAACTCCGGGGCGTTTACTCGATCTATTTAACCAAGGCCATCTTTCTTTGAGTCATGTTGAAATTCTGGTGCTCGATGAGGCCGATCGCATGCTCGATATGGGTTTCTTAAGAGATATCCGTAAGATTTTAGGGTTGCTGCCTCCAAGGAGACAGAATCTATTGTTCTCTGCTACTTTTTCTAGGCAAATAAAGGAGCTGGCAGGTACTTTTATGCATGATCCTATTTTGGTTGAGGCAACGCCAGAGAATACTACGGTTGAAAAGATTATCCAAAAGGTATATCACGTAGATAAGACTCAAAAGGCAACTTTACTGATCAAAATGATTAAAGCAGGTGGCTGGTCTCAAGCATTGGTCTTTACGCGTACCAAGCACGGTGCAAACCGTTTGAGTGAACGTATGTCTAAGAACGGAATTACTGCAGCGGCTATTCATGGCAATAAAAGTCAAGGCGCGCGAACAAAAGCTTTAGCCGAATTTAAAGAAGGAAAGATTCGTATTTTGGTAGCTACAGATATTGCGGCTAGGGGGTTGGATATTCCTTTATTACCTCATGTCGTAAACTATGAATTACCGAATGTCTCTGAAGACTATGTTCACAGGATTGGCAGAACAGGTAGGGCAGGGGCTAGCGGAGAAGCCATCTCTTTGGCAACTGCTGAAGAAATGGAATTGCTATGGGGTATTGAAAAACTTATAGACGAGCAAATACCCGTTGACACAATTGAAGGTTTTGAGCCAACAGAGCAAATTCCTTTAAAGAAAGTCTCAGCTAAGAAAGTTTCTTTTAGGAAGAAAAAACCACAAAGTGGAGATAATAGGTCAAAGTCCGGTGGTGATCAAGACTCAGGCGGTGGTGGCTTCCATCGAAAAAAGAAGAAAGGTAATTATCGAGGAGACCGCGGAAGAAATGCCAAGAAGTACTAGCTGATATAAATTCAAGACTGCAATTCATATTTGAAAGCCTAAGTCCCTGAACTGAGTTTGTCATATGGCACGTTCAATATTACAATACTGGAAAGAAGAACAGAGAAAACTAAATGCCTGTTAAAGTACAAGGCACAAAGATACTGAAGAGACTTTAGCTCTTATGGTAGATGTATGTTTACTTTTTGATATTAAAAAGATCGAAAGAGAATTAAGCAAGAAAGGCTACTCATCGAGTAGCCTTTCTTTTGTGGGCCCACCTGGGCTCGAACCAGGGACTTTCTGATTATGAGTCAGATACTCTAACCAGCTGAGTTATAGGCCCTTTCCAATTGCTTCGAAAAGCCGTTGAAAATTGGATTGCAATGTTACATATTTGTGTCAAATTAAAAAAGACGCAAGTGCCAGAATTCTCAAATCTTTCTTATTTCATTTTTGATTTAGGTGGAGTAATCATAGATCTCGATGTTAATGCAACGTATAATGCGTTCTCTGAAATCTCAGGCAAACCTCTAGGTCAAGTTAAAGAGTTGGCTGCATCAGCCGAGTTCTTCAAAAAATACGAGAAAGGAGAGATCGATGATCCTACATTTCGAGCCCATCTTAGGGAAGAATTAGAGTTTACTGGAAATGAAGCTTTGTTAGATGAAGCCTGGAATGCAATGCTAGGGCCTGTAGCAACGGAACGATTCATTAAACTAGAAGAATTATCTAATTCTTATGACCTATTCGTAATGAGTAATACCAATGAAATTCATACTAGGAGGTTTTTGAAAATGGCTGAGTATTCTTCACCTGATAAAGCCTTTCATGATTACTTCAATCAAGTTTATTTGTCGCAAGAAGTTGGAGCAAGAAAGCCAGAGCTAGAGGCATGGCAAGTAATTTTGAATGATCATCAGTTAGAGCCATCTAACGGCTTATTTATTGATGATAATCAAAACAACGTAGAAGCAGCATCCCGTTTAGGGTTGCAGGTCTATCACAATAAGAATGTAAATGATTGGTTGGGTTTATTTTAGGCCTCTTCCATCCCTAAACCCCAAAATGCTTCAATCCCACCTGTTAAGTTGATCACATTTTTAAATCCGTTTTGCCTTAAGTAAAGTTGAGCCTGTTGACCGCGCATGCCTGTTTTGCAATGCACAACTATCTCGGAGTTTTGATAAGGCTTGAGTTCCTCTAGTCGGTAAGGTAGTTCAGGAAGTGGAATATTAATCGCACCAATATTGTCTTCTTCATATTCCCATTCTTCTCTTAGGTCAATGAAGTGGAAAGTCTCGCCTGAATCGAGTTTTCTTTTGATTTCTTGAGCTTTGATTTCTAACATGGCTCTAGTTTCTTAAAAGTATCCTCTTAGAGGATTTGCTACCGTTTTTTGAAAAGTTCATCAAATATATACCATTTTCATAAGATGAAATATCTATTCTATAACCATTTGTGACCTTTGAAGTTTCGAACTCAATAGGTTTTCCATAGCTGTCAAAGATGGTCAGCTCATCTATTTCACCCTTAACGAAAATAATGCCTTCTGAAGGGTTTGGATAGATATTAATTGGAGCAGCTTCGCCACCTTGGTTAGGTGTGAAATTAGCAGCGATTTCTTTGTCAAACCTAGGCCTCATTAGAAAGCTTCCTTCAACGAATTCATTTTTTCTCCATTGACCAGAAACATTGTAATACATCTGATCTCCACTGTTTATGTTTTTATCTAGGCCGACCGCAAGAAATTCATTCGTCCCCTGTTGGAAACCGATATAAATAGTGTCTTGCACAAAAATTGGGGTGTCTAATTTATAGGCTCTTAGTTCACCTATGTCTGAAGGTCTTAATACACTATATGAATCTTGAAATAGAATTGATTCGGGTTGATTATCTAACTCACTCCAGACATATAATTCAATAGGCTCACCTGCTTGTTGAACGAAGGGGAAATTAATGTCAATATGAGTTAAAAGTGCTCTTTGCGGTACGTCAAAAGCGTAGGCTAGCTGGCCTCCTCTTTGATTAATGCCTGCAGCGAAATCAGGCTCGCCATCATCATAGGCAAAATAGTCATCTAATATGGTGATGGTCCTGACAGTATCGTTTATTCTGTAATTGATGTTTGTATTAAATGTGGTATCAACGCCTGGGTTAATTTGCTCTATATAAAAATCATCTCCTGAACGGATAGAGTAGGTGGTTTCGAGCCATAAAGAATCGGCAAGTGCATTCAAATTGCTAGGGTTTAGGGCAGGAGAGTCAAATGTCCTTCTTTCGAATGCTCCTGGTAAGGGACTTGCTACACGATCGTTATTCAGAATTTCGATTTGATTGTCTGAAATAAGATCCTTGACTATGGTCGTATACTGTACGGGCTGAAAGGAGGAGTTAAGATTAACGAATTCAGCATCTGTCTCAACTAAATAAGTTGATGGGTTTGAAAAGAATTGTTCCGTAGGCATGGCACTGTAAGGTGCTGTAAGAAAAGAAGGTTTTCTTGTTAAAGCCCTATCTAAATAGGCTGAATCACCAGGGTGTCTTTTATCGTCTAGGTATATATAATCCACTAGCCAAGTGTCAAAAGCACCGGCTAAACGCGAGTATGATTGGAATTTGAATTGAAATTGATCGTGAAAATATGTACGATCTACAGGGATAAGCTCTTGAAAAAAAGATCCTGTCTCTAGGTCAGTACCTCCGTTAGTTGTCCAAATGGTTATCCAATTATTATTATTGTTTTTAAACTGAAGGGAAAGACTGTCTTCAAGATCGGGTAGCTCACCATTTCCCGTAACTTGCCAATAGAAACTAAGAAATACGGAATCTGCTTGATCATTGGGTAAATTAGAAAGATCAATACAATGGGAGACCAGACTGTCAGTTTCTCCATTGATTAAACTATTCGCATTGTAAGGAGACCCGTTGGCATCGACTCCATCAAATACAGCAACATTCAATGTGGGGGCTTGAATACCAGTTCCATTACTAATTTTTACCTGATTCCCGCTTAGCCATTTAGAGTTAGAGGGAACTATATTGGAGGTAGAAAAGTCATCCCAAAAGGGCAAGGTCAAAACTACAGATTGTTGACTTGCATAAGGAACCGAGCTGATCCTCACTGTATTATTAGGCAAAGGGATCTCAACCAATTGTGCATTCAGTTGAAAGCAGAACAAAATGGTTAATATGAGATACCCATATTTGATCATTGTTCTTGATTCTCTTGATTGATCCAGACCTCTATCAAGTCACCAGTTCGTAACATGGCGCCTACAGGAGGTAGCTGTTTGTAAACTCGGTTTGGAGGCACGGTATCATTGAGGATGAAGTTCACCTCGTCTAACTTTAAGCCGGAAGCTTCTACTTGAAATTTTACTTCATCATAAGATTTCCCTAAAAAGTCTGGCGTTGGGAAAGTCTTGATTCCTTCACCATTTCCAATAATAAGATCAATTGTTGATCCTTTGAAGACTGTTGTTCCTGTGGCAATGTCTTCTCCATCTAATTTTTGAGCGATCACTGCATTGATCCTTCTATCTGGAACATAGGTGATCTGACCCATTTTCAGTCCATTGCTTTCTAAAATATCTTGTGCATTCACCGCATCAGTATTAATCAGGTTGGGCATACTGACCTTAGGAGGTACATTCGCATTTAATGTTAGGTAGATCTTACGCTCTTCTTTGACTTTAGAACCACCTTTAGGATTTTGGCTAAGTATAACTTCCGGTTCTGACTTTTCAGAATAGCCTGAATCTGTGGAAACCACATACTTTAAATTTCGATTGGTCAAGAATTCATCGATATCTTCAAAAGATTTACCGACTAGATCAGGGACCGTGATTGTTTCGTTGTGATTAGTTGTTGTCGGAAGATAGACATAGAAAAAGAACAGGAGTAAAGTGGCACCTATTCCTATCATTATTCCAATATTCTTTACAAAACTTATAATCGTGAAGGGCTTTTTGCTCATTTTCAAAGATTAGAACGGTCTAAATTAGAATAGATTTTATAAAACTGACCTATTTCTTGAACAAAGATAACTATTCAACAAAAGTCTCAAATAAGAGCCTTCAATAAGGTATTTAAAAAACAAAAAAGGCGCTTTAAAGCGCCTTATACAGTTGTATTATATTTTCTTATTGGGCTTCAGCAATATTCACGGCTACAACACTTGTGATTTCAGGAATATCTCTTTTGATCGCCTCTTCAATTCCTGCCTTCATTGTCATTTGCGACATTGGGCAAGTTTCACAGGCACCTTCTAACTCCAAGCGTACTACAAAATCATCTGTGATCTCTAGTACTTTTACATTTCCTCCATCTGCGATGAGAAAAGGTCTGATTTTCTCAAGTGCCGATTCAACTCTTTCAAGCATATTCTAAACGTTTATTTCAACTTTTTTAGTTTCAGCCACATCAGCATTTCTAATGGCTATTTGCTGGGCAGTTGCCTCAGCAACTTTCTTGAAGGCTTCACCCGTAATATCATCTTGCATAATAGCAGGATATCCTACATCGCCACCTTCACGAATACTTTGAACTAGTGGAATCTCACCGATGAAAGGAACGTTGTGTTTTTCAGCTAGCTTCCTTCCACCTCCCTGACCAAATATATAATATTTATTGTCGGGTAATTCTGCTGGTGTAAAGTACGCCATATTTTCAATCACTCCAAGCACAGGAACGTTGATTTGCTCTTGCTGGAACATATTCAAACCTTTCTGAGCATCTGCAATAGCTACTTTTTGTGGAGTAGTTACCAAAACAGCTCCAGTTACTGGAACGGTTTGTACTAAAGTCAAATGAATGTCACTTGTACCCGGAGGCAGGTCAATGAATAAATAATCTAGTTCACCCCATTCTGTATCAGCAATGAACTGTTTCAACGCACTACTGGCCATAGGTCCTCTCCAAATCACAGCGTTTTCTGAGGGTGTGAGTAATCCTATGGAAATGAGCTTGACTCCATACTGTTGAACAGGGACAATCAGGTTTTTATCTCCAACTTTTTTAATGGCTGGTTGCTCATGCTCACAATTGAACATGGTTGGCATAGAAGGGCCATAAATATCAGCATCGATCACACCTACTTTAGCACCCTGCTTAGCAAGAGCAACGGCAAGGTTAGCGGTCACTGTAGATTTGCCGACACCACCTTTACCAGAAGCAACAGCGATGATATTTTTTACCCCTGGAAGTAGTGGTGTATTATCTCTAATGGTGGTGACATGCGAGCTCATATTGATGTCCACATCAATATCTTCTCCCAAGTGTTCAGCTACAGCATTCTCACAGTCTTTTCTGATCAACTCCTTCAAAGGACAAGCTGGAGTAGTGAGCATAACGGTGAATGATAGATGATTACCATCGATCTTAATGTCTTGGATCATGTTCAACGTAACCAGATCCTTCTTAATATCTGGATCTTGTACGTGGCTCAACGCTGCTAAAACTGATTCCTTACTCAATGCCATATTTTCATTTTGGTGCAAATTAAAGGCTTTATTGTGATTTTATAAACAAACACCCATGCTTAAGAATAGTTCAGGTTTAGCATCACATTCCTATCAGGTTTGACATTACAATCCTATATTTGGAATTCGTTATGGCAATAAGTGATTCAACCATTCAGGAAATTAAAAACCGGATAGACATAGTCGAAGTGATCAGCGACTTTGTGAGCCTGAAAAAGGTAGGGACAAACTACCGAGCACTGAGTCCATTCACTAACGAAAAAACCCCCTCATTCTACGTTTCTCCCTCGAAAGAGATCTTTAAATGCTTTAGTTCAGGTAAAGGTGGAGACGCCATTTCTTTTGTAATGGAAGTAGAAGGTATCAATTACATTGAAGCCCTTAAGTATTTGGCGGAGAAGTACGGAATTGAGGTAGAGGAAGAAGAGCAGACGGATGAGCAGATACAAGCTCAAAACGAAAGAGATAGTCTATTCATTATCTTAAATTTTGCCAATGAGTACTTTAAAGAACAGCTTTTTGATTCTGATGAAGGAAAGTCAATTGGACTTAGCTATTTCAAAGAAAGAGGCTTTAGTGAAGAAACGATAAAGTCCTTTCACCTTGGTTACTCGCAAGATCAATGGGATGGCTTACTAAAGGCTGCTAAAGCTCAAGGCCATTCAGAAGAGATGCTGGAAAAAGCAGGCCTTATCCTAAAGCAAGAAAAAAAGACCTACGATCGATTCCGTGGTAGAGTCATGTTCCCTATTCAGAATGTTGCTGGAAAGGTGATTGCTTTCGGTGCAAGAACACTTAGAAATGATAAGAAGCAACCCAAGTACATCAACTCGCCTGAGACAGATGTCTACCATAAGAGCAATATTCTATATGGTATTCATCAAGCCAGGCAGGCCATTCGAAATGAGGACCTATGCTATTTGGTAGAAGGCTACACTGATGTAATCTCTTTACATCAGTCTGGAGTCACCAATGTTGTAGCGTCTAGTGGTACCAGTCTAACAAAAGAACAAGTCCAGCTAATTGGGAGGTATACTAAGAACATAACTGTTCTTTATGATGGAGACAGTGCAGGGATCAAAGCCTCTTTCAGGGGTATCGATATGATACTAGAGCATGACCTCAATGTTAGGGCTGTAGTCTTTCCTGAAGGAGAAGATCCGGATAGTTTCTCAAAGAGCATGCCTGCAGAAGACTTTCGGGACTATCTAAAAGAACAGGCAAGAGACTTCATTACTTTCAAAACGGATATCCTTACAGATGGAGGTAAGCAGAAAGATCCAGTTAAGAAAGTTCAAGTGATCAGAGAGATCATAGAAAGTATTTCTCTTATCCCAGATGGTATAAAACGCTCTGTTTACATCTCCTCTTGTGCAGATCTCCTCGATGTTGAAGAGCAAGTATTGATCAGTGAGTTGAATAAAATTCTCATTCAGAAGAATAGAAAGGAGAAGAATGCACAATCTTATCAAGAGCCTGAGGCTATTCCTGTTCAGGAGAAGAAAGAGGAAAAACCTGACATTTCTTCTTTGGCCTACCCGGTAGAAAGAGAGTGCTTGAGAATGGTGATCAATTATGGGAATGAAGCTTACGATGAAGAATCGAGTATTGCTGAATTCGTTTTGAGTGAAACTGAGAATATCAATTTTGAGAATAAAGAAATAGAAGAGGTGCTGGCTCAAGCAGCTGACTTGATCAATCAGGGTAAGAAGATTGAGGCTGATCAATTTATTGGCCCCCATGACCCCAAACGTAGCCAAATGGTCATTGATTTGCTAGAGATGAAGTATTTCGTGAGCGAAGGGTGGCAAGAAAAGCATAAGATCGCTACCATTCATGAATCGGAAGACCTTCCTAATGCAGCCTATTCAGCAATTCTTAGGTTGAAACGGAAGAAGCTTGAATCACTTATAATTCAAAATGAAGAAACATTAAAGAAGTCTGAGAACGTAGATGAACAAATAGAGTTGATGAAAATGCATAAGCATTTGAAATCTATGTTAAAAGAGATCAATGATGAACTGGGAACGGTCATCTCATCCTAATTTTTTCAAGAGTTCGAACTTTATACCTTTGCAGGGTTTTATTAGCATATGTCAGAAGAGATCAAATTAGATTCGATAGAAGAGGCCATTGAAGCCATTAAAAATGGTGAAGTAATAGTTGTAGTAGACGATGAAAACCGGGAGAACGAAGGCGATTTTATTTGCGCAGCGGATAAAGTAACCCCTGAGATAATCAACTTCATGGCCACGCATGGGAGAGGGCTTATCTGTGCCTCTATCACAGAGGATAGATGTAAAGAGTTGGGACTAAACCTTATGGTGGATAACAACTCTGCCGCTTATGAGACTCCTTTTACGGTTTCCGTAGATTTAATTGGTCACGGTTGTACCACAGGAATATCTGCTTCTGACAGGGCTAAAACCATTCAAGCTTTGGTCAATCCAGAAACTCGACCTGAAGAGTTAGGGAAGCCGGGGCATATTTTCCCTTTGAGAGCTAGAAAAGGTGGAGTGCTAAGAAGAACAGGTCATACCGAAGCAGCTATGGACTTAGCAAGACTGGCAGGATTGAATCCAGCTGGAGTACTAGTTGAGATCATGAATGAAGATGGTTCAATGGCTAGGTTACCTAATTTGGTGAAAGTAGCTGAGAAATTTGATCTCAAGCTGGTTTCGATAGAAGACCTCATCTCCTACAGATTAGAACATGAGAGTCTGATAGAAAAACAAATGGAAATCGATCTTCCTACAGAATATGGAGATTTTCACCTTCAGGCTTATAAGCAGATGAATACCGAAGAGATGCACTTAGCGGTAGTTAAGGGTAGTTGGGAGCCTGAAGAGCCAGTATTAGTTCGTGTGCATTCCTCAAGTACATTGGGAGATATTTTTGGGTTCAAATTTGATTCTGGTAATCCCATAAAGCACGCCCTTAGAATGATAGAAAAGGAAGGCAAAGGTGTTGTGCTTTACATGAACCAAAACGCCAGGGGTCAGCGCCTTCTGCATGAAATGAAAATGCTTCAAGAAGGTGGTAACTCAGACAAACCCCTAAGCAGAAAATTTGGCCTTCAAATGGATACAAAAGATTATGGTGTTGGTGCCCAGATTTTAAGAGATTTGGGAGTCAGTAAAATCAAGCTCATTTCAAACAACCCTCAGAAACGTGTCGGTCTTATAGGTTATGGGCTAGAGATCTTAGAATACGTGCGCATGGAATTGCAATCGGAATAAGTGAACAAACCTTTTAGGTTGTAACAATTGTGTCAATTTTCGTTTAATAAGATATGAGGAAATTTATCCTGCTTACACTTGTATGTCTTAGTTTAGAAGTTTTTGCACAACAAACTTTCCCTAGTCAGGTATTCCATGCCGGTGAGGTGATATTGAATGATGGAACTCGGTATCGTGGGCTTATACAGTACGATTTAGGTTCAGATGTCATCTTGTTTCGTGAAGCAACAGCTAAAGGATTAGCAACTTTTAATGCGAATCAGTTTAAAACCTTTAAGATTAACCAAGAAGATGTTGAGAAGACTCGAGTCTTTTACACTCTTCCATATAGGGAAGATAATGGTTACCGTAGGCCAAAGATCTTCGAGGCACTTTATCAGGGAGAAACTTCTCTTGTTGGGCGTGAATATATTATTGAAAGAACTCGTCCCATCAGTCAAGGTTTTGCTAGAAGGAGTTTGTACGATCCTTTTTACGACCCATTTGACAGACGGTTCACAACAAAGTATCTAGCCTATAATTTGTATTTAGTTGACCAAAAAGGAGGGATCACCATTTTAGGAAAGTCTAGAGGCGATGTTATTCGAGCATTCGAAGACCATCATTCAGATTTAAGGAAATTCATAAAGCAAGAAAAGCTAAAAATGAATCGAATTGAAGACCTGACACGATTGATCCGCTACTACAATTCATTGAATTCGTAGAAAATAAATCTATTTCAGGAGTTAAGCTGTTCTCATCTCAGCTGATATTTTATCTTTGACCATATGTCGAAACCTTTAATTCTTGTATCGAATGATGACGGTATTGTGTCTACTGGAATCCGATTTTTAGCCGAAGTGATGTCAGAAATTGGAGAAGTCATTGTAGTCGCTCCAGATAGCCCGCAATCCGGAATGGGCCATGCAATTACTATTGGAGAGCCTCTTAGACTGATCCCATCAAGGTTATTTAATGATCTAGGTATAGAAGCTTACAAGTGTTCAGGTACGCCAGCAGATTGCGTGAAACTAGCGAAGCACCATGTGCTGAAGGATAGGAATCCTGATTTGGTAGTAAGTGGTGTGAATCATGGGAGTAATCTTGCAGTAAGCGTACTTTATTCGGGCACCATGTCAGCGGCCATTGAAGGTGCGATTGAAGGCTATCCATCCATAGGTTATTCATTGGCTGATTTCTCAATGGATGCAGACTTTTCTCATACCAAAGAATATGTTAAGAAAATTGCACAGGAAGTACTGACTAAAGGAATGAGCAAAGGAGTTGCATTGAATGTAAATTTCCCTCCTAAGCAAAACGAGAAAATAAAAGGGATTAAAATCTGTAGACAAGCTAAAGCCCACTGGGAAGAAGAATTTGACCATAGGAAGGATCCTTACGGCAGACCATATTTTTGGTTGGCTGGCAATTTTGTGAATCAAGATAAGGGAGAGGATACAGATGTATGGGCCGTGGACCATAATTACGTTTCTGTGGTTCCTTGCCAGTATGATCTGACTGCATACCACACGATGTCGCAGATCAACGATGATTGGGATATTTAGAAGTTGGAAGTCGAGGTGATTGGATTTGTATAAAGTTCAAATAGATGTGATATGTTAGAACATTTTTTTCTTTGTCCTTATTGCAATGCTGAGATCTCTATGTTACTCGACCCTTCAATATCTCATCAAGATTACATAGAAGATTGTGAAGTCTGTTGTAATCCTATACAGGTAACTGTCGGATTTGAATTAGGAGAGATTACGGAGTTTTATGTGGATTCTATAGAGCAGTGATCAAAACCACATTTGACCATCTCTTTTTGGTACAGGATCATAACCATGACCTCCCCAAGGATGACATTTGCTAAACCTCTGAATGCCCAACCATGTGCCACGAATTGGTCCCCATTCTTTGATGGCACTTACGGTATAGGAAGAACAAGTTGGGGAGAATCGGCAGTTGGCCCCTAAAAGAGGTGAAATGCCATATTGATAGACCTTAATGGGGAAAGTAAAAATGGTTATCAAAACTCTTTTCACTAGACTAAGGTCTATTTCTCAAAATCTTTATAAAGCATACTGGCTTGAATCCCAGAATTATTCTGATACTTACCATTTTTGTAAGTATCAAAGTCTCCCTCAATGGTATGGTAGAAGATCTGGCAAATATCAACACCAGCATAAATACGAATAGGCTGAACGCAGAAGATCTCAAGGGTCCAGAATCCGTTGAATCCTACATCTCCAAACCCTGCTGTAACGTGTATAAACAGTCCTAATCTTCCAATGGAGCTTCTTCCTTCCAGCATAGGGACAAATTTGGAGGTTTCTGTTTTTTCGATGGTCCTGCCTAAATAGAGTTTTCCTGTCTCTAGAAGAAGACCTTCTTCTGGGATAGTCAATGAGTCTACTGGATTTGGCTTTTTCATATCCAAAACTGGGTCTGTATAGACTTTTAGCTCATTATGGAGCTTTAGGTTATAACTATTGGGATTAAGTTGGGAGTCGTTGTAAGGATCAATGTTGATGCCCTTACCCATTTCCCTTTTGATTTCTTTACCTGATAGGATCATATATTAGTCTATACTGTAGGACATCTCGCCCCCTTTTTCGTCTTTCAATTGGATACCTGCCTCTTTTAGATCGTCTCTGATCTTATCTGAAAGCGCATAATTCTTACTGAACTTGGCTTGTTTTCTAAGCTCTATTAGAACTTGCATAACACTATCAAGCTTCTGTCCATCTTGTGCTACTTCAGTTTCATTCTTTAAACCAAGCACATTAAAGATAATTCCCTTGAAATGCTGCATGGCCTGATCAAATTTGTCCGGGTCGATGCTAGCAATTAACTCAGGACTTTGATAAAAACTATTGATCTTCGAGCTTATATCGAATAATCCCGCGATAGCTTTAGCAGTGTTGAAGTCATCACTTAAGTCTTTAAAGATCTTGTCAATGGTCTCTGTTAGCTCATTCGAAAGATCATCATTGATTTGACCCTTGCCTGGTTCTGCAAGCTTTTCTATTAGCCCAACACTACTTATCAATCTTTTATAGCCTTTCTCTGCCGCTTGAAGCGCTTCATTAGAAAAGTCCAAGGTGCTTCCATAATGAGACATCAACATGAAGAACCTGATAGTCATTGGAGAGTAACCTCTCTGTAAAAGCTTATGGTCACCAGTCAATAATTGCTCAGGGGTGAATCCATTCCCTTCAGACTTGGCCATCTTGCGGCCATTGACTGTCAGCATGTTTCCGTGGATCCAGTAATTAGCGCCTCCCTTATGAGAACATCCTTTGTTTTGAGCGATCTCGGCTTCATGGTGAGGAAATTTAAGATCCATTCCACCACCGTGAATATCAAAAGTACCACCCAAATATTTGGTGCTCATCACTGAGCACTCTAAATGCCAACCTGGAAAACCAATTCCCCATGGAGAAGGCCATCTCATTAGGTGTCCACCATCTGCTTTTTTCCAAAGTGCGAAGTCCAATGGGTCATTCTTCTGATCTTGACCAGAAAGTGCTCGAGTATTTGAGAGCATATCATCGATATTCCTTCCACTCAATTCGCCATACTTATGGTCTTTGCTATACTTTCTTACATCGAAGTAAACTGAGCCGTCTTTTTCATAAGCGTAGCCATTGTCTATGATCTTTTCAATGAATTCAATTTGTTCAACTATATGTCCTGTGGCAGTAGGCTCTATCGAAGGGGGGATGTTGTTGAAAAGGAGCATTACATCGTGAAAACCATTAGTGTACTTCTGTACGATCTCCATCGGTTCCAGCTGCTCTAGTCGCGCCTTTTTAGCGATCTTATCTTCACCTTCATCGGCATCACCTACTAAATGACCTACATCTGTGATATTTCTAACGTAACGAACTTTGTATCCCAGGTAAATAAGGTATCGATAGATCACATCGAAAGAAAGGAAGGTTCTTACATTACCTAAATGAACATCGCTGTAGACTGTAGGACCACAAACATACATTCCAACTTTGCCTTCATGTATAGGCTTGAAGACTTCTTTTTCTTTCTTGATCGAATTATTGATACTTACCGGATACTGTTCGTATAGGTTCATTTGAGAGAATTATTGATATATGTCAGAAATTCTTTCTTTGTAGTTTCTTCATTGAATTTACCTCCAAATTCGACAGTCACCGTTGATGAGGATTGGTCTGATGCACCTCTCGAACTCACACACATGTGTTCTGCATCGATATACACCGCTACATCTTCAGTGCCTAAGCTCTTTTGCATCTCATTTAAGATCTGTAGAGCTAATCTTTCTTGCACTTGTGGTCTTCTAGAATAATAGTCAACAATTCTGTTCATTTTAGACAAACCAATCACTTTGTCTTTTGGAATATAGGCGACATGAGCTTTTCCAACTATTGGTAAAAAGTGGTGCTCGCAGTTACTATATAAAGTGATGTCCTTTTCTACAAGCATCTGACGATATTGATACTTGTTTTCGAAAGTAGACATTGATGGTTTGTTCTTCTCATTCAACCCTTTGAAAAGATCGTTAACATAAAGTTTGGCCACCCTTTTCGGAGTGCCTTTCAAACTATCATCCGTTAGGTCTAGGCCTAAAGTATGCATGATCTTCTCAAAGTAATTTTCTATGAGTGAAATTTTCTCTTCATCTGAAATATCAAAGGCATCTTCTCTCAAAGGGGTTGCTATTGACGACATAATATGGTCTTGACCCATTTCTTCAATCTCCTTCAATAGTTCTTCAGATGATTTATTTGGCTTATTTTCCATTAATCAATTGTTGCTTAACTCTTCTACTTTCCAAATCCAAAAAGTTGGGCAAAAGTACGATTAATTCCATTGCATATGAAATCAGATAATCATAACTGATTATAAACTCAAATGATTCGTTTAGGATTCAATTAAAAGTGAATCGAACATCATTGAGATAAATTCGTTTTTAAATTGAACACTGGAATTTTTAGATGGTATTGTTAATCTACTGCCTATATTTGGAAAAGACTGGTGGCCATTTTTAGCCACTGAAGCTTAAACAAAACGAATGAACGCTTACAACTTAGTTATTGTTTTGGCCTGTGTGATCATATCATCACACCTCTTTAGCTACATCTCTAAAAAGACGAATATTCCCAGCGTTATTCTTTTGATCATCTTAGGGATAGGTGGGAAATACGTGATGGAGTTCTACGACTTCAATCAGGACGGATTGATTTTCGGCACGCTTGAAGTCTTGGGCATTGTAGGTCTTATTATGATAGTTTTGGAGGCGGCTATAGACTTGGAATTGAGCAAAGAAAAGTGGCCGATCATTTGGAAGTCCTTTTCCGTTGCACTCATTTCATTAGTGGTCTGTGCTTTCGGGATTTCATTCATTATCAACCAGGTTTATCGAGAAGACCCAATGATCTCATTGGTGTATGCGGTGCCATTATCCATCATGAGTTCGGCTATTGTTATTCCATCAGTTACTCGATTGGCAAAGGATAAGAAAGAATTTATGATCTATGAGAGCACCTTTTCTGATATTCTCGGGATCATGTTCTTCTATTTACTAACTGAGAATATCGATGTTGAGAGTACCAATACGGTCATTTATTCAGTAGTAGGAAATATTATCATCACCATAGTTGTTTCCATAGTAGCCAGTTATGCATTGGTCATGTTATTCCAAAGATTAGAGGGTGATGTAAAGCTCTTTATGCTTATTGCTGTACTGATTCTACTTTATGCAATTGGTAAACAGCTTCATCTTTCTTCACTGGTTATCATTTTGGTATTTGGTCTCTTGATCAATAACAACAACCTCTTCTTTGTAGGGAAGTTGAAAGAGTATATAGATGAAAAGACGGTCAATGGAATACTCAAAGACCTTCATCTAGTTACGCGCGAATCAGCCTTTGTGGTTAGGACATTTTTCTTTGTGGTTTTTGGTACAACTATAGACTTAGGAGGGCTTTTAGACCTGCAAGTACTAGGTGTTGGACTTGGTATCGTGGCTTTCTTCTTCTTAGTAAGGTTCGTTTTCTTGAAAGTGTTTTTCCTCAAAAAATCGATCTTCCCAGAATTCTTTATTACACCAAGAGGTTTGATCACTGTTTTACTTTTCTTCTCAATACCGGAAGAGCTGAGTTCGTTGACATTTAATGCAGATCTTATTTTAATTACTATAATTGCCACCAGTTTGATCATGACATGGGGATTGATCAAGTTTGGTAAGGAAGGTTTAGAAGAAGGAGAAGAAGGACCTGCTGTTGACTCTAGGCTCTCTTATTTTTTACAACGCATGAGTAATAATGCCCCAGATAGCCCTAAAGAATCTGAATTGAATCTGATGGTAGAAGAGGCTATAGATGCGGTAGAGGAGTCTGGGATTGAAGAAAGAATTGAGCAAACAGACAGCTCTTCCTTAAATAAGGCGTCTAACTATGAAGATGTTGATGAAAAGCCGAAAGATCAATAAGGATCCACATCGACTATAACTTCTGCCGATTTTAATTCTTTGGATTTGAGTAATTCTAATTGTGCCTTTTTGATCAATTCCTTCACGGCATCGATCTTGTATTTCCGTTCTATTTTCAAGAAAATATCCATTAGGAATTTATCTCGTATTTTATTGATCAAAGGCTCCTGAGGACCAAGAACTCGGGCGCTACCCATATTTTCTTTTAGAATATTTGCCAGTTCAGTAGAGGCCTCTTTGGTGAGCTTTTTGTCTTTACTGCGGACCAGAATGTTAATCATTCGGGTAAAAGGGGGGTAATTGTATTTTTCCCTTTCCCTCATTTCCAGATCGTAAAATGCTTGATAATCACCTTTTTGAATCAGCTCAACAATACCCTGATCAGGGTCTCTGCTCTGTACGACAACAAGCCCTTCTGTGTCTCTTCGCCCTGCTCTTCCACTCACTTGTGTGGTCATTTGGAAGGCACGCTCATAAGACCTGAAGTCAGGGAAGTGAAGCATTCTATCTAGATCGAAAACTCCCACCAAACTGACTTTATCAAAATCCAAACCCTTAGAAACCATTTGTGTTCCCACTAGAATGTCGATCTCTCCTTTTTCAAATTCATTGATAATATTTTGATAGGCATATTTTGCTCTGGTCGTCTCTAAATCCATGCGCTGTATTCGTGCTTTTGGGAAG
This sequence comes from Roseivirga sp., assembly GCA_965661435.1. Lineage (GTDB taxonomy): Bacteria > Bacteroidota > Bacteroidia > Cytophagales > Cyclobacteriaceae > Roseivirga. The sequence continues at coordinate 23,092 of CBFIDS010000014.1, forward strand.
AGTAATTTTAACTCCTCTTCAATTTTTTCGGTGCCTATTCCTACAGTATGGATCTTGGTACTTCCACAAGCTGGGCAAACTAAGGGAGCCGCGTCTTTATGACCACAGTAATGACAATTCAGCTGATTTTTATATTGATGATAAGTGAGGCTAACAGAGCACCGAGGGCATTCTGGAATGTAGCCGCAGTCTTCGCAAGTAAGGTAATTAGAAAAGCCTCGTCTGTTTTGAAAGATGATCGCTTGTTCTTTTTTCTCTAAAATCTGACCAATTGCTTCAGTGAGTACGGATGTGAAATCACCTGAGCTGGTTTTCCTTTTCTTTTCTAAGGTCAGGTTAGCTAACTCTATCTTTGGAAGAGTAGCATCATTGTAGCGCTCAAATATTTCAACTAAACCATATTTCTCTTGCTTGGCATTGGTGTAAGTTTCTAAGGAAGGCGTTGCCGATCCTAAAAGAGTTTTGGCTCCATGGAGATGTGAAAGATACAAAGCCACATCTCTTGCGTGATAGCGCGGGGCAGGGTCGAACTGTTTATAGCTGGTCTCATGCTCCTCATCAACGATTACCAGACTGAGGTTAGAAAAAGGCAAAAAGACACTACTTCTTACCCCAACAATAAAATCAAACCGACCTTCAAGTAAGCCATACCATACCTCTACACGTTCATTGTCGGAGAATTTGGAATGATATACGCCCATTTTATCTCCAAAAACCAGTTGGAGCCTTTGAACGATCTGTGCGGTAAGCGCTATTTCTGGAAGTAGATAAAGTACTTGTCCACCATTTTCTATAGCCTGCTGAATGAGATGAATATAGATCTCAGTCTTACCACTTCCAGTGATTCCGTGAAGTAAAACTGTGTCTTTGGTCCCGAAAAGATCCAGAATTTCTGCTTTGATATTTTCCTGTTTAGGACTTAATGTAATCTCTTTTGGCTCTTGAAAAGTGTCTTCCCCAAACCTTGAGACAATTACTTCGAATTCAATAAAAACTTCATTCTTGATCAAGGTTTTTAAAGAGGATACAGAAAGACCTTGGTCTGAAAAATTCGACTTGAGTATACCTGACTGGTTCAATTCTGGTTTTTGAAATACAGGAGCTTCTCTCAGATAATAAAGCAATACATCAGATTGCTTAGGCTTTTTTTCAAGTTTTTGAAATAATTCATCCAATGCCGATTCATTGGCTAGATAATCACCATGAAGCCTGATCTTCTTTAAGATCTTTGGTTTATATCTTTCTCGAACTTCTTCATAAATGATGATCAGCTCTTTTTGAACAAGAGACTTGATGTATTTGTAGGCACTTTTGAGACCTATAACATCTGCCGCTTCTCCATAACTCAAGGAATCCTTGTTTTCAAGTGCAGATAAGATCAAAACTTCTTTATCATCTAATTCAAGATCCGACTCATTCCAATCGTAATGGGGGTGCAGTTGGATTTTAGACTCACTACTCAATTTTAAACCAGACGGAAGCCCAGCATTCAAGACTTCACCATAGGTGCACATGTAATATTCATTCAACCACTTCATCATTTGAATTTGTGGAGGAGTTACTATGGGCTCTGAATCCAAAATATCCAATAGTGGCTTAGCGGTATATACTTCAGGAGGGTTCTGATGAACTTTATCTACCAATCCTGTGACGACCTTCTGCCTTCCAAACTGAACGATAACTCGAATTCCAGGCTTAACCAGGTCCAAAAACTCACTTGGGATTCGATAAGTGAATCTTTGAGGAATAGGTAAAGGTAATGCTACATCAGCAAACTGTGTGGCTTCTCCTTCAGGAGCATCGATATTGAGTTGAAGCGATGTCAATGTTGTTCTTTGGAATCTGAGTTGAAGATATCAATTCTTCATGTTTTGATATGATAGTAAGGGTCTTTTCTATTGAATAAGTTCTTTCAATTGAAGCTGCATATCTTTTATAGAATTTACCGGTAGTAGACAAGTCTTATTATAACAAACATAAAAGGTGTTAAGCTTATTGAGAATGCCTCGTTCTTCTAATAAGCTCACGGCTGAGTATTCTCCTTCGGTTTTTCCAGCCAACACTTTATTGGGTTCATAAACTTGATTTAATTCGGTAATGGAAAAGCTTTTGTCTTTAGAGACCTCAATGATCTCAGCAGTGGGATATGTATGAAGAGCATAAAGAGAGGCCCAATGTGAAGCGTCTTGTGGAGCCATCTGCAAGATTCTAGTCATTTGTGTAGTCATAGACTCTGCTGTGGTTAAATACTTCTGATGGCTAAGTAAATGGCCAATAGTTTTCAAATTATGAGCCATCATAGCATTGGAAGAGGGAATCACATTATCGAAGATCTCTTTCTTTCTTGCGATCAATGCTTCTGATTCATTTGAAGTAAAGAAGAACAAACCTTCAGCCTCATCATAGAATTCCCCTAAGGCAGTCTGAAGTAGATCATTAGCCAACATTAACCAGTCTTCTTTAAAGGTCACTTGATACAATTTAGTGAGTCCGTTAATGACTGATGAGTAGTCCTCTAAATAACCTGGAATATTGGATGAGTCATTCTTGAAGTTTCTGTATAACCGATTTTTACCCTCGATCATTTTATCCTGTAGAAAATGAGCATTCTTCAATGCTAAGTCTAGGAATTTGCCTTCACCAAAGGTGGCGTAGGCATCACATAGGCCGGCTAACATTAATCCATTCCAACCACTTAAGATCTTATCGTCCAATCCAGGCCGTATTCTATTGCTTCTTTCAGAAAGTAGTCTTACCTGGGTGGACTTGATCAAGTCTTTTAATTCATCTAATTCTAAATCATGAGCTTGAGCGAATTTATCGTCAGAGGCATCTCTGAACGGAATATTCTTCTCACGCTCCCAATTGCCACCAGTTAAGTTATAATACTCGATCATCAATTCAGCATCAGGGCCAAGTATATGCTTGAATTCTTCAATGGTCCATAGATAGAACTTGCCTTCTTCTCCTTCGCTATCTGCATCCAGCGCTGAATAAAAACCTCCTTCTGGTGAGGTCATTTCTCTTTCTAACCAATCTATAGTTTGATATACCGTTTCCTTGTAGAGCTCCTTTTTAAGAACTTGATACGCTTCAGAATAAAGCGAAACCAGCTGCCCGTTGTCATAAAGCATTTTTTCGAAGTGAGGAACAAACCAATCCATGTCTGTTGAGTAGCGTGTAAACCCGCCCCCAATTTGGTCATAGATCCCACCCATAGCCATTTGATCTAGAGTCAATTCTACATGCTTCAGTGCATCATTATTTTTGTTTATATGTGCTTCTTTTAATAAGAACTGGTAAGTGACAGGCATAGGGAATTTTGGGGCGCGGCTATTTCCGCCTTTTTGATGATCGAAATTCTCGGCGAATTTTTGATACATCTCATGAACTGCTTCTTTTTTAAAACTGCTGCCTTGTTGAAGTAATCCATATTTCTGGACTTCGCTTTTCCCCAGGCTACTCATGAAGCCTTCAGCAGATTTGATCAGTTCTTCACGTTGGTTTTGAAAAGCCCGACTTACTTGTAGACATAATTGTGCCCAGCCTTTTGGTGGAAAATAAGTACCACCGTAGAATGGTTGTTGATTAGGTAAGAGGAACACATTCAATGGCCAACCTCCTTGCAGCCCCATGGCATGTACTGCTTCCATATAGACCTGATCTACATCTGGTCTTTCTTCTCTATCTACTTTGATGCAAACAAAGTGCTCATTCATAATGGCAGCGATGTCTTCATTCTCAAAGCTCTCACGCTCCATTACATGACACCAATGACAGGCGGAGTAACCGATACTAACAATGATCGGCTTATCTTCTTTTTGTGCTTTATCTAAGGCTTCGTCTCCCCAGGGATACCAGTTCACAGGATTATGGGCATGCTGAAGTAAGTATGGAGAGGTAGCCTGATTGAGCCTATTGGTATGGAGCTTTGCGGACATATTACTTGAGTGCTTTTTTCAATTGATCTATCTCTGGTTGAACAGGTAAATCTGACTTAAGTTCATAAAGTTTTTGGAGTGTCTTTTGTATGAATTTTTGATGGCCACCAGATTTAGGGTTAAAGGGTTTATGCTTGATAGCTTTGTCAATATCGTTCCATCGCTCAAGAAGTTTTGTAGCTTCCTTAGTCAGGAATGTAGAACAGAAAAAATCCCAGATGTATTCTATGGCTTGCTCATTGGGGTGTATTAGATCCTTCTCATAAAAACGATAATCTCGGAGATCATCGGTCATAATTTCATAAGCAGGGAAGTACTCAGCCTTTTCTTCAAGTTCTTCTAAATAATGGCAAGATGATCTTAAGACTGATTTGCTAACCGAATTCATTTTTAAGGTATCTCGGGTGTGTCTCACAGGACTCACAGTGAATACAAATTTCAGATTGTCATTATATTGATTGATTAACTCTTTTAGGTTGAAAAAACTAGAAACGATCTCCTCTGGTGTGAGCAATCTTCTTTCAAATTCTTTTTGAGGAACCTTATGACAATTGGCTACTAGCATTTGAGATTTATGCTCTTGATATACCCAGGCTGTTCCAAAAGTTATAAACACCACTTCTGCTTTTTTGAGCTTCTGGCTAACATTTTGAAGGGTTTGCTCAATACGCTTGTGAAGCGTGGGTTTTGTTTTTGCTCTGAAGGAAGAGTGGAACTTATAGTTCATGTAATAGCCATCTCGTTTCAAAGTAGCTTCTTCCAGAATTTCAGAACGCTCAAAGCTATACTCTAGAAGTTCAAATAAAGAAAGGGGGTTAAAGATAGTGCCAAAGGGGTTTACAAAAGTGTTGAATTTTTTGGCTTTAAGAAGTCCTCCTATACTATCGGAAAAGCATGAACCTAAGGTTACGATCGATGTGTTCTGATCCAATTTAAGCTTGCTTTTACATGGCTCTATTTCTGTTCGGAACATGTTCAAAGTTAATTGATTCTAAAGGCTATTCTTAACCGATTCTGATAAAGTAGGATGCTGGATCAAGAGGTCATTGCAATCGATGCTTTGAGAAAATCTTTAATTCAACTCAAAACAAACGTTTGTTATTCTAAACCTATTGATTAATAAGGCTTTACGGATTGAATATCATGCAAACGTTTCACTTCTTTTTTTAATTTAATACTTGTTGGACACCTTTATTGTAGAAACCTTTGTGAGGTAAACTTTTTGTGAAATGAGTATTAAAAAGCAATATCTAAAAACGAAACCTGTAGCAAATGTTACTTTTCAAGTTCCTGCTGAAAAGGTAACTGGAGCTGATAAGGTGAATGTTGTAGGTGAGTTCAATGGCTGGGATGAGTATGGTCTTGAAATGACAAAATTGAAATCTGGTGCCTTTAAGGCAACAGTCAAATTAGAAACTGGAAAAGAATACCAGTTTAGATATTTGATTGATGGTTCTAGCTGGGAAAATGATGAAGAGGCGGACAAATATGTGCCTAACAACTTCACATTCGAAGATAACTCGGTAGTAGAGCTTTAAGAAGAATTTCCATAGGTGAGTTCTCGTTTGAGACGGGCGGGCATTAACGAATGTTCGCCTTTTTTTATGCCCTTCCCGCTAATACTTGTTCTCTCAAATAAGATAGATCGATATTTATCTCTCTTGCAATTTCCTCCATAGTGTCCATAAAAACTTGTTGCCCATCGACAGGTGTCTCTGCCTGAGCAATAAATTTCCTGCTTAATTCAAATACACCATTCTGTAAATTGACTAGGATAGGATTCAACTTGACTTTTTTAATCAGTCGGATAGTTTTTAATATATCTAGTAAGATTTGATGGGTTGAGTAGTCATTCATGAATTCCTTGAACATGCTATCCAGCTTATCATTCAATCTTGCGTTCAATAGGTCCCTATTCAAATTGATATCCCACTTTAATACTTCATCACAGAGCTCTTCCATTTTTTGAATGCTAAAATTTCCATTGGAAAGAAGGTCCTTGAATTCAATGTTGATGACATCTTCGATATTCTGTTTCAGCGTAGGAGGGATCTGAAGGTTTTCCACCTTCATTACATTCATAATGTTATAGTTCCTATCATAGATCTTCCTGTAAGAATCATAAGCCAGTTCTTCGCTTTCTTCTAGGTATTGATTCACTAACTTCATCTGCTCGTCCTTGAACATTCCAAAGAAAGAGAAGGTGTGGGCTTTAAAGCTCTCTTTGATGATGTCTACCACCTGAGCAATGTTACTTTGTGCAAAACAAGTATCTAATGCACTTGAGATCGGTTCAAATTCTTTGGTAGAGAGTCTCTTGGATGTTCCTCCAATTAAATGATGTTGCCCCAAATAGACCACAACAAAGCTGAACTCTTTCTGGGAGGTAGTCACTTTAGACTTAACCTGGGTGGTACCATAAGCCAACTTTTGTAGTCCGGCACTTTTTCTTTCAAAGAAAATACTGTTGCATTCGTAGTTCAATACAGTTAAACTCTGTGGGTTATCTGCAAATAATGATGCTACAGCATAGTGCATACCTACCTGAGTAAGTGAAAGCTGATAAGGCTTGATATTTTTTAGATAGATGTCTTTTCCTGTCCCCTCTTCTTTGATGTTGCTTTCTCCCTTGTCAAGGTCTTCTAGGAATTGATCTTCGAACCTTACATTAGATTCGCTCTCCCCAAGCTGTATTGCTCGGCAAGCATATTGTAAAATCTGTAATGTCTCTATTCCTGAAATATCATTGAAGAACCACCCACAGCTAGTATACATCAGCATGGCATTTCTTTGCATTTCAAGCAGACGCATGATGTGCGTTCTTTCCTGATCGCTTGGCTTGACCCTTACATGTTTTCTGAGGAATTTGGTCACATTAGGTTTGGACCTGTCAAAGATCACATCAATGTATTCATTGCGCATTGCCCAAGGGTCATCCACAAACTTTTTAAGACCGTCTTGGTATATGTCGATCATGGTCTCTCTGGCATTATCTAGGGCAGTTCTAAGAGGCTCACGCCACTTTTGATCCCAATGTCCTTCGCCACCTGTATGACAGCCACAATTTGACCTCCAACGTTCTACACCATGAGCACAACTCCAAGAGCTGTTTTCATGGATCTCTGCCTCATATTCTGGCTCAAACTTTGATAAATACTGAGCATAGTTAGTGATCTTGGTCAACTTGTTCTCTTCAATATGTCGAAGACAATAGGCCAAAGCCATATCTCCGTTAGCATGGTGATGGCCATAGCTTTCACCATCAGTGGCGATATGAACAAATTCTCTTTCAGTGTCTGAACGATAACCTTCCATCAGATCATCAGCAAATGCTTTACCGTTGTCAAGAACACCTTTGAAAGCTACATTCTGAGACCTCTCTCCATCGTAGAAGTAAAGGACTATGCTTTTTCCATTAGGGAGATTACACTTATAGTGTTGATTAGAATCAATTCCGTTGGTCCACTCTTCAGAACCAATTTTTCTGAATCTAGCAGCTTGACTTGGTGCTAATAAGGTGAATTTGATGCCATGCTCTGCCATCAAGCCTAAGGTCTCTGTATCTACCGCGGCTTCTCCCAGCCACATACCTTCAGGCGCTCTTTGAAATCTCTTTTTAAAATCAGCTATCCCCCAAATGATTTGTGTTTCCTTATCTCGCTTATTAGCCAAAGGCATGATCAGGTGATTATAAACTTGAGCCATGGCTGAGCCATGTCCATCAAAGTATTTCAAACTCTCCTTGTCAGAGTCTAAAATTGCTTGATAAGTAACAGGCGCATGCTGCTCCATCCATGAGAGTAGGGTAGGGCCAAAGTTGAAACTGATCTTTGAGTAGTTATTAACGATATCGATGATCTTACCATCATCGTTCAATACCCTTGAAAAAGCATTTGGGTAATAACACTCCCGAGTAATACGCTCGTTCCAGTCGTGATAAGGAAAAGCGCTAGGTTGAATTTCAATTTTTTCTAACCAAGCATTCTCTCTTGGGGGCTGATAAAAGTGCCCATGAATACATAAATATCTTTCCATGCAGTAAAATCCCTACTTCTTTGTGGCCTTTGCCTTAGCCGGTGCTTTTTTTGCTGGAGCCTTGGCAGGTACTTGTTTGAAAATAATAACCGATAGTGGAGGTAATGTTAACTCCATTGAATGCGGTCTTCCATGGTGAGGTTGTGCCTCAGATTTGATCTTACTGAAATTAGTGATGCCACTTCCCCAAAAGGCCTTGTCGTCTGAATTGAAGACTTCTTCCCAAGTGCCTCCATTGATCCCAATGCGATAATTTTCTCGCACAACGGGTGTGAAGTTACAGATAACTGCGAGGTTATCAGATTCATTTTTTCCTTTCCTAACATAACTCATAGCTGAGTTCTGATAGTCATTTAATTCTATCCATTCAAATCCTTCAGCACTAAAAGAGTTCTCGTAAAGTGCAGGTTCAGACCTATAGAAATGATTCAATGCCTTAGTCAACTCTTTCATTCCTTGGTGTGGTTCAAAATCTAGGAGGTGCCATTCAATGGAATTATCATGCTGCCATTCTGAGGTTTGTGCGATTTCTCCTCCCATAAACACCAAGTTGGTCCCTGGATGTGTATACATATAGCTGTATAGGAGTCTTAAATTAGCAAATCGTTGCCAATCATCTCCAGGCATTCTGTCTATCAACGGGCCCTTGCCATGCACCACTTCATCATGAGATAAGGGCAACATGAAATTCTCTGTAAAAGCATAGTTGAGACTGAACGTAATATCATTTTGATGATATTGACGATAGAAGGGGTCTTTTTTGAAATATTCTAGGGTGTCGTTCATCCAACCCATCATCCATTTCATTCCAAATCCTAATCCGCCTAAATATGTCGGCCTCGAAACTGCGGGCCAAGCCGTAGATTCCTCTGCTGTTGTTTGGATTCCATCGAAAGAGGTATATAAATACTCATTCAAATCTTTTAAGAAAGAAATGGCTTCTAAGTTCTCTCTGCCTCCATATTCGTTAGGGATCCACTCGCCTTCTTTACGCGAATAGTCTAGGTAAAGCATTGAGGCAACTGCATCAACTCTAAGTCCATCTGCATGACAAATGTCTACCCAGAAAGCAGCGCTACTGATAAGAAAAGCCCTTACTTCATTTCTACCATAATTGAAGATATAAGAACTCCAATCCGGGTGATAGCCTTGTCTTGGGTCGGCATGTTCATATAAATGAGTGCCATCGAAATTGTAAATTCCATGTGCGTCATTTGGGAAATGAGAAGGTACCCAATCTAAAATAACTCCGATCTCAGCCTTGTGAAAAGCATCGATCATCGCCATGAATTCTTCAGGAGTTCCATACCGGGAAGAAGGAGCAAAGTAACCTGTGCATTGGTAACCCCAAGAACCAAAGAAAGGATGCTCCATAACTGGCATAAACTCAATATGAGTGTAGCCCATTTCCTTAACATAACTTACGAGCTCTTTAGCAAGCTCATTATAAGAAAGTGACTCACCATTTTCTTTTCTCTTCCATGAGCCAATGTGTACTTCGTAAACGGAATGGGGTTGGTCTAAACCGTTCTTTTGTTTTCTAGTTTTAAGCCACTTGCTATCTTTCCATTTGTAGTCTATTTCCCAAACGATTGATGCCGTTTTAGGGGGTACTTCCCAGTGAAGAGCAAATGGGTCTCCTTTCTCTAATACTTGACCGTAATTGTTAGAGTGGATCTTGTATTTATAGACAGTGCCATGATCAAGTTCTTCTACAAATCCTTCCCAAATACCTGTTCCGTCCCATCTAGGATATAGTTCATAGTCTTCTCCGTTCCAGTGATTGAAGTCTCCGATGACCTGAACTTTCTCTGCGTTAGGGGCCCATACTCCAAATTGAGTTCCTTTTTTGCCTTTTACCTCAATTACATGCGAACCCAGCTTTTCATAAAGTTTGAAATGCTTACCTGATTTAAATAGATCGCTATCAAAATCCGTGAATAAGGAATTAGATATTACGTGCTTATGGTCTTTCATGGTCACTCTTCTAAAATTTGTTTAATACCGGTTAATGGAATGATCACCCAATCCGGGCGAGCTTTTAATTCATAACCGATCTCATAAACTGCCTTTTCAAGCAGGTGATATTTCAATAAATATCTGATCTCCGATTCATACCCAATATCAAGATTATTGGCCATGGCAGTCGAAACATATTTGTTGAGGAATACAGCGGAAATTGCTCTATAATATTTCTCGCCAGCTTCAAAAAGCTCTTCTCTACTAAGTTTATGTTTGATCTTATTATCAAAGATCACAGCATAAACTCCATAATGGAAAGACCGAAGCATTCCTGCAACATCTTTCAATGGAGTTTGCTTCACTTTTCTATCTCTAATTGTGCTTTCAGGTTCACCCTCATAATCAATGATGTAGAAATCCTTTTCTTCATTCATTAATATCTGACCTAGATGTAGGTCTCCGTGAATTCTGATTCTACTTGAATTCAACTCCGTTTCTTCAAAAGCCAAGAATCTCGTAGTGATCTCTTCTCTTGACGAGACAAACATCTGCGCATATTCTTTTTCTATGCCAGTCAGCTTATCTAGGTTTTCTTCTACCAAGATAAAACGAGCATTCAGCTGATAGATGATCCTATTCTTAAGCCAAACCGTATAATCTCCACTGAATTGAATAGGATTGAATTTTGTGTCGATTTTATTTCTGAATAGTGCAATGTGCATTTCTGCTACTCTTTGAGCCATTCTCTCGACACTCTCGAGTACATCATCACTAATGAGGAGTCTGAAGTCCAAATTGATATCATTTGGGGCTTTAAATTCAAAGTTTTTGATGTTTTGAATGCCTGAAACGTCTATGTCAGTAGCCTGGATACGCTCAAAGTACCCCTTCATCATGTCTAGGGTGTGATTCCAAGCTTCACCAATATTATCAATTCGGCCTTGCATGATACCGATAGATAGAGTGGCGTATTTATTCTTGATCCAGCTTACGCTGCCTGCATATTTAGGGCAATTTACGAAATCGCTATCATCTGATAAGAATTTGGTTAACTCAAGATCAGGGTTCGTGTCTTGGAATAACCTTCTATATGCTTTAAAGAAGTATTTGCCGTTGTACTCTATCGATGTATTGCTTTGGTCAAAGCCTAATACCCTGGAGCTTTCGTAAGGAGGGCTAGATCTTAAAACTTTGCCTTTTTCAAATAACAGTTTGGTATTACCATCATTGATCGTTTTCTGAGAGATGATTTGCTCATAAAGAGACTTTCGGAAAGGCTCATAATAGAGGGCGTCAACGAGGTTGCCACTTTCGCCACCGACACTCATTTTCTTGATCAAGCCTTTTTTATCATCAAGAGTATCATTGTTATCAATAAACCCAAGCGTCATGAAATAGTACTCAGTAAAACCCGCTTCGAAATTGACCTCTAAAGTGACGAAATATGCCGTTTCAGTCTCTGTTATGCTAAATGGCATAAATATCTCGATCTTAAAGTTTTTGGCTTTTTGTGTTTTGGCAGCATACCAACGTGTACCCAACATATAATTGGGCAAAACATCATTACTGAGTTTCAATCTGAAAGTCTCGTTTTCAAATTGATCTACCCAGGCGTTATTTCTTTTGTTGGTTGATTTTGCCATTAGTTATGATCAATAATGTATTGAAAAAATATGATAAGGAACCTGATAAGGGTCCAGTTCTACAAAATTCCATTCTTGATTCCAGATATAGCTGTTTCCAGTGACGAGATCTGTCATTCGCATAGGTTGATCTCCTGATATTCCCATTTTATGTCTTGGTACTTGAACCCAACCATTCTGCTTATGATAAGGGTCTAAATTGACTATGCAAAGCACATTGTTCTTTCCTTCTTCGCTTTGTTTGAAGTAAGCAAGCAAGTGCTCATTTTCAATCGAGCAGAACTCAATGTTATTTGTGAATTGGAATGCGGTTTGTTCTTTTCTGATCTCGTTGATCTTAGCTACGAGCTGAGTCAGTTTTGTAGTTTTCTTCCAGTCCCAATGCCTAACCTCGTACTTTTCTGAATTCAAGTATTCTTCCTTACCTACAACAGCATCATTCTCAATTTGCTCATAAACAGGGCCATACATTCCAAAATTAGAACTTAATGTAGCGGCCATCATATGTCGGATGATATAGAGATTTTCATTTCCTCCTTGAAGCATCCAAGGATTTATATCAGGAGTGTTAGGCCAGAAATTAGGCCTGAAATAGTCCTTCATAGGCCCTTGAGTCAGCTCGGTCATATATTCGATCAGCTCTGACTTATTGTTTCTCCAAGTGTAATAAGTGTATCCTTGACTAAAACCGACTTTAGCTAATCTTTGTATTGTCTTTGGTTTGGTAAAGGCCTCAGCAAGGAAAAGAACATCTTGATCTACTTTCTTGACTTCTGCAATTAGGTATTCCCAAAATCCAAAAGGCTTGGTGTGCGGGTTGTCTACTCTAAAGATCTTGATGCCTAGTTTATTCCAGTAAAGCACTATACTGACAAACTCTTCCCACATGTGCTCCCAATCCTCAGATTCGAAAAAGATAGGGTAGATGTCTTGATATTTCTTAGGGGGATTTTCAGCGTATTGGACAGTTTGATCAGGTCTCCATTTGAACCAACTTGGATGTTCCTTGACGTATGGGTGGTCTGGTGAACACTGAAGCGCAAAGTCTAAAGCAATTTCGATTCCTTTCTCACCCGCAGCCTTTATTACTTTTTCAAAATCCTTAAGACTTCCTAATTCTGGTAGGATATCTTTATGTCCGCCTGCTTTATTACCTATTGCCCACGGAACACCGACATCATCTGGTTTTGCATTAACAGTGTTATTTTTTCCTTTTCTGTGCTCAGTTCCAATGGGATGAATAGGAGGGAAATAGATCACATCGAATCCTAATTTGGATACGTAAGGCAGGACATCTAAAACATCTTTGAATGTACCATGCTTGCCTTCTTTCTTAGCTGTGCTTCTAGGGAAGAATTCATACCAAGTGCTAAAAAGTGCTTTTTTTCGATCAACATAAACAAGAAGCTCTTTTTCGTAAACAGTAGCAAATTGCTTTGTTGGGTTTGACCAGAATATTTGATGAAGCTTTTCTGATCTTGCTTCTTGAATCGCATAATTATAAGCCTCCTCTTTTTGAAATGTCTCGATCAAACCATTTAAATACTCTGCGTCTTGAGGGCTTCTTTTCTTAGCTTCTTCCAAAAATTGAATTCCATCCAAGAGTTCAACATTAACATGCTGGTTATCATCGATCTTCCTTTCTATATTATGTTGCCAGGTGAGTGGATAATCTACCCAGGCTTCGATTGTGTATGTATAAGAACCTTGTTTTTCTACTTCAAAAGTACCTGCCCAACGGTCATTTCCCTGTAATTTCATTGGAGCATACTTCCAGCTTCTCGCTTTCTGTGTTTTGTATTTGATATGAGCATTTAGCTCATCATGGCCATCGGCCAGAATATCTGCAGAAACTTCTACCTTTTGACCCACAACACGTTTAGCTGCATGTTGGCCACAGTTAATTTCAGGGGAAACGTTTTCAATGACTGTACGTCTTTGACCGGATTTCATGATAAGGTTGATTATTTGGTTCTAGTGATGGTTTTTGCTCCGTATGAGGCTTTTGATAATACTTAACGAATTGAAAATAAGAAAAAATAATTCTGCCATTCAAAAGGAGGGAAGGTTATTGTCCTGCAAAAGGTTGAGTACATAAAAAAAGCCTCAACTCCGATTAAGGAATCAAGGCTTTTCTAATCTATTCGAATAGATGCTTACTCAGCAACCACTGAGAATTTCACATCTTTCTTTACTTCTTTGTGTAGATCGATCTCTACTTCGTAATCACCGATCATTTTAACTTCTCCTTTGAATGAAATCTTTTTACGATCAACATCAATTCCTTTTGCTTTAAGAGCATCGGAGATCTGAAGAGTAGTTACTGCACCAAAGATCTTACCACTGTCACCAGCTTTAGCTTTGATCTCTAAAGGAGCGTCACCAATTGCATCTGCAATATTCTGAGCTTCTGTTTTTATCTTTTCAGCTTTGTGAGCAGCTTGTTTGATGTTTTCTTGGATCAACTTGCTATTCGATTCGTTAGCAATGATTGCAAAACCTTGAGGGATAAGGTAGTTTCTACCATAACCCGGCTTTACGCTCACTGTATCGTTCTTGTAGCCTAAACCCTTAATATCTGTCTTTAATATAACTTCCATGCTTTCTTCAGTTTAGGATTATTTCAAACCGTCAGTTACATATGGAAGAAGAGCTAAGTGTCTTGCTCTTTTCACAGCCTGAGTTACTTTCTTCTGGTACTTTAAGCTTGTTCCGGTAAGTCTTCTAGGAAGAATTTTACCTTGCTCATTCACGAAGCTCAACAAGAAATCTGGGTTCTTGTAGTCTACGTATTTAATACCATTTTTCTTAAAGCGGCAGTACTTCTTCTTCTGCTGCTCTCTGTTTACTGGTTCGTTTACTAGTGTCATGCTGCTACCTCCTCTTTCTTTTTCTTCTTGAATGCGCCAGATCTTCTTCTTGCGTTATACTCAAATGCGTGTTTGTCAAGTGAAACGGTTAAGAATCTCATCACTTTTTCATCTCTTTTAAATTCGATTTCTAAAGCGGCAATTAAACTAGGGTCGGCATTGAACTCGATGAGGTTGTAGAAACCAGTAGACTTGTGTTGGATAGCATAAGCTAACTTCTTCAAGCCCCATTTTTCTACGTTAATGACCTCAGCGCCTCCATCTTTCAGAAGTTGTTCGTATTGGCCGACAGCATCCTTCATCTGATCATCAGACAAAACGGGATTTAAAATGAATACTGTCTCGTAATTTTTTAACATTTCAATAAAATTATATTTCGGGCTGCAAAGGTATGGCTTTCTCTTCAAAAATCCATGCTTTGTAAAAGATTGTCATAAAATTAACTGTCTTCTACTCTTATCCGTAATTTCATGCAATTAAATCTCACTCAAATTGACTTCAAAGGGTAAAAAGTCCATTTTTGTTATTCTACTGATCCTTGTGATCCCAGTCGTTTCTTATGGCGTGTTTCAGCTGAATTCGCTAACAGTAGACGAGCGTGAGCTCACCACAATTTATCGGAGACAGTTAGAGTCAGTTCTATTTTCGGTTAATCAAGCGGCTCAGGATAAGAGCGATGAGTTTTTTGGTGTTCTAAAGAATGGTGAGTGGGTTGATGCTCCGCAGCAGACACTTAACTGGATGGGGACTTTTCCTTATGTATATGCCCTTTATTCAACAGAGATTGATGGCGAAGGTGAGGCAATTATTTCTCCTTACGATAAATTTCTAACTCCTGAATTCAATCAAGCCGCTGACAGTTTGGTATATGCCAACGAAAGGATAATTAATCGATTGGTCGGTTATCTTAATAACGGTGGTTTCCAAAAGGTAGAATCTTTTGATAACTTCTTTACTTTTAATGGAATCGATATCGATTTTCAGTTCTTGGTGTCTAATAGCAATGGACGGACATACCTGAATATTTATTTTTTCGATGCGATTCGATTTATAGAGCAAGGCCTCGTTCCTAAGTTTCAAGAGATGGCCCAAGGAGATTTCATCATTACATGTAATCGTATTAGCGATGGTTATCAGGTCTATTCTACTAGTGGAGAAGTAGTCGGTGATATTGAAAGTGAACCTCTTGATCTACTTCCTAGATTCGAAGTGGGAATTGCCAGAGAAGGTGGGACTGTTGAAGAAGCCGTCAATCGAAGAAAGAATCAGAATTTGATTGCTTTAGGGCTACTCATGCTAGTTATGATCATTGGAGTAACACTGGTATTTAGGAATGTTCAGGGGGAGATGGAATTGGCTCAAAAGAAGGCAGACTTTGTTTCTAATGTTTCCCATGAGATCCGTACGCCTTTGGCATTGATCAATATGTTCGCAGAGACACTTTTACTGGGAAGAGTAAAAGATGAAACGAAGAAACATGAGTATTACGAGATCATTTCTAAAGAAGTAACGAGGCTGAGCAGTATGCTCAATAGAATTCTGAGTTTCTCTAAAATTGAGGCGGATAAAAGGGAATACCAAAAATCAAAACTCGACTTGAATGAGGTGGTGGAGGATGTGATGAATACCTATTCCTACCATTTAGAAAGCAATGGGTTCGAGCATCAAGTGAATTTAAAAAATGAGAAACTCCCAATTGAAGCCGATAAAGAGGCAATGATCGAAGTTCTGGTCAATCTGATTGATAACGGGATGAAATACAGTCTAACAGAAAAGAGCGTAAATGTAGAGACCGGAATAGCAGGAGATAAAGCTTTTTTTAGCATTAAGGATAAAGGAATGGGAATCGAAAAGGATCAATTGAATAAGCTTTTTGAAAAGTTCTACCGAGTTCCTAATGGAGATGTCCATGATACAAAGGGTTCTGGCCTCGGACTGTCAATTGTTAAGCATATCATTGATGCTCACGATGGTGAAGTACAGATTAAAAGTAAATACGGAAAAGGAAGTGAGTTTAAAGTATCACTCCCTTTATATGCATCATAAATTGAAAGACTTAATTTTTTATTCATGTCGAAGATTCTAATAGTTGAAGATGAGCCCTCAATGCGGCTGGGGTTGAAGGATAACCTGGAGTTTGAATCGTACCAGGTAGAACTCGCCATTGATGGTGCCGAAGGTTTACAAAAAGCCATAGCAGCTGATTACGACCTGATCATTCTAGATGTAATGATGCCTAAAATGTCGGGATTCGATGTTTGTAAGGCAATGCGAAAGTCAGGCATTAAAACACCGATCATTTTCCTTACCGCCAAGAGTGAAGAAATCGATAAAGTACTTGGTTTAGAATTGGGAGCCGATGATTATCTAACTAAACCATTCAGCCTCAGGGAATTAATTGCCAGAGTGAAGGCGATATTAAGAAGAACCGAAGGTAAAGGCGATGATTTATTAAAAGGTGAGGTAACTATTGGAGGGCTCACTGTAGATTTTGATCAATTCTCAGCCAAGACAAAAGAAGGAGAAGTGCGTATGTCTCACAAAGAATTTGAGATCCTGCACTACCTAGCAGAGCACATGAATCAAGTGGTAAGCAGGTATGATCTTCTAAATAAGGTTTGGGGTTATGACAGCCAACCTACCACCAGAACCGTGGATAATTTTATCATGCGTTTAAGGCAAAGAATTGAAGAAAACCCGAACGAACCTAGGTACATACTAACTGTACATGGGGTGGGCTACAAGTTATTGAAAAACGAAAAGCAGACTGAATAAGGTTTAAAATTGGAATGAGTTATGACAACTTATGACATTCGTTTACTGAATAATGACACCGTGTATTCAAAAGCACCGTAAAATTGTATCATAAGCTCAAGAGTCAAAAACAAAAACAACAAACTAAAACTACTACAAACCCGGCTACTTCTATGAAGTGGCCGGATTTAAACAGTAAAGGGAAAAGATGAAGAAGATAGTATTAAGCTTAGTGTTAATCACTTTCAGTTTGGCGGCCCTTGGTCAGGATGCCAGAAGGTTGATCAGCCTAAGAGGAGATTGGAAGTTTTCCATAGGGGACAGGGAAGAATGGGCATCACCAAAGTATGATGATTCTGATTGGGAAGAAATTTATGTTCCAGAGCGGTGGGAGCGGGAAGGATTCAACGGATACGATGGCTTTGCTTGGTATAGAACCACATTCGATGGTGAAAAGCTAGAAAAGAATCGCTATCACCTGGTCAAGTTAGGCTATATA
>CBFIDS010000015.1:0-8751 GCA_965661435.1 Roseivirga sp.
GATAATTCGTTCTTGTCGTCTGATTGATAAGGGAAGAATTCCTTAAGCCTTTCTCCGGCACATAGTATTCCTTCTATCAATCCTTGAGTGAAATCGCCTTCTTTAAAGTGCTTCACCATTTTCTCTTTTGTAATATCCCAAAAGTCTTCTTCAACCTGAGCGTTGATACCACCATCGCCAATGATTCCAAACTTATGGTCTTTGATGGCCATGTAGAGGAGCACACCATTTCTGGCTTCTGTCTCATGCATCTTCAGCATCGCAAACACTTGTGCAGCTCTATCGAGCACATTGTCTTTCTTGCAATGATTCTCCAAATGCACTCGAATTTCACCACTGGTATTCAACTCTGCTTCTTCAATCGCGGCTTTGATGCGCTTCTTCTGATCTGATGTAAAACTTGCTTCAGCCATTAGTCAAAACTTACTTCTGGTGCATTCTCTGATCCTGCAGTCGCTTCGAAATATCCTTTCTGATCGAAACCAAACATGTTTGCGTAAAAGTTCTTTGGGAAACTTCTGATGTAGGTATTATAAGCTCTAACATCTTCATTGAAGTTCCTTCTTTCCACTGCAATTCTATTTTCAGTTCCTTCTAACTGAACTTGTAGCTGCTGGAATTGCGTACTCGCTTTCAGGTCTGGATATCTTTCTACACTCACTAAAAGCCTGCTTAACGCACCACTTAATCCTTGTTGCGCTTGCTCGAAATTAGCAATAGCTTCAGGAGAAAGATTCGAAGGGTCTATATTAACAGATGTCGCTTTTGCTCTCGCTTCGATCACTCCTGTAAGAGTCTCTTGCTCAAAGTCGGCATAGCCCTTTACCGTGTTGACCAAATTTGGAATAAGGTCTGAACGCCTTTGGTATTGATTTTCTACTTGTGCCCAAGCAGCACCAATTCCTTCGTCTTGCTGAACCATTGTATTGTAGGTTCCTTTTATACTTGAATATCCGATCAATAGTAGTACAACCACTATGATCAATACGATCCATTTTTTCTTCATTGTCTATTTTGATTTTGATAAAAAATACGTGATTGGTCGTGCAAGTTATATGCTAACTTTGTTATCGGACAATATGGCAGATAAACGTAGCGGAATGAACACTGAAACTTTTAGAAAGCATGCACATGAGCTAGTGGATTGGATGGCTGACTATTTCGAAAATGTGGAAAATTACCCAGTAATGTCTCAGGTAAAACCAGGGGACATTCTGAAACAGATTCCAACCAAAGCCCCTAATCAGGCAGAGTCATTCGATCAGGTATTGAAAGACTTCAATGATATCATCATGCCGGGAATTACCCATTGGGAAAGCCCCAACTTCATGGCCTATTTCCCAGCGAATAAAAGCAAGGGATCTGTTTTAGCTGAAATGCTGATGAGTACGTTAGGCGCTCAGTGCATGCAGTGGCTCACCTCACCAGCCGCAGCAGAGTTAGAGGAGCAAATGATGAATTGGCTCCAAGAAATGCTGGGCTTACCAAAAGATTTCACTGGGGTAATTCAGGATACGGCCTCCACGGCCACACTTTGTGCCTTGCTCACTGCAAGAGAAAAAGCCACTGATTATCAGATCAATCAAAAAGGCTATGAAGAACGAAAGTTCACCATTTATGCCTCAAAAGAAATACACTCCTCAATAGATAAAGATGTAAAAATCGCAGGTTTTGGAATCGAGCAGTTGAGAAAAATAGAGGTCGATGAAAGCTTTGCAATGATCCCAGAAAATCTGGAAAAGCAAATCAAATTAGACCTTAAAGCTGGATTTATTCCTCTTTGTGTGGTTTCCGCCATTGGTACTACGAGCACAACGGCCATAGATCCGATAAATGAAATTGGAAGTATTTGTCAAAAATATAAGGTGTGGCATCATGTCGATGCTGCCTATGCAGGAACAGCTCTAGTACTACCAGAAATGCGATGGATGTCTGAAGGCATTGAAAAAGCAGACTCCTTTGTTTTTAATCCGCATAAATGGATGTTCACCAATTTTGACTGCACAGCATACTTTGTGAAAGACCCTGTGGGATTGGTCAATACATTCACGATTACTCCTGATTATCTAAAAACCAATTTCGATGGAGAAGTGAAAAACTATCGCGACTGGGGGATTCCTCTAGGTAGAAGATTCCGAGCATTAAAACTTTGGTTTGTCATTCGTGAAATGGGAGTAGAAGGCATTCAGGAAAAGATTCGAAAGCATATTACTTTAGGAAGCTGGCTGGCCAAAGAGATCACCGAACATGCAGATTTTGAATTACTGGCCCCCGTTCCTTTGAACACCGTTTGTTTTAGATATACAAAAACAGAAACTTCTGAATTGGATAAGGTGAATGAAAAGATCATGAATCAAGTGAATGCTTCTGGTAAATTGTTTTTCACACAGACTAAGCTAAATGGAATGCTTGCTTTACGTTTAGCCTTCGGAAACACGAATCTAGAGGCCTTTCATGTGGAAAACGCATGGAAACTTATTCAGGAGACTGCCAAGAATCTCGAACACTAAGCGATACTTTCAGTTTGTTGTTTAATGAAATTAAGATTGATTTTCGGCTTACTCCTGATGACTCTCTTCTCTTGCAATCCTTCTAAAGACAAGAAGGTAGATCAAACAACTATATCATTCAAAACAGATGATTCTTCCAAACTCTATTTCAAGAATGTAAGACAAAACGCTTACGATGTGCAGGTAATGGAAGAAGCTAAGCTTGAAGTATATCGGTATAAAAAGAGAGTCGAGGAATCAGAAGATCCAATCATCAATCTGGCTCTCGTCAACAACTGGAGATTTGATGAAGCTTATGTGTTACTTGAACCGAATCAGGCCACAGGAGACTTAAATTCTCTAAAGCTTACTTATAATAATGAAGCTGGAGAGGCTGGTACTATAGAGTTCATCAATGGAAATAAACAAAATCACCTAAATTTTGCATTAGCTGTTTACGAACAGATCCAAAATGAAAGTGAGTTTAAATTGATTAAGGATGATCGAAGATTGGATATACTTCGGGATTCAAAAAGCCAGGAGGCTTTTCGCATCACAATGTTTGATTACCTCAGACTAGTGAGAGGTCTTTAGTGACTTTCATCCTCCTTTTTCTTCTTGCCCTTGAAAAGCGCATCATGCTGCGAAATGGCTCCAACGAAACCAATCAAGATTACAACGATCCAGATGAAAGTATTTGCTCCGCTTGCAATAGGTGGGTCGAATAACATAGTCCTTCTTGTTTAGATCGCAAAGATAATTGAAAAGCTTAATGTTAAGAAGTGGTTCACTGTTTTTTAACAAGTCTGTAACAATTAGGCCACTTTGAGCATCAAAATGTAATATAAAGTTAACCTTTTTGAGTCTGTCTTAAGGACCAATCGGTTCTAAATTCGAAACGTCAAATCAAGACCACAATGAAGAATAGTCTGAAGGTAGAACGCAAAAAGAGAAAAATCACCCAAGAGCAGCTTGCGGACATGGTGGGTGTCTCCAGACAAAGCATAAATGCTATAGAAAGAGGAAAGTACACTCCATCAACGGCATTGGCACTTAAGATCTCTGAGATCTTTAATACAACCGTAAATAGGCTTTTCGAATTAGAAGCTATGGATTATCAGGAATAGCACCCTATTCCCCATGTGCTGTTAATACCAGCCTTCTGCTACCACCATAGTTTCGGTGTTCACAAAGATAGATTCCCTGCCAAGTCCCTAAGTTCAGTCTCCCATTGGAAATTGGAATCGTTACCGAAGGCCCCAACAAAGATGCTTTAATGTGGGAAGTCATATCATCTGGCCCTTCCAAAGTGTGTTTATAATGTGTTCCATGCTCAGGTACCATCAGATTGAAATGAGATTCAAAATCTTCTCTTACTGTCGGATCTGCATTTTCATTGATGGTTAAACTTGCAGAGGTGTGCTTAATATGAACATGAAGGAGACCCACGTTGATCTTTCTTATATCCTCTAGTGCCTGTGCAACCTCATGAGTAATCAAATGAAAGCCTCTCGACTTAGTAGGGAGTGAAATTTCTTTTTGGAAGTACATTAATCTTGACCACCTTCCTGAAGTTTGTCAGCATTCTCTGCAATTCTAAGATTCTCTACAAAATCTTCAATGGCACCATCCATAACGGTTGGAAGATTATGGACTGAATAGCCAATTCTGTGGTCTGTCACTCTTCCTTGTGGGTAATTGTATGTTCTGATCTTATCTGATCTATCTCCAGAACCTACCAATGACTTTCTTTCTCCAGCAACTTCATCTTGCTGCTTCTTTAATTCCTTCTCGTATAGCCTAGAACGAAGCACTGTCAGGGCCTTATCGTAATTCTTATGTTGTGAACGTCCGTCTTGACACTCTACTACAGTCCCTGTCGGAATGTGTGTTAAACGAACAGCTGATTCAGTTTTGTTCACATGCTGACCCCCTGCTCCCGATGCTCGATAAGTATCTTTCTTCACATCTTTCATGTCGAGCTGTACATCAACATCTTCCACTTCGGGTAATACCGCTACAGAAGCTGCAGAAGTATGGACCCTGCCTTGTGATTCGGTTACTGGCACTCGCTGCACACGATGGACCCCTGATTCAAACTTCAATGAGCCATAAACATCCTCTCCAGAAACACCAAAGACGATTTCTTTAAAACCTCCAGATGATGCTTCACTCATACTGATCAGTTCCTTTGACCATCCTTTGGTATCGATGTAACGCTCATACATTCTATACAGGTCTCCTGCAAAGATGGCAGCTTCGTCACCACCTGCTCCTGCACGAATTTCCATGATCACATCCTTATGATCATCTGGGTCTTTCGGGATCAACATGACCTTCAGCTCTTCCTCGAGTTCGTTAGACCTGTTTTCAAACTCATCCAATTCAGCTTTAGCCATTTCTCTGAAATCCTCATCCTTTTCAGTTCTCAGCAAGTTTTTAGTGGAATCGATGTTTGCCAATACATCCTGATATTCATCAAAAGCAATCACGATCTTCTCCAGGTCCTTGTATTCTTTACTCAACCTAGAGTATGCCTTCATATCAGACATGGCATCTGGCTGAACGATCAACTGCCCCACTTCTTCGAATCTATCTTTTATAGCCTGTAGCTTATCTATCATATCCACTGGATTAGCTCACAAAATTAACAAACAAAAGTATTAGCTGTTTACCTTTACAAAAACAACATTGCTAAAACATGAAATCAGCTCAAATTTTCTTCTTCTGTTTCTGCCTTCTCCTTTCTTCTTGTGGCGACCAAAAGATCGACACGACTAAAGCCAGAGAGGAAATGGAAGCTAGGGAAATAAAAGTGGTTTCCGAAGCGCAGATCATAGACCAGGCAGAAAAGCTTGGAAATACCTTCTCCGAACAATTATCCGTTTCAAAAGAGTCTGGAGAGTTTCAGTTCAATTGGCCAGAAGATAGCCCGTTTGAGATCTCTTACTACCTCTTTGAGAGTGAAGAAGAACCAGAAGGTAAAGCACAAGCCCTTTTTCAAGCCTATCAATACAACAAGGAAAATGGAATTACCTCTGAGTCTAATGTGCAGAAGTTAGAAAACGGCACAAAACTCTTATTTACTTCACCCATTTTATTTGAGGGTGAGTCTATAGGCATGTGGGCTTTAGTGATCCTAAGAAAAGAAGTTGTTCTAAGTATCGAAAACTAGACTTCAGAATACCTGAAACAGTCGGTGGTATGATCATTTACCAAACCACAGGCCTGCATGTAGGCATACATGATGGTGCTGCCCACGAATTTAAACCCTCGCTTTTTCAGGTCTTTGCTAATGGCGTCTGATTCTTTGGAAATGGCAGGAACCTCTGACATGCTATTCCAATCATTGATAATGGGTTTTCCTCCTACAAAAGACCAGACGTACTTATCGAACGTTCCAAATTCCTCTTGAACTTTCAGGAACTGCTGTGCATTCGTCACTGCCGATCTTACTTTCAGCCTATTTCTGATAATCCCTTTGTCCAACAGTAAAGCTTCTACTCTTTCTTCGTTAAACTGAGCTACCTCCTTAGGATCAAAGTTGGCAAAGGCTGCGCGGTAACCTTCCCTCCTTTTCAAAATGGTTGACCAACTGAGCCCAGCTTGTGCACCTTCCAAGATCAAAAACTCAAAATGAACCTGATCATCATGAACAGGGACACCCCATTCTTCATCATGATACTCTATATATTGATCGAAGGTGTTTTCGCACCATGTACATCGCTTCTTCATCTATTTCAAATTAATGCACATAACTCGCGGCATTGATATCTATGGTACAGCCTGTTGCGTGGTCGGATAGGCCAGAAGCCAACAAAAGCACCATTGGTGCAAGATCTTTTGGTTCTGTGAGTTGGTTTAATGCAATATCGCTCAAAGCGAAGTCTTCTCCATATTGATCCATAAAGTCTTGCGCCATATCCGTTCGTACAAAACCTGGAGCAATGGTAAATGCCTGAATATTATCCTTACCACAATATCGAGCAATTGATCTGGTCATAGAGGGTATAGCTCCCTTGGAGGCTCCATAGGCCAAATAATCTAGCGTATCTCCTCTAAAGGCGGCTCTAGAAGAAATGTTGATGATCCTTCCTCCACCGTTCGGTTTAAAATGATTGATGGCCAGTTTGCATAAAAGACCCAAGGCCCTAGTATTGACTGCAAAATTGAAATCCCAATCTTGAGTCCATTGGTTTGAATCAGCTTCAAAATCACTTGAAACCGCTACTCCTGCATTATTGATCAGCACATCAACTTGTCCATAATGCTCAACTACTTGTTCAAACAACTGAGCAATGTCTGGTACTTGAGAAAGATTGGCTTGAAAGACTTCGCATTCTATGTTCAACTGGCTCTTTACTTCAAGTGCTTGAGCTTTATTCGAATTATAATGAATAGCCACCTTAGCTCCTGCTTCAGAGCATACCTTAGCGATGGCTGCTCCAATCCCTCTAGAGGCTCCTGTTACCAATACAACTTTCCCACTTAAAGAAATTTCCATGTCATCTCGTCTTTAGCTCCATAAATTACATGGTATTCGTCATTTGATAAAACTATCTTTAGTCAAATACGATTAAGCATTAAAACCTTAACTACATGAAAAGCCTTTTCACCTTATTGGGATCTGTCCTTATTATTATCTCAGCCTCTTCACAAACGGTCTCTTTTGAAGAATACAATCCACCTTCTTCTTTGGTTGTGCCGGAAAACCCCGTGCAGCGTGCTAAGTTTCCATTTATAGATGTACATAGTCACCAATGGAGAATGGGTGAAAGAGACCTTAATGCCTTAGCTTCTGAAATGGATGCTTTGAATATGGGCTTAATGGTCAACCTTTCTGGAGGAAGTGGTAAATCTATTGTGGATGCAATGGCCAATATTCGAGAGAATCAGGCCAAGAGATTCGTTGTCTTTGCGAACCTCAACTTTAGCAACTTGGATGATAGCTGGGGAGAAAGGGCTGCTGCCCAATTAGAACGCGATGTTGAGCAAGGCGCTAGTGGCTTAAAGATCTTTAAGAGCCTTGGTTTCAGTGTAGAAGATGTTGATGGTAAAAGAGTTGCTGTAGACGATCCAAGGTTAGATCCGGTATGGGCCAAATGTGGAGAGCTGGGCATTCCGGTTTTGATCCACACGGCTGACCCAAAGCAGTTTTGGGAGCCATTCGATGCAGATAACGAAAGATGGCTAGAGCTTAAAACTCATCCAAGAAGAAAACGTGAAAAAG
This sequence comes from Roseivirga sp., assembly GCA_965661435.1. Taxonomy (GTDB): domain Bacteria; phylum Bacteroidota; class Bacteroidia; order Cytophagales; family Cyclobacteriaceae; genus Roseivirga. Next base: position 7,720 of record CBFIDS010000015.1, read on the forward strand.
ACGATCCTGTCCCATGGGAAACTCTAATTCAGGAACAGCACAATGTTTTTAAGAAGCACTCTAATACTACTTTTATTGCTGCACACATGGGCTGGTTTGCCAATGACTTAGATCATCTAGGTGAGCTATTGGACGAAATGCCAAATATGATGGTAGAGATAGGTGCTGTAATTGCTGAACTAGGACGACAACCTAAATTCGCCAACAAGTTCTTCGAAAAATATCAAGACCGTGTTCTCTTTGGGAAAGACGCCTATAATCCTGAAGAGTATTTTACTTACTTCAGAGTGCTGGAAACTCAAGATGAATACTTCCCTTATTACAAGAAGTATCATGCTTATTGGAAAATGTACGGATTGGGATTACCTGATGAGATCTTGAAAAAGCTTTACTATAAAAATGCATTAAGGATAATTCCAAGATTAGATTCCTCAGCATTTCCGAATTAATTCAGTAGCTGGATATCCCGATTCATCTATATGATGCCCTGTTCTGTTCTTAATCACCCTAAATATGGAAACTCCATGCCTATGTTTGTAGTATGCAAACAAAGCTACATAAAGGTCATTCCATTATGAGAAATTTTTTACTGCTTATAGGAGTAGGTGTTGGTTTGCTCATTGTTATGAGCTCCGCCCGAGCTCAAACCAAATCTCCATTCATTTATGGTGAGGTTGAAACCGTTAACGGTGATATATACAAAGGCCCTATTCGTTGGGGAACCGATGAAGTTTTCTGGTCTGAACTCTTTAACGCCAGTAAAACTTCTAATGACTTTATGAAATACCTTTCTAAAGGCGAAGTGGAAGATTTAAACGAGGAAAATGGAGGTAACTCTTGGTTGGGCATAGATTTAGGTGTTCTAAGCATTTGGGAAGATCGCTTTTCAAGGACACAACATCAGTTAGATATTCAATTTGGAGACATTCTATCTGTTGAACCCATTGGTCGGTCTAAAGCTAGATTAAAGCTGAAAAATGGAGTCATCATTGAAGCCAGCGGTGCTGGTTATGAAGATGTTGGCGGAAGCGT
>CBFIDS010000016.1:0-3449 GCA_965661435.1 Roseivirga sp.
TACATCCAAGAAAGGATTAAAACCATTATACTGAAGGAAAACACCAAATCAAAAATACGTTTGACTGCTAGATTCAATGAACTATCCAGCGGTAAATTATTGATATCAATTATTGACATCGAATCGTACTTTCGAAGAACAAATGTCTTAAGGGCATCTGTTTTTATCTCTAGCAGCAACTTTACTTTCTTTGCATGGTGATCAGCAATATCGATTACCAAGTCTTTAGTCGCTTTTGGTAGGTTATCGCTGAGGTAGATAAAATCATAAGAGTCAATCTGCTCTTCGAGCAAAGTATCAAGAGTCCCAATTAAAGGATATTTATATAACTTTTTTACTTCATCATTTACTGAATAGAACCCCGCACAGCGAATACCATAATGTGGCTTTTTTCTAAGAAGGTCGAATAAATTAAAAGTAAGTCTATCGTATCCTACAATAGCAGCTTTAATAATATTTCCACCGAAGGTTCTGTATCTGTCTAAAGCTAAATGAACAAAAACTCTATAGATAGTTAACCAGAGAAAGAGAAAAAGAACCAAGGCCATGATAAAGTGGCGATTGATCTCGTCATCACCTGCAAGAAATATCCAAAGAATGGAAATCGTAGAAAAAAATACAAAAACACTTGTAAAAGCCCTCTTTAGAGTAGTGTAATAACTAACTGCACGACCGATCTTATAATCCTTGTTGAGGTATGAAAACAAAGGCCAGACTCCCATGTAGACAAGAAATCCATAAGCATAAGAATCGCTTATTTCAAATGAACCAAAAGCAACAAAATAGCTGATTAGGAAAATAATGGCTAAAACCAATAATTCGCCTGCAACGAATAACGGTGGGAAATATCTATTAAATCGCTTTCTCAATGAATGTTTATTAAATCTTCGACAAAAATAGCAGTCAAAAGAACAAATCTGGGAAATTTGAAAGAATTAATAAGAACTTAACAAGAACTCAATGCCTAATTCCATCCCTACATTATTGTATAATTGCCCAAAATCTCCAGCTAACATTGCCTTTAATTTAACCGGCTGCTTGAACAATTGAGTATCATATACCCCTTCAACTAAACTATAGAACTGATTTTTTCCTCCAAGGAACACATATTCGAAATCAGGATCAGTTTGAATTCCCTCCCAAGCAAAACGGCCTTCGTATAAGCCTGCATAAGTTCCATAATTGATTGAGTAGGTCATCATTGTCCTCAATAATAAATCCTGGCTTGCTTGAATTAAACTTCCAAAATGGAATGCCCTAATTCGATTATTAATGATTTCATTTTCATAATTGGCAAAAGGTTCTTCAAAATTCTGAGACCAATTATAGGTTAGAAACAAAGGATTAGACAAAATTCTTCCTTGATATGTTAGACCTGATTGATACAGGTAATTGTTGTAAAAATCATCTCTACCACCATACTTAAATCCGAAATTATCTTCATCTGTGATATATTTATCCGTTCTATCAGGAATTCCTGGCCCTGACTGCCAAATTGTTTGGAAAAACTCTAAATATAGCTGCCGAATCTTAGAATCTGGCCTGATCAATTTAACCCCTACTAACAAGTCTTTAACAGGAGTGTAATTCATACCACCGTCATCTTCAAATGGTTTCTGAGCATTTATTAATAGGCTGTTCTTTCCAATATCAATATCCAAGGTATATTCTGTGATACCCATATGATTGCCTAATCCATTGCTTTCCCCACCCTGACCAATGATTGTACCTGGAATCCCACGGCCAGTTGCGACTCTTAAAAAGTCTTCAAAGGAATTTGGTAACTGATCTCCATTTTGAGTAATTCCTCCAAATTGAGCAATATGTATGAGTGAACCGGATACTTTAAAACCGGCCTCTTTTTCTAAGTTTAGCCTGAAAGAAACATATTTTTGATGTAGAGTTGGAGATTCAACAAATCTATCCCTCTCAAATTTACCATGACTGATTCCACCTTTGAATTCCAATAAATTAAAAGTCAAGGGAATCGCTTTAAAACTTTTTAAGCTTAGGTTTAATTGAGTAATTGGAATTGCATTTTGCCCTAGAGCTAAACTACCTGTTGTCAATTTATTATTTTCTATCCCTCCCAATACTTCAGGCTTCCTACCTACAAATAATTCAAAATCTCTCCAAAGAAAAGAACCAAATAGCTCATAAAGCTTCGCATTTCTTATTCCACCTCCAGTCCTAAATGTCCAATTAGACGTGAACGCTTTGCTAAAATAGATGTTCCCTTCCAAGAATGTGTTTTCATGATCCTTTACTTTCCCTAGCCGATTATGAACTAAATAAAACGGATTAAACCCTTGACTTGAAACAAGAACGCCTGAACTAACAGAAACACTCATAGAATCCTGATCTTGTCCATAAAGAGGAGATTCTATATATGCTGAAAGACAAATAACTATTAAGACTAGCTTTTTCATATACTTCATGGAAAACAAATTTAAACAACTAGTTTTGTATGCCTACATACTGAGCTGTTCATTGATTCAAATGTTAACTTCGAACTCAAAAATTAATTCTCTATTGTTACTGTTAATATCAGTATTTCTAATTTCATCTTGTGCAGAAGAGGAAATACTGGTTGAAACTCCTTTTTACTTTTATGATTTTGAAACCGACTACACAAATATCGACAGTGTATGGATATCAGATTTTGACGGGTCTCGAGTAATGGGGCCATTTAATAACTCTGGTTTTTCTTTGAGAATTAATGATTTGCCTGAACACAAATATTTGAGATTAGAATTCGACCTGTATATACACGATTCATGGGAAGGCAACACGAATGAAATGCAACTAGATATTCCTGATCATGATGCATGGTTTATAGAATTCGATCCTCATAAAAAAGTTAAAATTTCAGATAAAGTTTTTTTTGAAACCACTTTTTCAAATGGCCTATGTGTTTCTGCATGGTGTTATAGTCAATCTTACCCTAATCATTATCCTTTTGAAAACAATGCCAGGACAGAAGCTCTATCTAAACAAATATCAGGTAGATGCTTATGGTCAGATACACCAAACGCCACGTCTGTTTATACCATAGAAAGATATTTTCCCCACAATGAGGATTCTGTTGTCATTGCCTTTTACGATAGATTGAAAGAACCAGGGGGTTCTGATGCCTGTAATGAAAGTTGGTCAATGGATAATTTAAGCATTACTGTATTTGATTGACATGAAAAAAGCATTTTTGATCGTTCTAATTTTAATCTCGTACAATCTAAAAGGTTATGCACAAACCGTGACCTTGGGTTCTACGATGATTCAGAATTACCTTCGTAGACAGCAATTATTAGGTCAATTTGATTCCAGCTTTTCTTTTAACTATCGACCTATCAACCTTAGTAAAAATGGAATCAATGACTCAACTGCAAGGAGTATAAAGAAAGCCATTTTTGGAGAAGATTTAATCAACTCACAAAAAGCTTCACTTTACG
>CBFIDS010000017.1:0-3227 GCA_965661435.1 Roseivirga sp.
GCAGATGTTCTGATCATCTCGGCTTCTATTGAATCTCAAATTGCGGAGTTGGAAGATCCAGATGAGAAAGCCATGTTCTTAGAAGAATATGGGTTGAATGAATCTGGGCTCAATAGACTGATCAAAGCTTCTTATTCTTTACTTAATCTGATCACTTATTTCACTGCAGGCCCTCAAGAAGTCCGTGCGTGGACTATCACAGAAGGATGGAAAGCGCCTCAAGCAGCAGGAGTCATTCATACTGATTTTGAAAAGGGATTTATTAAAGCTGAGGTAATTAAGCTAGATGACTACCAAAACCTAAAAACTGAAGTAGCCATCAAAGAAGCTGGAAAACTATCCATACAAGGTAAAGACTATGTGGTTAAAGACGGAGATATTATGCACTTCCGCTTTAATGTATAGCATGGAACTCAATTTTACTTGAAAAATTCTTACGAGCTTGAACAATCCTATAATCCATGAAGTTAGAGACTTACCTAACTGGTTAGTCAGTTTGGAATAGGAAATTAAAAGTAGAGTGTTGTGAGAATTAGAGTAATTTTTAAACTCAAGAATCGTGGAGCTTATTTGCCGTTTCATCATCAGCATATTTTAGCTCAGTTTTTAAAAGGGGTTTTGGTAAAGGGAGGTGAGCAGAAATTCTTCAATTACCAGTTTTATAACTTCTCTGGTCTTAAAGGCCAAACTAAGGTCTCCAGGAATGGCCTACACTATTATTCCAATTTGGTAACGCTTGTCGTTTCTTCATCCAATCAAGAGTTTATTGATTATTTATTAGAGCAGATTTTCGAATTTGACAACATAAGTCTAGGTAACCTTGAAGTAAGCCCACTCTTTACGGAGATTGAAAACCCTATAGATTTAACAGAAGAGTCAAAGTTCATTTGTATTTCACCATTAGTTCCGTTTAAAGCAGAATTTAATGATGAGCATTCAAAGCGCTTCATAACACCGGAGTCTGATGAATTCTCTGACCTTTTATATGATTCTACTTTGCAGAGATTGGAGCAAACCGGAGAATATTCTCCTTCTGATTTTGAGAAATTCAAGAAGTTTCAAGTTGTACCAGATATGACTTATCTCACCAGAATGAGAGAAAAGGAAAAGAAATTCGCGAGAATTTACTCACTGTTTGATAATGACGTTAAATACGAAGTGAGAGGCTATACTCTGCCTTTCAAACTTTATGCTGAAAAAGAAGTACAAGAATTTTTATTCCATACAGGATTAGGTAACTACACTTATAAGGGCTTTGGCATGCTAGATATTGCAAATATGGATCCTACGGATCGAACAGAAAAATATCATTTTGCAAAGGATATGGCTACCGCCTAGTGTTGAAAGCGTTGGTAACATAACCGACTAATTGATCACCTCGTCCTCCCATTGTACGGAAATAAACAAAAGCTTCATAAAAGTTTTCAGTGTCGAAGAAGGTGCCATCAATCTCCTGAGTATTGACGCCTGAGGTTACATAGGTGTAATTGTACCAACCTTGCTTAACCAAAAGCTCTATTTCATACAATTCAGATGAGCGATTAAATATCATTTCAAAATCTTTACTGGTACGCCAATTATTAAAGGCTCCAATAACAAACACTTTCTCATTGGTTTCAGGATATTCCAGCTTCAAATTAGTTCTAATATATTCTGCTGTATTGCTACCAGCACGACCTTCAAGATCTCGTATATAGAATTGTCCATTTATATCTAGTTGTTGTAGATATGTATCTGCCAAAGGTTGATCTGTTCTCAGTTCTGCAAAAACCTCATTTCTTTGGACTTTTACATCCTGAATATTTCTTCCATTAAATGTAACTGTACCCAAATCAAAATTCCTGAATTCATTGGTACCGGGAAACTCATTTTGTTCTCCAAAATTCTGATAGCGGATCAGCTTGCTGTTTTGATCAATGAAAGTGGTAGGTAATTCAAAAGCTGTATAATCATCTCTTTGATTTTGTCTAACATTGACTTTGAACTGTGTTTTGGGATCCACTGCATTCAATTCGGCATAATTCAATGTGACTTCAAATCGCTGATGTGTCCTTTGGTTTCCAGGATTTGTAGACCTAGTAATTTTTAAACCTGCTTTCACCTTTTCTTCAAATACATAAAACCTCCTTGACAAAACGATATCTTCTTTGTCTTTATCTCGATATACTACTGCTAAATAATTACCTGAGGCTTTAAATGCTGGTAATTCAATAGAGTAATTGACATACATCTGTTTAGCCTCGGCACTGAATTCAAAACTGGCTATCTCAAACTCGTTGTAAGCATTTAAATACATGTTGGGCCTGATCCTAGAAGGACTCCAGTCGGCATTACAATGAATGAAATAAACATAATAATAATCTGCGTCCTCTCTTAGGTCATCGAAAGACAGTACTAAACCTCTTCGATTTACTTGTGTGACAGGAGGGGCCAATGCATCTTCTACAGCACTTCCTAACCTATTGATCTGAACCGTTTGTATGCTCGATTCATAAGTAGCGTTGATAAATTGTAAATCCTTTTGAGCAATACTTTGATTTGAGAATAGGATTAGGAAAATGGTGATAATTTTGATACTGTTCACTCTCATAGATAATTGAAGGAAATATTTTATTGTCTTACAACCAATTTTAATACCACTGTGTCATATAAGGGAAGAGAAGATCTTCCGGAAGGTCAATGATTCAAGATATAGAATTAATTCAGAAGTGCATTAAAGGTGAGCTAAAGGCTCAGCGTGAGTTATATGAGCGCTATGCCTCGAAGCTAATGCCTATGGCTATGAGATATGCAAAATCGCAAGCTGATGCTGAAGATATTCTTCAAGACGCCTTTATAAAGATCTTCAATAGCCTTGAATCATTTAGGCAAGAAGCGCAATTCTTGACTTGGTTGAAGAGAATAGTGGTAAACACGGCCATTAATCATAACCGGAAGAAATTATACCAACAACCGATGTTGGATATAGATAAAACACCTCTCTATGTAGAAAAAGAGCTGGTTTTATCGCATTTGCATTTCACAGAGATGATGGCAATGATGCAAAAAATCCCTGTGGGCTGTCGAACTGTTTTTAACCTTTTTGCCATTGAAGGTTATGGACACAAAGAGATTGCAGAGATGATGGGGATCACAGAAGGAACTTCAAAATCTCAATATGCCCGAGCTAGAGCTTTACTCAAAGTAATGGTTCAAGAAGCTAACGAGATAATTAATTCAAACGCCTC
>CBFIDS010000018.1:0-50233 GCA_965661435.1 Roseivirga sp.
CAACACTAAGGTCAATCCGAGAAACAGCAGAATCTGTTCTTCTGAAACTTGAACTTGAGCTAGAAAGGCCGCCCACAAAAGTAGAACTCCCTCTGGATAGTGAAGACGTGCGAGCTCTTCCACCTGAAAACCTCCCTGAGCTAAGGATTCCAGAAACGGGTCTTCTATTTTTTTATTAAAATAGGTACTCCCCTTAGATAGAAAATAAAGCTTGTTGGGGCACTCTAGACCGTTTCTAAACTTAGATTTAGATAGTTTTTTCATCTTTCAAAGGGTTAAGATAAATTGAAGTAATAATATTTAATAAGAGAGCATATATCCTATGAATTCTATCTACAGCATTCTCCCTTCATCTAACATCACCCCAACCAGTTTATTTTAGTATTTGACACAAAGCAAATTAATTCCATCAATTTAGTACTTAATGAGATTATACGAGCTTGTAATTCCTGGATGATGAAAACTGTTATCAATATGGATATTTCCATAAATCAAGCCGCTCAGATCCTACGCAATCTGTAAAGATTTCCATTTTTAATGAAAAATAATCAAAGGGTTGTAAAACCTTATTGAAAGACAGCTTTTCGATTTCACAATCTGTTAAATATTCATTAAACAACTTCACCCATGCTCCCAATTCAACAAACTTATTTAACTCCTCTTTGTAAAAATGGTAACCAACATCCGATAAAGCGTATTTAATTTGAAGTGATGGTAATAAAAACCAATAAAAAACTGGCGGGATTCCACTGTGAGTAACCATTCCGTTCAAAATAACATCACACTTATTAAATAATAAATCAATTGTAAGCTCTATCTCACTCATCGGAATGAGGATTTCTTAATTTCTAAAACAAGAAAATTCTATAAGCCAGAAGCTATTTGCTAAACCAACCCTTTCAACCTTTTGAATCCTAATACTCTTTTCATCACTTACTAAAAATGATTTGAAATAAACCCTTCTGAATGATCTAGACTCAGCCATTAAATCATTGTATTGGTGTTGAGAATAGTTGCAATAATAGTGATGAGCGAAGAGGTCTGAATGGATGTAAATGTCTGGAAATAAAAAATAAAGCTGTGGTATCGTCTTTCCATTAGCAACTAGAATGTCGCTTCTATCGAGAAGAGAACTTGGCTAATAAACTAGTATTCTTTCATCATTTTATTATTGATCATTGTCAATCTAACATCAATGATAGAATCCATCTTTTTTCTTGGGGTACATTCACATTCAAACCAAACGTAATCAATTCCTGTTTGATTTTTGATTTTAATCATCTTAATAACATTTTTTTCTGTCAGCTGACACTCTCCGTTGACGAGGATGTACGGTGGATTTTTAAGTGGTGCACAGGACCCCACCAAAACCCTGATAATAATTAACAACAAAATATTTTTTAACAATCGACCAACCATTAGTTTAAAACTTTAGAATGTCACGCGGCAGAAAGTGCGGAATTGGAATAAGGATTATCAACAAATTCGTCATCTAACATTAATGTAAAGCATGCTTTTACATGGTAACTTAATTATTGCGTAAAAAAACTTTGGCTGAAATAATTAGCCCTCAGGGGTAGTGAATGTAGCTTGCAATTGATCATAATTATGAAGAGATTCTTTCATGAATTTATATTCCGCATCCTTCCAGATTTGCGGGTCATTATCAGAAGAATAAGAATCAAGCCTATTCAATATTCTAAAACTTCTTTTTGCATGAGCAAACTTCGGAAGGAACCCTCTGTAGTATGTCAAAGCAATATATGTATACCCGGTCGCTTTGTTCAAAGATGGCGAAACTTTAAAGTTCATTTTAGAAATTGATATTAGAGTGAACAACAATTCTAAACGTTTTTCATATGTCAGAACTGAATCTAAAAAAGATTTTTCTGAGCGATTTAAGTCCTTTTCGGTTTCATCCAAAAGTTGAGCTAATCTCGAATAAATTCCATATTCATATAGCTTCTTCATTAGTCCAAAGTCAGAAGACTGACAATTTATGTTTATAAAAGAGATCAATTCTCTGTGAAATAAGGTGGAGCTCAGAAGTTTTTCAGTAATAAGATTATGATTTATAATCTTATCAATGCAATTAAGGGCCTCCTTGGGAAATTCATCATTTGGTATGAATAAATTCATAGCTTCTTGATTTTTTTAGAAATTACTTGGACAACAAAATTTTATTGTCGAAAACTTTCATTTTACAAATTAATACATTTTTTTTGTATTAATTAAAAATCATGGAACAAATACCTCAATTTATCAAAGAGTACGCATTTAATATTGTTTTAGAACTTCACAAAAGCCGATGGTTTATTAACAATAATGTAACTGATCCAAGGTTTGCATTAGAGTTCCTGAGCAAGACATTAATGGAAAAATATAGCTATAATTCAAACTTATCTTCACCCCATAGCCCTAATCTTTCCAATACTGAATTACATCTAATCAAGAAAAAAATTATTGAGAATAATCTTTTAAATACCCTGATAAAGCAAGGGTTCTCCAAACAGTTTTCATCCAAAAAGCAACTTCAATTTTTATTAAACACCCAACTCTTAATTAATCTACCTGTGTTTTCAAATACTAAGATTACTTGGTACAATTAACCCATTTTGATCATGGACAGAGAGATAATCATACCCCAGCACTTTGTATTCCTACTCGTTCTTTTTAGAAGGCTAGAAAAATATTATTAGGAATCTCTGGAAATTAAAAGGGTAGATATCCCAGCGGCTTTGGCTGTATTTGTAAGGCATCTTCTGTCATTAATAGAAACCAATGTAACTTTTACAAAACCATATATGGTGTAAAGTATTACATTACAAAGTCAGTCTTAGGTAGGTATTTTTTAAATAGCCATATCCTTGTGATTTATCTTTGTAAGTCTTCCAAATTAATTGAAGTTACAGACACAGTAATACATGAATACTGTCATCATCTTCAAAACTATTTTAAAAGATGAAATAAAGTAGGGATTAGAGCTTTACAATGAATTTACGAAAACAATCCTTGGGAGGTTAAAGCAAGAGATCATGCAGAGCACAAAACATTAGCTATTCAAAAAAAGATAAATTATCTAACCATTCGAAAGTTGAATTTCAATAATCCTATTGAAACCCTGAAAATAAAACTGTTGCAATTATCATTTGAACTCAGCATATTCTTTCTCTTTTAGAGAAAATGACAACACTATGCCCTATTCAATTATTTTAACTGCTGAAAAGCAGGATGAATCCCAACTATTTAAGGTGAAAGAGGTATTGGAATCTATTCCTGGAAAATACCTGGAATACCAGCTGAAAAAAGGGAGCAAGGGACCCTTCATACCAAGTCCTAAATCTGTAGGTATACTTAGTGAAGCAGATTTTTTTAGTTGGATGCAGGAATTCAGAATAGAATTTGATATTGGGAATGGACAAATTCTGGTATTTCTTACTACTCAACCAATTGCCAACAACCATTTCAATGGAATCGATTTCCAAAACCGAAACATTTTTATAGACCTCAACAATTGGGATAAATTAATTGCTGGAGACCACCCAATTAAATACCCAATAGCCTTTCATGTCTTAATATCATTGTTGATCGTTATTTATTTCAAACAGCAGAGTGAAGCGAAAGCAGCACTACATCATGAAGACATGGGCTGTATTCTTGATTTTAACAGAGCCAAAGAAAAAGTAGATTTAAAGCTCTTGACTGCACGCATTTGTCCCACATGTATGGATAGCTTTTTAGGCAGTTTGCCAGATATCAATTTGCTGGCCTATTTCCGTTCAGGTTTGGAAAAAATCAGACACGATATCGTAGAGGGAGAATATTACCGAAAAATTGAACCCAAACCCATCAAGGTAATTATCAAACAAGCCTACAGCAAAAAATTAGGATGTCAGATTTATTTTGATGGGGTGGGGGCAATTCAACTCGATGTGGCCCATACCGTCCTATATCTCTATTTTTTAAAGAAAAAGCAAGGCTTGTATCTGAGTACAAGAAACCAAGATTTTTATTTTTTAAATCAGCTGTATGAAGAACTCGCAGGCTTCAGTAACTCCAAACTAATTGCCAGATTGTGTGGACTTAAAGAAGAAGATGGAAAATTTAAAGAAATCAAAAGTAATGCAATAAGCGAACGGATATCGAAAATCAATAGAGAGATTAGTGTCCTTCTAGGCACCTTTGGTTTAGAACAGTATTACCAAATCCTAAAGCGGCCTAATGAAAAACATGGGGTAGATACTCAAATAGTAGTTGAAGACGAAACTGGAATTTTGAAACGAGCGGAAGAACATCTTGGCAAATTGAAGGTGTAAGCTTTATCAGTAGAAATCAGTCCACTATTCATCCTAAAAAGCTAGGAAAAAAGATTCCTTTCTTTTCCTAGCTATACTTGGTGCATGTACCTAGGCAAGTCAAAGTCAGTTGAGTTGCAGCTTATTTTCCTGCATATTAAGAAGAACTTGAAAACGATTAAACAAATCAAATCCTATAATCCCTTGCACATTTGCTTGAGGTAATATTCCAGCCATTTGTGAAGGTAGATTTCCAAAGTTTACCGGGAAGGTTGCTTCCACCACAGTACACTCTAAGGTATAAATTTTTGTTTCAAACCGTCCATAACTTGGATAAAAGTCACTTGCTACTACCTGTGAGTGGAGACCCTTGGTGAAGGATGTCTCCAAATAGGATAACTTGGCCCCCGAATCAAGCAAAAACTTGAGCGATCTTCCAAACACCTCCAACTCCACGATAGGAATGTTGCTAAACTGGACTAAAGGAATTGCAACTCCTTTACTGATCATATCAGTTTCGCTAAACCAAATGCATTTATTGGAGTAGTCAAATAATACCTTGAACTGGGAAATAATATCCATACCCAAAAGGGTGGTAACTGGGCTTCCAATTAACGCAGAAAGCCTATTACTACTTACTCCCCCAAATTCTCTTAAGCAAGAGAAGGACTTTCCCATTAAGTCAAGGGTGGTGGAGATATGGATAGTTTTGGGGGATCCTGTATCTATCAATATTCGATAGTTATGGGATTCAATGATTGCATGACCGTCGATCAGTTGCAGAGGGAAAGAAACCATAAGTGGTTTGTTTAAATTGATTTTCAATCAGTGAAAATAATACTAAAATATCACTACTTTTTTCAAGGGAAAAGTCTAAAGTTAAGTTAATCCAGCAGCTCCTGCCCTCCACCTAGCTCCAAAGCTTGAATTGGCTGCACCGCATTGCCAGCGATGCCTCGGATGGAACCATACATGTCGATCGTGTTTTCAATCACTTTATCGATCTGTTTTTCCCTTACTTTCCAAATCTTTTGCATGGCTCTTTTTTCTGACTCCAGTGAGTTTTTCATCCCAGAAAAACCCTCCACAACCGCCTCCACTTGCAGTTTGAAAGCATTTCCCGTCAAGAAATCATAGAGCAGGTGCGTTTTATCCCCCTTGTTCTCCTGAGAAGAGATTGACTCGCTCAATTTGATCACTGATTCACGCAAAACCAACGAGAGTCCCTTAAACTCCTCGTAGGTACAAACCCAGACCCCATCAAGCATACCCATTCTGTCAAATCCCTTGGGAAGGACCTCAGTTACTAAGACTCCAATGTCTGCCCCTTTTTCGCGCATGTCTCCTTTGAACTTATCAATCCAAGCGGCTTGGAAATCCTTGGTTCGCTTACTCTCGAAGTAGATTTTCCCACAATTCTGGGCCGTACGGCTATTCACAATTTGCAAGCAATCAGCTCCCTTGGCCCCTTTTTTAATTTCCACAATGGAATCCAAAGGAAACTTGGCCTCAAGCCATTCCTCAACGGCCAACTCCAAGATTTCTCCCTGCAGCTGCACGGATCCTTGTTCTTGCTTACGCTTCATTTCTTCAGTTAGCCTTTTCTGATCCGCTAATTGCTTTTCTAGCTCCTTGAGCTTCAACTCCATCTTGGCCTCCTCTTGAAGTTTGATTCTCCCAGCTTCTTCTACAAGCTTGGCTTTGTTTTTTGCTCGCTCATCCTCCAAAAGTGTATTGAGTCGCTGCTCGGCTTGTGCCTCCACGGCTTCCTGGAGCTGGTCCTTCTCTCGCTTCAATTTTTCGATTTCTGCTTTGGTACGATTCAATTCTCTCACTTTTTCAGATTGTTCCTTTAGTTCCTCCTGAAGAGCATCTACACGGGCTTGCTCCTCTTGGGTGATTTTCATTTTCAGGTCGGCTTCCAAGGACTTCCCCAGTACTTGAAGCTTGGCCTGAATCTGCTCCTCCAATAGCCGCTCGGCTTGCCGCTGCTTTTCAGCAAATTCTTGTTTGCTTCGTTCCAGGTCCTCAGCCTTGGCTTGGAGGAGCGTTTGTTGTTTCTCCAGTTTTTCTTTAAATTCATGCTTCAGTTTTTCTTCCACTTGGTGGGACAAAACATCCTGAACATCAATGCTGCTGCCACAACTTGGGCAGTCGATTTGGGTGATTTGATTCATCATTTTTTTGTTTAAAGTGACTACTAGGTAGTCCTTTGATTCGCTGATCAAAGCCCCAAATTTAGAAATCAGGATTTTCAGGACCTCTCCATTTACAAGCTTGTAAATCTTTAAAATTTTTTCTATTTATTTTTTTGCTTTGTGCCTTTCCTACAGGCCATAGGCCTTTTATCCAAGAGTTTGTGGCTTATGAAAACATTAATCATTCATCCAGAGGATTCCTCAACTACCTTTCTCAATCCCATCTATGCGGACATCCCCAACAAGACGCTGGTGCAGAGTAATAGCAGTAAATCGAAGATTTATTACCTGATTGCAAAGCACGACCGCATCCTCATGATGGGACATGGCTGCCATGATGGACTTCTTGCCGTTGGAAAGTTTGAGTACGAAGTACGTGACTTGTTTTCCCCCTATAACTGTGTGGTGGACCGAGAAGCGGTCGACTTGCTCAGCACCAAAAAAGATAGCCTCTTTATTTGGTGTCATGCGGATGTTTTCTTGCAGGAAAATCCTGGGCCAAGAGGGTTTTACACAGGCATGTTTATCAGTGAGGTGCGTGAAGCAGAAGCTTACGGAATCCATGGGGTGTCCCAAGAAGTGGTGGACGAATCGAATCGCTTGTTCTCCCAGGAGGTAGCGAAAGCCATCCACCTCCCTGCCGCTGAACTTTGTCGGCAGGTCAAGAAGGGCTATGGGCAACTGGCTTCTGCTGGCAATCCTATTGCCGCATACAACTGCAATCGGCTGTACTACAGGTAAACCGCCTTTTGTAACTAAACCGAATCCTACACCTCAAATCCTCTGCGTATGCCCCAGCTTTGGAATCAAAACGAGTTTAAATTCACCCTCCCTACAACAGGAAGAGAAGAGAGGTAGAACTGTCCTCCTTGAGGCTCCGCATGACTTACGAGGGAATTTTGGAGGGAACGCCTGGACCCAAGATGAACCAGTTTGTGCTGAACCACCTCGATCCTCCGGAGCACTGGCGATCTACTTCGGTAGCCATCGACACACCGATGGACCTAACTGGGAATCCTGCCCTATTGGGTCTGCTTTGGAGAGTTTGTGTCCTAGAAGGGAATTCAGAACCCACACACTACATCCCAACTCAATTACATCTGGTTTATCGATAGCCTAGACGGTGACAGCCTCCGAGAACTGATCAGCGCTGCCCTCGCCACAGTGGACTGGGAGGAATTTGCCCAAGAGATAGATGAGGGGATGTTTTAAGTTTAGTAGGTTTTCATCCAAACCACTATTCTTTAAGCGCAATAACACATTCCACCTCAATCTGTGGGTAGACCGTGTAGTTCGCGGTGGCATGCTCAATAAATTCTTGGAAGATAAGGTTGTTCTCAGATCGACTTTGATTGAGATTGAGCAGATTGGCAAATAGCCCATGTTCTTTATTGGTATATGGTCTGGTAAAGGGAATCTCATAAGAATGGTTCTTTCCGTTATAGTCAAATTGGACTAGTACCCAACCGCTTCTCCCAAAAGCTGATAGATCGGCTTTTACGATTCGAGATGGGATATTGGAATTAATTCTAGAGGCAAATCGAAGTGTTGCTGTTGTAGATTTCATCATTTTATTAGTTAAAACTGGATTTTTCAGAAATTGAAATTGTTGCGGTAAAAATACTCATTGACTAGCTAATTATGGTTTTACAACATTTTTATCATTAGTTATCGGTTATTCCCAAATAAAAAGACCTGGAAATAAAGAGACTTTTGATGCAGGTGTATGTTTAGGTTCAAACGGATTTTTCTTTTTTGGTCTCGGAGGTTTAACAGATTCCCTAGATGAATGTATGAGTTTTCTTTTTATTATTTTCCTGTCGGAAACATGTATCAAGTAAATATCTCCATTAGGAAGCCATATTTTGGCCTCTCCCTCTAGAATCCCATCCTTGAAAACACCTTCTAAAATTTCTCCTTCTGGGGCAGTTAATTTACCCTTTCCGTGAAGTTTGCCATCCAAAACCTCTCCCTCATAAAACATCTGTTTTCCCATAGTTTTAAAATTTTACTTTCAATTTATAAACTTCTACTAATGAGTTTAGCAGTACCTGCTTTTAATTCTGAAGTTCAAAGCTTGGATTCATCGAAGAATTCCCACCGTCTTCGGGCCATACATCAAAGAGGGAGGAGCTTGCCAATATTACCAGTATATGTTCCCTCCCAGACTTTCGCCAGTCCTAGCTCCGTCCAAAAGGCTCTAAAACGCTGCTCTTGCATGTGTTTTTCAAATTTTAGGGCCAGGTACACATCCAGGAGGTTATCCACTCACAGGTAGTTGAAGGGCAGCTCCCTAAATTGTAGTTTTCCACGATACCAAATTTTCCTGAATCAAGGTAGCGTGTTTTGTCTCGTTGGTCGTAAAGGTCCGAGTCTTCTCCAAAACTAGCCCAGTAGTCTTGTTCGTCTATAGAGCCGATATGGATGATCAAGAAATTTAGAAGTCCTGCTAAGTCATCATACATGTCCGTATCGTTTGGGGAGAATCATATGAAGATTCGTTTATCTTTAAGTACTTATTTTTTTGAATCCCAATATTCTACTACAAAGATATTTAGATAAAAAATCACCCCTTTCCGATTTACAAGCTTGTAAAATGACCTGATTTTAATTTACCACAACTTACGTTTGTATCCACATTTCGATCGCTAAAAAGGCCTAAAATACCGCCCCTATGGGTAAGGAGGCAGAATGAATGCTCGAAAAGTTGAAATCAAAAAACATAACTAAATCAAAACGTATGAAACCAGCAAAAATTAATCAAGGGGTATTTGTAGAATTAATGCCTACACAAACGCGTAAAAGTGCAGTACAAACATTTGTAGATAAAGAGCTCTTCATGAATTCTTCCTACGAATCCGAATTGTTAGTGGAAGAATATAAAGACATCGTTAATTCCATTCAACGGGAGTTAGAATTAGCCTCGTTATTGGAAGAATTAATCATGCTTCACCGTGCAAAAAACAACATCAGAGATATTAAAATCAGCTTGGTCCGCGAATACATTTATGTTCGAATGAACTGCTATCGGCCAACTATTGCTACGAAAGACATACGTGTAATTGTGGGCACTACCTCCCATTATGGAGACAATGTCGATGCATTAATCGAAGATGCGTACTTCATGGGCAAAGCGAAGCAAAAGATTGAATTTCAAATTGACGCAATAATTCAATTGAAGCAAAATGAGTTAAACCAGTTTTATGGAATTCCCACCTATTCTTCAGTTTACTGAGTCATGGAAAAGATCATCACGAAAGAATTATTTGCAAACTCCTATTTTGCCATTGGCGCTGGGTTGACACTCTCTCCCTTGTTGAAAATGAGTCATGTGACAACAGATTATATTTTTTGTAATCTCTATTTGACCAAACACCAAGTGAAAACTTGGTACGATAAAAACATTGCACAATCTATGGATTTAGAGCTCATAAACTATAGGGAAGTACAACAGTTTAATGAATTAGAACACTTTGAACTTCCGGAAAATTATACACAATACTTACTTAAACCTCATTACGTATCTAGGGAAGAGTTCAATGGTTACATGAGTACCTTCCAAGCTGCAAAAAAGGAACCCCAGTTTTGTTTAATTTATAAGGTGTTTAGACATTCTGTTCAGAAGGAATTAACCTTGTATTTTATCGTGACAGAGGGTTTCGCAACCTTGAACTTAATGTCAGAAAATGGACTTGCAAGAATGCCTAAAGTAGTAGAATGTATTCAATGCGGAAACGCAATTGATGATGCCGAAAATGGGTTATTAGCTCGGTTTTTTTCGCAACCCAACCTGACTCCCCCTTTGCTCTGGATTCGTGGGTACCAACCCTACTACAGCAAATGGAGCACTATTAGAAGTAATTCTTTGGTCGAGGCAGGCCCAATGCCCATCGTGGGACTAGACTTCGGAACTAGCTGGATATCGGGAAATTTTAACCCTGGGTACAAACATGACAAGAGACGCTATGTGAAAGGATTTATTTCTGAAAACAGGCATGAAGAATTGATGAATCCTTGCATTGCACAAAAAATATCCACAAAAAAGGAACAAATCGTGTTTGAATCCTTAGTAGCTAACCTCGCTAATATTCCTGATGAAGATGTTCTCGTGGTAAATCAGCATCTAGCTACTACCTGTCAAATCTTTGGTGAAAATGTAGTGATTTGGGAATCCTTAGGTTTTTCCCATCATGGCTTTGAGGTGTTTTCTACTGCTGCTGAGATAGTAGATAGCTTGAGAGCCTATTTGAACAAAAAAGGATATTCAAAATCAATCAAAATCCACTTAATTCCTTATACTACTGAAGATCAGGGCGCAGCATTTATTCAAAGTCTTTCAAAACTCGAGCAGGCTACGGTAACCTATTTGTATCGCCCTTTTGATCTTGTAGATCTTAGACTTCAACTATACTGACTTTTTATAGCAAGTAAGCTAGTTTTCAACCTAGTAGGTGTACCCTATATTTGCCTCCTCAACTCAAAATTTCCATCCATACAATTAATTCAATACCAGAAAGACAACCCCATTTTTTTAATGATGATTCTTTGAGGGTATTCTATTTTAATAAGCCTTTTTTGATCATGAATCTAAGACACAATTTTTCCGAGCGGTTGGCTACTTGCCTTGCCCTACGCTCAAAAGGATTTCTGTAATACCCTAACAAAGCAGTTTCTTTGTCATATTCCCTGCTGTCTTGGTCCTTTCGAATATCTAAAAAATGCTGATATTCATGAATAAGGGTATTGATGACTTCTATAATTGTAGAATGACTCCCCCAGTAAAGTGTGATAACTTTTCCTCGATGCAAATACGTTCCCATTAACTTCTGATGGCGATAGTATCGAAGCACCACATTTGGTAAAGCTTTACTTCGCGGTGGTAATCCTAAGTTTTTTACGCACCAACAGATTACTTCGTGGACGAAGACGGTTTTACTTACTTGAAGTTCAAAGTCAGAAGTGCCCATTAAGTTGGGGCTAGTGAAATAGCTTTTAAGAAATCTTGAAAACACCCAAATAAACCAAAGCACTGCGCAGCAGAACCAAAAAGCAGCCTCTTTTTCTGAAAGGGAAGGAAATAATGATTCGAGCATGGGATTATAAAAAATTTTCCCAAGTTAAGAACAGCAGTTTTTCCACTCACCCAATTTGCAAGCTTGTAAAGCACTCACATTTTTTCATTGATTTTCTATTTTTAATAAAAATCCAACCTCACAAAATGTATTTAAACCCTTATTCAATCTTTAACCAAGGTTTATAACCAGAGCAACATCATTTCAAGACAAGAAATTGAGAAAGTACTGCAGTTAATCTGGCTGGCTTAGATAGCTAATTTACAAGCTTGCAAATTCCAAAACTATCCCAAATAGCTTCCATACCTTTACTTTAATGATTCGAAAATCGAATCGAGTTTTACCCAAAACCATCACACCATGTATATATCCTTAGGAAAACACCGCTCCCTTACCACTGCCGCCATCCACCGCTATGATGAACTCCACCAAGATTTCTTTTGGTACCTACTGCGGCAAACCCATGTAAATTGCCTTATGGGCGCCAATAGCATTCGGGAATTTCTTATCCGTTACCTCCTGATCACTGAACGTCCTTTGCATGAGACTGCAGAAGAGTTTATCGACAAAGGACTCTTAATTTCAGGAACCATGGGAAACAAAGCATTTGCTTTTTATATGAAGGATATCTTCCCCTTTCTGGGTTTTGCATCTTCTTCTTCACGCTACCAAGTTGAGGGAAGTTTAGAAGATTTTATCAAAACTTATCGAAATAAAAAATACCTATTAAAAATAGAACCGACTGAGGAAGGAGTTACTAAAATATCTCAAGATGTACTAGTCTTGGCATGGGCGGGAGTAGGGACACTGATTCAGATTGACTCTCTCAACCTCCGGTTTCGAGAGGACTTAAGTCAGGTATCTGCAGCAGAGATAGCACAGGTAATCACATTTGTAGACTACGTGCTTCAGCAGATTCCATCCGAATTAATTACTACTTACCAAAATCAGTTTGCCGACCAACTCTCCTCCTACCCTGAGTATTATCAGAGAGGGGAAGATGTCAACTTTGATCCTTGGACCCAGCTACCTAAAGACACTTTGGTTACCTTATTTCAACATCTGCTAGGTGCGGATCATCACTTGGTACTAGACTTTCGTGATTCCGAAATCCCAGACGAGGATACCCTTCATGATCTACAATTTGAGATTCCTTACATCAAGTTTGCTTATGGGGTCAAACATGGATTTGTCACGTTGGATGACAACTGGCGCACCCCTCATCTAGAAAATTACTATCCATACTTTAACCTAGATCCTTTGGAAGAGCTGTCTGGAGAAGACGGAGAAGTGTACTCCACCAATTCCATCTATCAAGATTATCGCATGGATAAATGGATGCATTTACTTCCTTAGTTAAATATATCTAATAAAATAAATAAATTAAACATAAAGATGTCAAAACCAACCCTTACCTCCTTTGAAAAAAGAGCCATGGTGCTCGCTCAACTAATTCTTTCTACAGCAGAAGTTTACCAAGACGCAGAAAATACCGAAAAGGGTCTACTAGAAACCCTTGTAGGCGCTGGGATCTGGTATTTACCCAACTTACCAAAATTATTTAACCAGAAAATATCCAAGGCGGCACTGAATAGTTTGAAAGATAACCCTATTAAAACCCGACTGGTAGAGGAGCATGCCATCCCACGAAAAGTGGCTGGAAAGCTACTCTACACGAAGTACTTGGAGGATCTTAAAAGGGATCCCCATACATTGGGACGTCTCTACTTAGACTTTTTTGGCCGGTACAACCTAGTTTTGAAGCCTGAAAATGACCGCCTTCGAAAATACCAGCGAACAGCCGTCTTCACCACGGAAGAAGAAGCCTACAAAAAGGCGGAAATCGAGCTAGTAGACTTTAGTGAATCGGACTACCGGGAGTACAAGCGACAGGTACGATTGGGAAAGACAAATGAAGACTGGGTAGCAAAAAGGAAATGAGCCGAGTAGACTCAATCTTTTACCAGCTACTGCTTGACTGCAGCTACAGCATGGAACCTATCTGGGAACACTTACAATCCCAGTTAGGCGCCCATCTGGAACGATTAAAAGTGGAGCTCAACTTGATTTCTTCGACAGATACCCAACTTTTTGTTCGGCTAATCCCAATCCAAGGAAACCTTTATTTGCCCATGTATTCACATACATTTGAACCCTTAAAGCATCAACTTGATTCCCTTCTTCCATCCGGAAATACAGCTCTTTTTGACGCAATAAATCATGTAATTGAAGAAATCAGGATAGCAATTGAAAAAGGACAATCAGAACATGTAGAACTATTTTTAATCGTACTTTTAAGCGATGGATGGGATAATCAATCGACACATTCCGCTTCTACTCTAGATGAGCAAATACTTCTGCTTAAAGACATTCCAGGGTCACAAGTAGAAATTTGGGAAGTAGGACCAAACCGCCCAATTCTATCAGAAGCAGTAGTACTACCAATCACTGGATGGTCCAAACAAGAGCTGTTTATTGAAGACTTAGCCTTCAGTCTTCATGCGGTAGAGGCCAAATTGTATAAACTTCTTCAAAACTAGAGTATTGAATTTTTATGCGTATCTAAGTTCAAGTTATAAGTGCAATACGGATATTTAAATAAGATGGTGCTAGCCCCATCTTATTTAAGCTTAATATTTATATTCTGCCTTTACGAAAAAATACAAACACATAGACATTATTTTAACCGTTATTCAATAGTGGTCTCATCTGTGTCTTTTAAAATGGAGTTGTCAACTCAAATACCTTACTAGAGAGGAATTTCCAGACTATACCCTCATTTCACAATAACGGCCTCAATATGAAAACGAGTTTTTCTTTGAGGAGGGGGCACTAGTTTCATCGGAAGTATCCCAACTTTTTGGCGAAATTCATCAGGCACTTAGGCAAAAAATATCAGGGTTTTTAGGGGGGTATTTGATAAAACAAGATTTAACACCTAAAACTGTACCCCATAGTGTTCCCGAAAAATAAAAATCCCTCAGTAGAATTAATACTGAGGGATTGAAGTAGTCCGTAGGGGAATCGAACCCCTGTTACCAGGATGAAAACCTGGCGTCCTAACCCCTAGACGAACGGACCAAATTGCAGAGGAGGAGGGATTCGAACCCCCGGTACCTCGCGGTACAACGGTTTTCAAGACCGCCGCATTCGACCACTCTGCCACTCCTCTGGATGTGATCTTGTAATTCGGACTGCAAAGATAATTGGAATTTCTTTTCTGCAAACAAGAATGCTCAAATATTCTCTTCTTCCTTCAATTTATTGAATTTGGCTTTGTCTAAGGCGGCATTCATTTCAAATCCAACAAGTAGAATGAGTGATAGAATAAATAGGAGAAGCATGAGAACAAGCAACACACCTATAGATCCATAAAGCCTGTTGTATGTGCCAAAATTATTTATATAAAACGAGAAGCCAAAGAATGCCCCTATACAAGCGAGTGTCGAAAAGATTGAACCAATACTGAAGAAATGCCATCTTTCATGGACTGCAGGAGCAAAATAATAAATTGAAGAAATCGCTAATTGGAAAACTAAATAGAGAACGATAAACCTTAGCAAAAGTATAAGATCTAGAGAAATCACATCCTGCAGAAACTCTCGGATTTTATTATCCTGTAAAAGTTGTTGCCCAACCACCAATAATGCCACCGATATCAAAACAGAGAGGGCTAAAATAAAAATTAGAGCTGTTGCAATAAACCTCATCTTCAAGAAGCCTCTTGTCTCGACCGTTTTATAACAGGAGTTGAATGCACTCATTAAAGAATTCATTCCATTAGTTGAAAGTATGAGTGTGAAGACAAAACCAAAAGAAAGCAACCCTCCTCGTTGCTTATTGATAATATCATGAATTGTAGAATCAGCTGCTGAATATAGGTTTTCAGGTAAAATATTTTCCATGAACCCAATGATCTCGTTATTATTTACATCAGGAAAAAATATTTGGATATATGGAGTGAGAGTGAACAAGAAAATGATTGCAGGAAAAATTGCCATGGTAAAACTAAAAGCAACACCATTGGCTCTTTCTAATATCTGATCATCACCCATTTTCTGAAGGAAGATCTTAATGGCATCGTATAGCCCAATCTTGTCTTTACCTAGCCTGATCCTCTGCAAAAACTTGACGAGTCTCTGGTAAAGAGAATGATTCACTATGTAATGTATGATTCTACTTTTCATGTAAAATGCGGACTCATAATTTCTAGAAGATGCTCAGGAGCTCTACAAGGCCTATTAGTAGACATATTAATGAAAACCAATGTTGTACTTCCTTCATTTAACTTCTTGCCTTTTTCCGTTAGCACCTGATATTCGAAATACATTCTGACTTTCGGTAGTTCTTTAATGATGACACGAATGGTAAGGAGTTCATCATACTTAGCAGGTTGTAGAAATTTACAACTGAGATCTGTAACCGGCATCATTATACCGTTTTCTTCGAGCTCACTATAGTTAAACCCTAATTGCCTTAAGGCTTCCACCCTACCTACTTCATAATAAATGGCATAATTACCATAATAGGCATAACCCATTTGGTCGGTTTCGGCATAGCGAACTCTTACTTGAGTTTCAGCAACATACATCTATCTGTATATTCTTCTTCGGTTTAGTGCTTGCTGAAATAGGCGTGCATTTCTATTATGTTCAGCAAGGGTTCTAGCAAATCTATGATAGCCAGAAAAATCTTCTTTCGCACACATATAAAGATAGGAATGCTCTTCAAAATTCAACACTGAATTCAAGGAACTTATGGTAGGTAGATTAATAGGCCCTGGAGGAAGCCCTTTATACTTATAAGTATTATACGGGCTATCAACCTTGGTGTCTGCAGTCAAGATTCTTTGTAGCGCAAAATCGCCAAGAGCATATTTCACTGTTGGATCTGCCTGCAAGGGTATATTTCTTTCTAACCTATTAA
Source organism: Roseivirga sp. (assembly GCA_965661435.1). Lineage (GTDB taxonomy): Bacteria > Bacteroidota > Bacteroidia > Cytophagales > Cyclobacteriaceae > Roseivirga. Next base: position 16,492 of record CBFIDS010000018.1, read on the forward strand.
TGTAAAGGCCCGCTATAGTTGGTTTCTCCTCACTCATTATACTCTCAGCCTGGACTATAGATGCTAAGATCGAAGCCTCTTTTGGTGTAAGTCCTATAGACTCAGCTTTTTGAATCTTTTCATCCGTCCAAAAACCTTTAAACTCCCTATTCATTCTTTCGAAAAGATCTTCAGGAGTAATGGTCCAATACACTTCATAAGTGTTAGGGATGAACATAGTCATTACATTATCAGCAGTGAAGCCATACTCCTCTAGAAAAGAAATATCATTCAGAAGGTCAAAAAACTCTTTTTGCTCCATTCCAATTGTAGCTGTGATCTTCTCTGCTAGTTCTTCTTTTAAGCGAACATTGTTGAAAGTGATGTCAACAGGCACTTGCTCCCCTGCTCTTAGCCTGCGGATTGCATCTAGATTATTCATTTGAGCATCTAGCCTATAAACCCCAGGTTTAATAAGCTTTGGATACTTCAAAATTTTAGCCACAAAACTGAATGACAGAGCATCTTCTATGACTCGTGTATCATAAAGATAATTTCTAAGTGAATCGAAGTTATCATCCTCATCTATCAGAATAGTCCTAGCCTCAGATTCTGTTAGCACGTTTGCACCAAAGAACAGCTGGTAGAAATAGAATGAAAATGTGGTCAACATGAGTGAAAAGATGACCATCAACAGCACAAATCGCTTTCTTTTCTTCATACGCGGGCAAAAATAGTGAATTTGTCATAACTTAGTTTTTTATTCACAAGATGCCTGCAGACTTTATCAGACTATATGAAGAAAACCCCGAATCTCATAAGCTAGACAAGATCGTGAAGGTACTCAACAGTGGCGGAGTTATCATTTACCCTACTGATACAGTTTATGGAATTGGATGCGACTTTAGCAATGCCAAAGCGGTACAAAGGGTCTGTCAGATCAAGAACACTAAACCAAATACCCTTTCCTTTATTTGTTTCGACCTGAGTGAGATCTCAGAATATACTAAGCACTTAAGCACGCCTGTTTTTAAGGTGATGAAAAAGGCCCTTCCAGGACCTTTTACATTTATTTTGGAAGCAAATAGTCAAGTGCCGAAAGTATTAAATGCCAAAAAGAAAACGGTAGGTATTAGAGTACCCGACAATAACATTCCAAGAGAATTAGTTAAAAGACTCGGCAGACCAATCATAACAACGTCCATAAGAGACGAAGATGAGGTAATTGAATATTCCACTGATCCTGAATTGATCTATGAAAAATATCAACATTTAGTTGATGTGGTTATAGATGGTGGATATGGCGACAATGAACCTTCTACAGTAGTTGATTGCTCAGGAGACTTTTTCGAAATACTGAGAGAGGGAAAGGGAGATATAGATTTATACGTCTAGTGAAAGTACTCATAGAATCGCAATACTTACCTTCGATATCCTACTTTTCGCTACTAGCACACTCGTCTGAAGTATGGATTGAGTCGAATGAAAATTTCGAAAAGCAAAGCTATAGAAACCGATGTGAGATCTTGGGATCGAACAAAATTCAAAGACTTACTATCCCAGTCAACTCAGCAAACAGCGGACTGCCTATTCGAAAAATGAGCATCAACTATCGAGAAGATTGGACCAAGAATCATTGGAGAGCCATTCAATCTGCATATGGCAAGGCACCGTTCTTTGACCATTATGCAGGATTCATAAAAAGCTCTTTAGAAACAAAAACAAACAGTCTTTTTGAACTAAATCAACAGCTTCTGACATTATGTCTTAAACTGGCAGGAATCAAGTTGAAATTAAACTTCACTGAAAAGTTTGAAAAGGAAGTCTCTGATGATATTTTAGACATGAGATCTAAAATTCATCCTAAGAAGGAAGTAAATACACTGACATGGTTTCAGCCCAAAAGTTATTATCAGGTGTTTGGCAAAGACTTTGTACCTAATTTGAGCATCTTAGATTTATTGTTCTGCATGGGCCCAGAATCGTTAATGGTAATCAAACAGTCGGGTGTCTTTAAATAGAACAATTAGGTTTTAGAGTTCGTTTTCTATTAAATCTTAAGCATTACTTACTATATTGATTCAGGTTTAATAATCACTTATTAAACCACAAGAAAGGCGTTAAATGGAAGCAAAATTTTCAAATAGAGTAAAAGAAGTTATATCCCTAAGCAGAGAGGAAGCATTGCGCTTGGGCCATGATTACATTGGCACAGAGCACCTTCTCTTGGGAATGGTACGTGAAGGGGATGGTGTTGCTATAAGCATACTGAAGAAACTTGGTACTTCCTTAGAGGAATTGAGGGAAGCCGTTGAGCGTGCGACTAAAGGCACTGCGAATCATAATGTGAAAAACTTAGCAAACATTCCTTTGACACGACAGTCAGAGAAGGTACTAAAGATCACCTATTTAGAAGCAAAAATATTCAAAAGTCAGCTAATCGGTACCGAGCATTTGTTACTCTCCATTCTTAGAGATGAAGACAATATTGCAACGCAGATCTTAGAGAAGTTCGATGTGAACTATGAGGTAGTAAAAGAGATGCTGGAATATCAAACTGACAACCCTATCGCTTCATCAGATACTGAAGACCCAGATGACGATTCATCAAGAATGTTTGGAAGTGGTTCGAGTAGCGGCAGTAGCTCTGACAGGCCTTCAGGTAAGGGTTCCGAAAAATCTAGGACTCCGGTTCTAGACAACTTTGGCAGAGACCTTACCAAATATGCTGAAGAAGACAAGTTAGACCCGATCGTTGGAAGAGAAAAAGAAATAGAAAGAGTGGGGCAAATTCTTTCGAGAAGAAAAAAGAACAATCCTATTCTAATAGGTGAACCTGGAGTGGGTAAATCTGCAATTGCAGAAGGCCTTGCCTTAAGGATCATCCAGAAAAAAGTATCAAGAGTACTTTTCAATAAACGAGTAGTAACCTTAGACCTCGCCTCCTTAGTCGCTGGAACAAAGTACCGTGGACAATTCGAAGAAAGAATGAAAGCGGTGATGAATGAATTAGAGAAATCACCTGAAGTAATTCTCTTCATTGATGAGCTACATACTATTGTTGGAGCAGGCGGGGCTTCTGGATCATTAGATGCTTCCAATATGTTCAAACCAGCATTGGCAAGGGGAGAAATTCAATGTATTGGTGCTACGACTCTTGACGAGTATAGACAGTATATTGAAAAAGATGGTGCTCTAGCTAGAAGATTCCAACAGGTAATGGTAGACCCAACTACTCCTGAAGAAACTATTCAGATCCTTGAAAACATTAAGGAAAAGTATGAAGAGCATCATCATGTTAATTATACGGAAGATGCTATCAAATCTTGCGTGAGCCTCTCAGATAGATATATCTCAGATAGATTTTTGCCAGACAAAGCCATTGATGTTTTAGATGAGGCAGGTGCAAGAGTACACATTAATAATATTCATGTTCCAGATGACATCGTCAAATTGGAAGAATCCATTGAAGACATCAAAAAGGAAAAGAACAAGGTTGTTAAGAGTCAGAAATATGAAGAAGCCGCTCAACTGAGAGACAAAGAGAAAAAACTCATTGATCAGTTGGACAAGGCCAAAGCCAAATGGGAAGAAGAAAGTAAGTCTAAGCGATATACAGTAGACGAAGAAAACGTTGCTGAGGTAATTGCAATGATGACTGGAATTCCTACAAGTCGAGTTGCTCAAAAAGAGCAGGCCAAGCTCGTTGGAATGGCAGATGAATTGAGCGGCAGGGTAATCGGTCAAGAAGATGCTATTAAAAAACTGACCAAAGCAATTCAACGAACAAGAGTTGGGTTAAAAGATCCTGCGAAACCTATTGGTACGTTTGTATTCTTAGGACCTACTGGTGTTGGAAAGACAGAATTGGCAAAAGTACTTTCTACCTATCTATTCGATAAGGAGGATTCTCTTATAAGAATAGATATGAGTGAGTACATGGAGAAATTCTCAGTCTCAAGACTTGTTGGAGCACCTCCTGGCTATGTTGGTTATGAAGAAGGTGGTCAGCTTACTGAAAAAGTGAGAAGAAAGCCCTACTCGGTAGTCTTGTTAGATGAAATTGAAAAAGCACATCCTGATGTATTTAACATCTTATTGCAGGTGCTTGATGACGGAATCTTAACTGATGGACTAGGTCGTAGAGTTGATTTCAGAAATACGATCATCATTATGACTTCCAATATTGGAGTTAGAGATCTTAAGGATTTTGGAACTGGAATTGGTTTCTCTACCCAAATGAAGAGGGATAATGAAGATGCGTTAATCAAGGACACTATTCAAAAGGCTTTAAAAAAGACCTTCAGCCCAGAATTCCTCAATAGACTTGACGATGTGATTATTTTCAACTCTCTTTCTAGAGAAGATATTCATAAGATCATTGATATCTCCTTGAAAAAACTTCTCGACAGGATCAATACCATGGGTTACGAAGTATCGCTAACCGCTAAGGCAAAGGATTTCTTGGCAGAAAAAGGATTCGATCCACAATATGGTGCTAGACCTTTGAATAGAGCTATCCAAAAATACTTGGAAGACCAGATCGCTGAGGAGATCCTCAAAGGCGACATCAATGAGGGTGATACATTACTCGCAGATCATAAAGAGGATAAAGAGGAGTTAAGTATAAGGATCAAGAAAAAGAGAAAATCAAAGAAGAAAGAGGAAGAAGAAGGTTCAGCGGATTAAACTAAACTTCTAGAAATAAAACTAAAAGCCATTTCATTTTGATCTGGCTTTTTTTATGTCTTAAAAAAATGATGGGAGCCCCATCTGAGCTCCCATTCTTCAACCAAAATATATAGTATATGAACTATAATTCTTTAATTTTCTCAATGAACGGATTTGAATATTTGGCATCAGAAATAAAATTCTGATCTGTGAGTGTTCTTAAGAACGCCACCAAGGCTGTCCGTTCTGTCGGGTTCAAATTCATCCTTCTGACATTACCGTTATTTGTTCTTAAACGACCGTCCAAATTGGGATTATCTTGAATTCCTCTATCACAGAACCCGATAACTTGCTCTAAAGTTTCAAACCTTCCATCATGCATGTACGGAGCAGTGAGACCAATGTTTCTTAAAGAGTTAACTTTAAATTTCCCATTGTCATTTAAATCACCTGTCACAGCTCCTAATCCAGGGTCATCGGCACTATTTGCAACCAGGCCATTATTTCTGGCTCTATCGCCACTAAACGTAGCAGTTTCATGGCAATTACTGCACTGTGTCCGTCCACTAAAGAAGAGATCTTCCCTAAATTCTCTAATTCACTAATTCACTAAAATTAGGGAAATCATCATTTTCATCCCCATTCACCAAAGCTAATCCTTCATCAAATCTCGACTCATAAGAGACCATCGATCTAACAAATTGAGTTAAAGCATTAGCGATTCTATCAGTAGTAACGTCATTATCTCCAAAAGCTTCTATAAATAGAGGAGAATAATAATCGGTAGATTGAATTTTTGAGACCAACTCATCCAAAGTCAACCCCATTTCTACATCATCTTGTATTGGCATGAGCACTTGATCCTCCAAGGTCGCGGCTCTTTCATCCCAAAAAAACCTTCCGTTATCATAGAATCTGGCATTCGCCAAACCCATGCTATTTCTTCCTGTTTCACCACCTTCAAAGCCTAAACTAAGACGTCTGGTATCAGAAAAGCCATCAGCTTGCACATGGCATGAAGCACATGCCACAGTATTATTTGCACTCAGCTGCTTATCATAGAATAAAACCCTACCTCAAGTTGCACCTGCATCTGTGACCAAGTTGTCATTTGGAGTGTTATCAATATTTCTCACCTGATTTGTTAAAAAATGATCCGGCAAATTCGGATTGGCATAATCATACAAATCACTTGGTAAACTCAAAACTCCAGAGAAATCTCCTGCATTGATCTCTTCAAGATCTTCATCATTATTTGTGCAACTCAACAATAATATCATTAGACCAATCAATCCTAAAAATGCCTTCTTCATGTCTATTTTATTTAAGTAAATATCTCTGAACCTAGATCAGAATAGCTACAACTAAATTCTCTTTTGCCGGAATTACCCTACCCCACTATCCAAAAAATTTTTTTAAAGATCCAATTGAGCTATTATTTTAAAAGAAGGATTACCAAAAAAGCTTAAATGGATTTAGTATCTGTACATTATTGTAGCTTTGATTAAAAATTCTGAAAATTTGAGAACACCTTTTATACTTAGTGGGCAGGCTGTTATGCCAGGAGAAGAAGCAACCATCAATGTAAACATTGCCAGGCTTCCTTCTCATTCAGAGATCAACCTTAAGATCATTGTTGCAAGAGCTGAAGAAGATGGCCCTACCTTATTATTGAGTGGTGGACTTCATGGAGATGAGATCAACGGTACCGAGATCGTAAGAAGGATCATTGAAAAAGATCAGCATAAACCGAGAATTGGAACAGTAATTTGCCTTCCGATCATCAATATGTTCGGCTTTATCAATTTTAGCCGTTATGTACCGGATGGTAAAGATGTGAATCGATCTTTTCCAGGAAATAAGAATGGCTCATTAGCTTCTCGCGTAGCTCATTATGTAACCAATAATATCATCCCTAAAATAGATATTGGCCTCGACTTTCATACGGGAGGCGCTGACAGAACTAACTATCCACAAGTTCGCTGCAGACTGCAAGATGAAAAGAACAAGGCCATAGCTGAAGCCTTTGAACCTCCATTCATTTTTAATTCACCCTTCAGACCTAAATCTTTCAGGCAAGTGGCCGGAAGAATGGGGAAGCATATTTTAGTTTATGAGGGTGGAGAGTCTGCCAGATTCGATGAATTTGCAATTCAAGAAGGTGTTAATGGAGCCTTAAGAGTGATGAAATACTTAGGCATGAGAGAAAGAGCTCCAGATGCTAACCATAAATCGAAATTCATATATCATTCATCTTGGGTACGGGCCAAGCAATCAGGCATTTTCCTCACTCTAGTCAAATACGGGGATTTCATAGAGAAAAACCAAGTGATCGGACATATTGCAGAACCTTTTGGGTCTTTCAAACATAGAGTCAAAAGTCCGGTAAAAGGATATATTGTTGGATTGAACAATAACCCTATTGTGCATCAGGGCGATGCACTCATGCACATTGGAGTAACGAAATAAACATGGAAAAAGAAGCAACATTATTGGATGAGCTTTCTGAATTCATTAGAAACAAGGATCAGGAAGGACTTCATGATTTTTTAGGTACACTGAAGAATGAAGACCTTGTATATGCTTACAATAGATTTTCGCGCGAAGACCAAATGGCACTCATCGGTCTACTCTCTCCTGAAGATGGTGCCATGTTACTGGAAAGAATACCGCAGAGCCAAGCTGTAGAAGCTATTGAAAATGCTCAGATCGGAACCGCTGCTTCTATCCTTAATGAGCTTTATAGTGATGATCAAGTAGATATTCTAGCCGAACTGGAAACAGAAGAAGCTGATGCTATTCTTGATGAAATGCTACCTCTGGAGGCTGAGAACATCAGGCGACTCATTCAATATGATTCTGATACTGCTGGGGGATTAATGGTGACAGAATATCTGGCCTTTGAATCAGATATGACTGTTGGGCAGACCGTTAAGCAACTTCAAGAAGAAGCAGAAAAATATGAAGGATATCACGTTCAATATATCTATGTAACTAGTCAAAAAAGGTTTGTAGGAGTTCTACAGATGAGGGATCTCCTCCTCTCTAGACCAAATACCAAACTTGATACGATAGTGATCAAGAATGCTTTCACCATGCATCCCGAGGCAAAACTAGAAGACCTGATCAGTTTCTTTGATAAATATGACTTCTACGGTGTCCCTATTGTAGATGGAGAAGAACAACTATTAGGTATCGTACTTCGAAAAGACTTGAGAGAAGCCGAATCTGATAAGTCCAATATGGAACTCTTGGAGACTCAAGGTATTGTAGGTGGTGAAGAACTTAGATCGATGCCGGTTTGGCTTAGGTCGAAACGTAGACTTTCTTGGCTTTCCGTCAATATTATCTTGAACATAATTGCCGCTAGTGTGATCGCTTTTTACCAAGATACCTTAGAGGAAGTCATTGCCTTGGCTGTTTTCCTGCCCGTGATATCGGACATGAGTGGTTGTTCTGGAAATCAGGCAGTGGCGGTCAGTTTGCGAGAGCTATCTCTCGGAGTGGTAAAAGCCCACGAATTAGCAAGGGTACTGTGGCAAGAGATCAAAGTCGGACTGATCAATGGATTAGTTTTGGGTATTCTTATAGGCGTTGCCGCTTACTTCTACAAAGGCAATGCTTACCTCGGCTTGGTGGTTGGTGGAGCTTTGGCCATCAATACCGTTGTGGCCGTAAGCATTGGGGGCACTATTCCGCTTTTCTTGAAGAAAATGAATACTGACCCCGCATTAGCTTCAGGGCCGATCTTAACTACCGTAACGGATATGCTAGGTTTCTTTTTAGCCTTGACCTTTGCAGGAGCTGCGATGAACTATTTGGTTTAATAGACCATTGACTAATCAACCAATAACGATTGAATAAATTATGGCAAGAACACCTTCAAATATGCTACCTCTGGGCACACAAGCTCCTAATTTTAAACTTCCTGACACGGTATCGGGTAATGACCTAAGCCTTGATGATCTCAAATCTGATCAGGCGACTGTGATCATCTTCATCTGTAATCACTGTCCTTTTGTAAAGCATGTTGATGAAGGTATTGTGGCTCTAGCCAAAGACTATCAGGCCAAAGGCGTTTCTTTTGTAGCGATCAGTTCTAATGATGTAGAGAACTACCCTCAAGATGCTCCTGATCTAATGAAAGAAGAAGCTGAAAAAGTTGGCTATACCTTTCCTTACCTCTACGATGCAACCCAAGAAGTAGCTAAAGCTTACGATGCTGCTTGTACTCCAGATTTTTATGTATTCGATGGAGACATGAAGTGTGCATATCGTGGCCAGCTAGATGATTCTAGGCCTGGTAATGAAAAGCCTGTAACAGGGAAAGATCTCCGCTCAGCCTTGGATGATATACTGGCGGGTAAAGAGGTTTCTGCTCCTCAAATTCCAAGCCTCGGCTGTAATATCAAGTGGAAATAGTGCCTGTATTCAAGGCTTCCACACAAGTGAACCCTTGAATATCATAAACTAAAAATATTCTCAATTAACTAATTAATTTAGTAAACTAATATAATTAGTTTTAGGTTGTTATTAAAGACAACCTAAACTGTGGAGAAAACGATATTACATCTCGATCTCGACACATTCTTTGTGTCCGTAGAACGCTTGTTAGACAATCGGCTAATGGGTAAGCCTGTCTTGATAGGCGGGGTAAGCGACCGCGGTGTGGTGGCTTCATGCAGTTACGAAGCCCGGACTTATGGCGTTCACTCTGCCATGCCCATGAAGCGGGCCAAAGAGCTCTGCCCCGATGCCATCCAGATCAGAGGTAACTCTGCTAATTACTCTAAGTTTTCAGAGATGGTTACTGAGATCATCAAGGAAACTGTTCCTCTCTATGAAAAGACTTCTATCGATGAATTCTATGCTGACCTTACAGGTATGGATCGCTTTTACAGTAGCTATAATATGGCTAGTGAACTCAGACAGAAGATCATCAAAGAAACACACTTACCGATCTCTTTCGGGCTCTCTCGAAACAAGACCGTTTCTAAAATCGCTACTGGCGAAGCTAAGCCTAACAACCAATTACGCATCGATAATGGTCAGGAAAAACCATTTATGGCCCCCTTGTCGGTCAGCAAGATTCCTATGGTGGGAGAGAAAACACAGCAAACACTGTTCAGCCTTGGCGTAAAAAGAATACAGACCATTCAGGAGATGCCAGTAGAGCTGATGGAAAAAGTGCTCGGTAAGAATGGCGTCAGTATCTGGAAAAAAGCCAATGGCTTAGACAATGCGCAAGTAGTCCCCTACAATGAACGTAAGTCTATCTCTACCGAAAGAACTTTCGACAAAGACACTATCGATGTACACAAACTCAAAGGAATTCTACTCGCCATGGCTGAGAACCTAACCTTTCAGCTCAGACGTGGGCTCAAGCTTTCCGCCTGCGTTACCGTAAAAGTTCGCTACTCAGATTTTAATACTTACACCCTACAATCACGGATTCCTTATACCTCTGCCGATCATGTGCTGATCCCGAAAACACTTGAGCTTTTCAATAAACTTTACAACAAACGCTTGCTAGTCCGATTGATCGGAGTCCGATTCAGTCACTTAGTAGAAGGAGGCCTGCAGATCAACCTGTTTGAGGACAATGAGGAAATGATCAATCTTTATCATGCCATGGATAAGATCAGAGACAAGCATGGCGATCGAAGTGTGCTCCGAGCTTACGGCATGGAGGCCAAAACTATCAGCCGATTTAATCCATTTAATGGAGAGCCCCCACCGTTGCTGGCGAATCGAAGACAATAAGCTAAGAGTCTCGAGTTGCGAGCCATTAGCTACGAGAAGAGTTCAAGGCCTTGAGTAAGCCAAAAAGCATCTTTTGTACTTCGTCAATTTCAGATTTGATCTTCGAAAGTTCATCAGTCTCTACAAACTCAAGCATTTCAATGATCATGGCTTGGGTTTCCAATTCAAAACAGGAACCGATGGCCATCCTCAAAAAATGAGCGTAATCCTTTTTGGTGCTTCTACTACTTCCTTCAGCAATATTTGAAGGAATAGAAACCGAACAACGATTCACCTGACTGATCAATCCATATTTTTCTGAATCAGGAAGTTTCTTGGTCAATGAATAAGTAGATACCACCAAGGCCATGCTCTTTTGCCAGACATTCAGCTTTTTGAAGTTTCTCATGTGTATTTATTTGATTGACTTTCAATATATTCACTAAAATCAAAAAATAGTAGTTCATAAACTCGAGGCTCAAGACTCGAAACTCGAAGCCCAGATGTGTTACAACAAAGAAGCCAGCTTGCGGGCCCAGATCAAAAGGGCTATTCATGAAGAGATGTCGGATGACATGATCGAACGACTGAAGGAGGAACTTTATCAACTCACTGGCGACCCTTTTTACAGCCCAGGTAATAAAGTGGACTTCTCAGCAGTAGATGAATGGCCTGGCCTCGAAGAGTTCAATTATTACCATGTTAATGGATTTACTCAGCCGCCAGAGATCGTATACTCACAGGTGAATCCACAGGTAAATCCTGTTTTTGCTTACTGGGGCTTTATTCCACATTGGGTAAAGACCATGAAGGAGATCAACGAAAAGCCTTACAACCTGAATCCTAATGCCCAGAGCGAGAACATGTTCAGCTCCAGAGCTTTTGCAAAGTCTGCCCGTTATGGACGCTGTGTGGTTATGATAGATGCCTATTACGAAAGTCATCATTACAAAGGGAAGACCTACCCTTTTCGAATCTTTAGAAAAGATGGAAAACCCCTTTACATCGCCTGTATCTGTCGGAGAAATAACATGAGCGATGCCGATGGTGTGGAGAAGATTTTTAACAGCTTTGCCATGCTTACTTGTGAAGCCAATAAAATGCTGAGCCAGATTCACAACAACCCCAAAATGGTGCAACGCACTGGGCATCGGATGCTGAATATTTTGGAGGAAAAAGACATTGATGCCTACCTCAAACCCTACCCGACCCAACTTGGAGAAAAAGGAGACCCACAGGAAGAGCATCTCTTTCAGCAAGAGGTTTTGAACCTTTGCCAGCCTTTCCCCGATGAACTACTTGACTCCTACTCTGTTCGAAATCTGAACGATAGAAAAGAGATGCCCTATATCGGTAATGTACCGAAGATCACAGAAGAATACACCTGGCCAGATCTTGATTATTCAAGAGTTAAAATGAATAGCTAATTTATTTAGTTTACTAATTTATTTAGTAATTTTCCAGTCTGTTTCAACCTAGATCTGACTGTTCATGTATTTGAATACACATACCTATTATAGCCTCAAATACGGCACCTTCAACACTAAAGAATTATTGAAAGTGATGCAGGAGATTGGTATCCGAACTTTTGCATTGACCGACATCAACAACACATCAGCTAGCCTAAATTTTGTCCGATTAGCTCCCAAATTTAATATAAAGCCAGTTTTAGGTATTGACTTTAGAAATGGAGCAGATCAACTCTTTGTAGCTATAGCCCACAATAATAAGGGCTTCAAAGAACTCAACGAATACCTCTCCTTTTTTCTCCATAAAAAGAAAGAGATCCCCGCCAGAGCACCAACCTTCAAACATGCTTTTATCATTTATCCATTTACTAAGTACGATGGTTTTGAGCTAAAAAAATTAGAATATATTGGCATCAAGCCTAAAGACCTGTCTCGACTGATCTATCCTCCACATCAGATGAACAAGGATAAATTAGTTATTCTGCCCACCGCTACTTTTCGAAGTAAAGTCGATGAAAAAAAGGGAGAAAGGGTGACGTTAAAACGAGACTTTAACGCGCACCGCTTGCTTCGCGCTATAGATAAGAATACCCTATTAAGTAAACTTCCAAAGTCTGAGGAAGGAGATCTTGGAGATTTTATCTATCCCATCGATGAGCTAAAGGACATATATGCATCTTACCCTTACATGATCGAGAATACAGAAAGATTGCTTGGTCAATGTCAGGTCCATTTCGATTTTGAAGGAGAAAACCTGAACAAAAATCTCAAAGCTTTTACCCAATCACCTAAAGAGGATTATCAGCTCTTAGAAAAACTATGTGAGGAAGGCTTGCCTTATCGCTACCCAAAGCCCACACAGAAGATCAAAGATAGAATCCAAACTGAGTTGGAAGTGATCAAGCAGCAAGGCTTTATGTCATACTTCCTTATCAACTGGAAGATTTGCCAATATGCTCGGAAAAAGGGCTATTTCTATGTTGGCAGAGGTAGTGGCGCTAATAGTGTGGTGGCCTACATCCTTCGTATTACAGATGTAGACCCAATAGAACTTGATCTTTACTTCGAGCGATTCATCAATCTGTATAGAAAGAATCCACCTGATTTCGACATTGACTTTTCGTGGCGCGACAGAGAAGATATCACTGACTTTATCTTCAAAGAATTTCAGCATGGAGAAGGAAATAACATCTCACTCTTGGCCACTTACAGTACTTTTCAGTTCAGGGCTGTCATTCGAGAATTGGGCAAAGTGTTAGGCTTACCTTCTCATGAGATCGCGCATATTCAAGGCTCTCGTTATGAAGAACTAGATGAAACCCAGCGACTAGTGCTTCGCTATGGACATTACATAGAAGGCTTCCCTAGCCATCTGAGTATTCATGCCGGAGGAATTCTGATCTCAGAAAAGCCTATCCATTATTATACAGCTACCGATCTTCCTCCGAAGGGCTTTCCTACTACCCATTTCGACATGATCATTGCTGAAGACATAGGGCTCTACAAATTCGATATTCTCAGCCAAAGAGGCTTGGGTAAGATTAGAGACAGCTTGGAGATCATCAGAAATAACCATCCCGATCGACCACTCATTGATATCCATAACATTGTCCAATTCAAGAAGGATGAAAGAGTGAAGAATATGCTACGCGAAGGCCAGGCTATTGGCTGTTTTTATGTGGAATCTCCCGCCATGCGCATGCTTCTTAAAAAATTACGAGTCGATGAATTTATTGGTCTAGTAGCTGCCAGTTCGGTGATCCGTCCGGGAGTAGCTCAATCGGGCATGATGAGACAGTACATACTTCGGTTCAGGCAGCCTGAAAAACGGAATGATGCTCATCCGATTCTTCGAGATATTATGCCGGAAACTTATGGAGTAATGGTCTACCAAGAAGATGTGATCAAAGTGGCTCATTACTTTGCCGGCCTCACCTTAGCCGAAGCAGATGTTTTAAGAAGGGGTATGTCAGGTAAGTACCGCTCTAGGGAAGAGTTTCAAAAGGTTCGTGACAAATTTTTTCAAAACTGTAAAGAGAAAGGACATTCTTATGAGCTCTCAGCAGAGATCTGGCGACAGATCGAAAGCTTTGCCGGCTATGCTTTTGCCAAAGGGCATTCCGCCAGTTATGCTGTGGAAAGCTATCAGAGCTTGTACCTTAAGGCCTACTATCCATTAGAGTACATGGTCGCTACCATGAATAATGGTGGTGGATTTTATCGGGTAGAACTGTATGCACACGAAGCCTACATGCATGGTGGCGATGTGCAGCCTCCTTGTGTGAATTACAGTGAACAGCTCTGCACGATTTATGGCAAAAGCATTTTCATGGGGCTTGCCTTTGTAAAGGAACTCGAAGAAGGTACCATTCGATCCATCTTAGAAGAAAGGCATGAGAATGGCGTTTTCATGAGTTTCGATAACTTCTTGAAACGGGTATCCATTTCCTTAGAACAAGTCAGCATTTTGATAAGAATGAATGCTTTTCGATTCACCAACTTCAGTAAAAAGGAGCTTCTTTGGGAGGCACATTTCCGCCTAGGACAGGCAAAGAAAACCAAGCCTGTAAAAATGCTTTTCGACCCAGAAGTAAAGCGATACACCATACCTCCGCTAAGTTACGATCCACTAGAAGATGCTTTTGATCAGATCGATCTACTGGGCTTTCCACTCTGCAACCCTTTCGATTTGCTGAAAGAGCAACCAACTCAAGAAATAAAAGTGCGAGAAATGGAGCAGAACAAGGCTCAGGTGGTGCAGATGGTGGGTTACTTGGTACATATCAAGAACACCAACACCTCCCGAGGGCAACGTATGCAATTTGGCACCTGGATAGACCGAGAAGGAAACTTCCTTGATACTACACACTTCCCTCCTGTAGCTGCTCGGCACCCATTTAGAGGCAAGGGTATTTATGAAATCAAAGGTAAGATCGTTGATGAGTTTGATTTCCTAAGCATGGAAGTGATCTCTATGCGGAAACTACAACTGATTCATGATCCAAGAATGGCCGAAGAACCAAGGCATGCCAACATGGGAGCCAAAAGAAATGAAAGAAAAGAATTAAATTAAAGCCAAAAGGTCCTTACGATGTCAAAGCCCATACTAAATCATTTTGCTGCTACCATACCAGTAGCAGATCTTCAAAATACTATCAAATGGTATCAAGATAAGCTGAGCTTCTCTCTTGAATTTGAATAGGAAGATCCTGCTACTTATGTCATCATGAAAAGAGACAACCTAGTAGTACATTTCTCCCAAGTCAACAAAGACTATCGAATACCCAAGGCCCACCCCTCCCTTTATGTGTTTGTTAAGAATGACATCAACGAATTGTATCAGGAATTTAAATTCAAAAGTGTTAAGCTCGGACAAATAATAAAAGCAGACTACGAAATGACCGATTTTGACCTTTATGACCTCAATGGCTTCCGCATAACATTTGGCCAGGGACAGACTTAACAAAAGAACTTTAATACTTAGGCAGGAAAAACCTCCAGATAGCTGTACAAACAATACTATTCCAAAAATTTATGATTGAATTATTCAAATTCTCATTATGTCTTTTGGATTATGCAATCGATTGCATATTATTGCAATAAGAATGGAGGCTTAGCCAAACAAAGGTAATTTGTTTTTATAAGTAAAGTAAACTTAATGGAGGTACTAAAAACTAATTCAATGAGTATGTCAGTTGATAATAAGGTTAAAACAGACTCTGATGTGCGTCTTGACAAACATTCACAAAGTTTCAATCACCAGCGCGTTTCAGTGAGAGATATAATTGTGGATCATTACCGGAAAGGTAAGTAATTGAAGCCCCGCAAGGGGCTTTTTTATTGCCCATTTAGAAATAAGCAGGCCTATTGGAATATTTATTCAATGCTCACCTTATCTCGAAATAGCCCTTCATAAAAATGATGTATCCGATACATCTGTTCAGCCCCCACTTTCTGGCCAGCTTGCGCTACTAAATATAATATTAAGGCGATGATCAGTAGAACAGGTAAAGCCCAAAGAATAGGAGCTGGTTTATCTAGCATAAGCTGACTTAAGCCAAACACAGCTATAAACATACCTACTACACCCAACGCGGCATAGCCCATAAAAAAGACGGCCCAAACGGATGGCTTTGGACCGTAAAGGCCTCGGATAAACACCGCCTCTTTCTCTTCGAATGGCTCTATAGTCAGGGCCAATTGTGGAGACCAATAATGTCTTTCAGATTGTGGAATCTTAATTACTGCATAGTTCTCCGAAACTAAGCCTGTAAAATCTAAAGTAGTGTCTAACTTTTCTTTAAGCCTATTACAGTATTCCTGATGTGCAAGGGGGAGTTCTTCTCTAAACCGGGGACGGATTCTTAAACTAGACATGATTAAAAAATGAAGTTCAAGATAAAAAGTCTGCCAGGGCCAATTACTGACTTTTGTCAGCTATCGCTTTAAAAGTCATGAGCGATCTCCAATTGTTTGCCTTCAGCCTTAGCCTGCTTGTCTTTCTGGATTCCGATAGCAATTCCTATTGACATCCCTACCGGCAAGCCTACTCCAATATAGGCGAAATTATCTAGAGAGAAAGAAAAGATCAACCCAAATGGCATACCAAAAACAGTCATGCCAATGGCCAGCCATTGATTTTGATAATACTTCTCCGTGACATAACCATGGGTCTTTTGGATAAAGGATAGCAGCTTTGTATAATAACGGGTAACTAATCTTGGCTTCAGGTCTGACTGATCTAAAAGTGTCTTTAATTCCTTGAGATATTCATCCAATTCAGAAGGTTGGACACCCTTCTTTTGTAATTCTTCAAATACTTTTGCGGTATAATTTAAGCGATTTTGAAGTCTCTTATTACCTTTAATCTCTTCGCCATTTGCCCTTTTGCGAAGGTCTTCTACGACCACCTCGAAGTTTTCCATAAACGAAATAATACTTTGATTTTCAATTACTGAAATAGATGCTTGTAAATGGACTCAAACTCAATTAATCGGAATAAATTTAAGGCAAGGGAATGTAGCTTTCATCATCCTTCATCATTTCGAAGTTTTTATCTTGCCAATTGGCTTTGGCACTTTCTATCAATTCTTGATCTGATGACACAAAATTCCAAAAGATTTTTCTCTCCTCCGGAAATGGTTCACCCCCAAAGATCAATATATGTGTATTCTCCTCTAATACGATCTGACAAATATCCTCTTCTTTAGAAACCAACATATTCCCTGCTCCAATAGACTCTGAACATGCCTTGATACTTCCCTTTACGATACAGACACCTACTTCTCCTTTTACCTGACCCTTTATATTAAGAGTTGAACGCTTTTGGGAACGAACATCTACCATAAACAACTCTGAAAAAACAGGTACTGGGGATTCCTTCTCATAACCTTTCCCAGCAACTAATTTGAATTGAAGACCTCCTTCTTCCCACACCGGAAGTTGATCTGGTTCGGTATAAGAAAACTGAGGATCCATTTGTTCCTGAGACTTAGGTAAAGCCACCCAGATCTGATAACCATGCATATTAAATTCTCTTCCGTCTCTCAGGTCTTGAGGTGTTCGTTCGGTATGCACAATTCCTTTACCCGATGTCATCCATCCCACCCCTCCTGGCTCCACTCGTTGTTTTGTACCAAGTGTATCACGATGCTCAATTTCACCTTCGAATAAATAGGTTAAGGTTGATAGTCCGATGTGTGGGTGTTGACCAATATCTAAATAATGGTCTTTTTTTATCGTTGAAGGGCCCATATGGTCGATGAAGATAAATGGCCCTACCATTCTCTTCTTCCTAAATGGGATAAGTCTTCCCACTAAAAAATCTCCGATATCTCGACTTCTTTCCTCTATGATCAGATCTGTATTTGACATACTTCGCTAATGTTGAATTGAAACTTAATGGAAATACAAGGAACCGTCCGAGTATTTAGTTCATTGAATATATGGAAATCAAATTTCTTACGAACAGGCAAGGTGGATTAGAAGAAATTTACCTGACAAGAAAACCTCAAGCATAAAAAAGGCGACCAATTGGTCGCCTTTTTTGATTTGCGCCTGCTACGCTTAATTTCTATTGATTGCATTTAATTCATTGAATGCTCTTTCCAACCTTGTTACTACTGATGCTTCCCCTTCTCTTAACCATTTTCTAGGGTCATAGTATTTCTTGTTTGGAGAATCTTCACCTTCTGGGTTTCCGATCTGAGCTTGAAGGTAATCTTTCTTGCCTTTATAATAAGCGTGAATACCATCCCACATAGCCCACTGAACATCAGTATCGATATTCATTTTGATAGAACCGTATGATGTAGCCTCTTTGATCTTCTCAGCTTCAGAGCCCGAACCACCATGGAATACAAAGTAAACCGGTTTGTCTTCTGTTTTGAATTTATCTTTGATGTATTCCTGTGAATTTTTAAGGATTTCAGGTCTCAGCTCTACATTTCCAGGTTTATACACTCCATGAACATTACCAAATGATGCTGCCACTGTGAAAATATCACCCACTTTTCTCAAAGCATCCCACATTTCCGCAACTTCTTCAGGCTGTGTATAGAGTCTTGCCGAATCTACATCAGTATTATCTACTCCATCTTCTTCACCACCAGTAATACCTAGTTCGATCTCAATACCCATTTCGAGTGGAGCCATTCTTTTGAAATACTCGCAACTGATCTCAATGTTCTCTTCCAATGTCTCTTCAGAAAGGTCCAACATATGAGTGCTGAACAAAGGCTGACCGTTCTTTTTATAGAATTTTTCACCAGCATCTAATAACCCATCGATCCATGGAAGTAATTTCTTGGCTGCATGATCAGTATGTAGAATAACAGGCACTCCGTAATGCTCTGCCATTTGATGTACGTGCATTGCCCCAGAGATTGCTCCTTGAATGGCCGCATTTTCACCATCGTTAGAAAGTGATTTGCCCGCATAAAATGAAGCTCCTCCATTTGAAAATTGTACAATAACTGGAGAGTTAACTTTTGCGGCAGTTTCTAATACTGCATTGATGCTATTCGTACCTACCACGTTCACTGCTGGTAATGCAAATTCATTTTCCTTAGCGTAACTTAAACAGTCCTTTAATTCTTGACCGTAAAGCACACCACTTCTGAATTTTCCCATGTCGATTTTTATTATGAAGTTATAAAGTGTTGCAAATAAAGTAAATGTGAAGTTAAATTCTTCATTCAAGAATAGAAATGCTTAAAAACACTTATAGCGCAATGGATTGCGCTATAAGTAAAGTAAACTATAATAGAAATGGAGGAAATTACTGACAGGTGTATTGAATACTTCCGCCAGAATACCAAAGTAGCTATTAAAGTAGAGTATCGCAATCTAACTCCTTAGACATCAGCCACATGACTCATCTTTGCAAACGATTGAAATGGCTTAAAAATTGAATCAAGGGCAATTTTAAATTTTCAAAAAAAATTGTTGTTACTGGATTATTCAAAACATATAAGCTTAATTCGATGTATCTTCAAAAGAATCTTTGAGGCAGAAAACTATGAGGAAGGGACAAGTTACTATCAAAGATCTAGCAAAAGAGCTAAACATCTCTTGTTCAACCGTTTCTAGAGCACTCAAAGACTTCCCCGGTATCAGTCCAGCCACCAGAGACGCTGTCAAAGAATTGGCTAAAAAATATAATTACAGACCTAATGCAGTAGCACTCAGTCTCCGCAATCAGAAGACCAATGTCATTGGAGTGATCATTCCTGAAACTGTGCATTTCTTCTTTTCTACCGTTATCAGCGGAATTGAAGACGAGGCCATGAAAGAAGGCTACAACGTGATGATCTGTCAATCTAACGAGAATTATGAAAGAGAAGCCGACAGCATAGATGCCCTGATGAGCGCTCGTGTCGATGGCCTCTTAGTGAGCATTTCTCGAGAAACTTCCGATCTAGCTCATTTACAAAAAGTGGTAGATGATGGAATCCCTATGGTATTCTTCGATAGACTGGTTGAAGGCATGAATGCTACGTCGGTCATCGTTGATGATTATCAAGGAGCTTATGATGCTGTTGAGCATTTGATCGATCAAGACTGTAGAAACATTGTTCATTTAGCTGGTCCTGAGAACCTGATCATATCTAGAAAAAGAAAGGAAGGATTTGTTTCTGCATTGGAGGACCACCAAATACCATTAGACGAGTCATACATCATAGAATGTAGGAATGGCACAGTGGATGAGGCAGAGAAAGCATTGGACAAACTGCTATCGACTGGAAAAAAAATAGATGGGGTCTTTGCTAGCAATGACATAGCTGCACTTGGTGCATTAAAAGCCACTAGAAATGCGGGAATTCAAGTACCTGAAGAAATTGCAATAGTAGGCTATAGTAATTGGCAATTTTCTTCACTTATCCAACCTCCACTCAGTAGCGTATCTCAACCAGGCTATGAAATGGGAAAAGAAGCAGCAAAATTAATTTTCCAAGAGATAGACAAGGATGATCTTAGTAAAAGAGAAGTAAGAATACTCGACACTGAACTGATTATCAGAGCGTCTTCTACTAAAAAGGTCCATACTGAGACTCCTTAATTTCAGCATTGCAAACGATTGAGAGGGGATATCATTCAATTTCCCTTCTGCAGCAGAATAATTCATCTAATTTCATCTTAAATTATTCCTTCTTTGCATGGCCTAATTCGTTGCGTATGAACTTTAATAATGAATCCATAGGAAACATTTCGACCTATCAGATCGATAGAAATAAATTTTCAGGAAAAGCTTCTGATAAATTTTTTCAACTCACATTTTACAATTCTAAAATTTGCCGGATTCAGGTTTCAAAGAATGAAGCCTTCGAGCATTATCCATTTTCTGTGATCATGGAACCTGATTCTCTTCAAATTCAAACTGAAGAGACCGATAAGTTCATTCAATTAAGCTCAGAGCACTTGTCAGTTGAAGTTCAGCAATCACCATTTAGACTTACATTCAAAAACAATGCTGGAGAAGTATTAAATCAAGATGATCCAACTTTTGGAATCAGTTGGTTGGGTTATGAAGTAACGAATTATAAAACCTTAGCTCAAGATGAAATTTTCTTAGGTATGGGCGAGAAAGGTGGAGGTCTCAACAGAAGAGGATCTTCCTTCGATAATTGGAACTCAGATGCGTTCGGATTCAATAATGATACAGACCCTCTGTATGTTTCAACACCTTTTTACATAGGCTTAAGAGAAGGAAGGCCATATGGGATATTTCTAGATAATACGTTTAAATCTCATTTCAACTTCGGTACTTCTAACAATGACAGGTTTAGTTATTTCAGTGCTGAAGCAGGAGATCTCAATTATTATCTGATCCAAGGGGATACGGTTTTGGAGGTAATTCAGGAATACGCAAAACTGACAGGAACTAGTCAACTACCTCCAAAATGGAGTTTAGGATTTCAACAGTGTCGATATAGCTATTACCCGGATCATGAAGTTTATAATGTAGCAGACACATTTAGAGAGAAGAAGATCCCCGCTGATGTCATCTACCTCGACATCCACTACATGAAAGATTATAAGGCTTTCACCTTTGATCAGGAAAGATTCCCCGATCCCAAGGGACTCATTGAAAAGCTTGAATCTCAAGGTTTCAAGGTGGTTATTATACTCGATCCGGGTATTGCAACTCAAGAAGGATATGGCACTTATGATAGAGGCATCGAAGAAGATGTTTTTGTCAAATACCCCGATGGCACCCGATACGAAGCCAGTGTTTGGCCGGGCAATAGCCATTTTACAGATTTTACTTCTAAAAAAGGAAGAGATTGGTGGACGAAAGAATTGAAGTTTTACACCGACTTAGGAATTGAGGGCTATTGGAATGATATGAATGAGCCCGCCTGCTGGGGGCAAGATATTCCTCATATGATCGAATTCGATTATGAGGGACAACAAGTTTCTCATAAGAAAGCCAGAAATGTGTATGGATTCCAAATGGTGAGAGCCACATTCGAAGGTGCTCAAAAACAACTCAATAATAAAAGACCTTTTGCACTTACTCGTTCTGGATTCTCTGGAGTCCAACGATACTCAGCTGTCTGGACGGGTGATAATGTAGCCGGAGATGACCATATGCTTTTGGGCGTTCGGCTGGTCAATAGTTTAGGAATGGCAGGGGTTCCTGTGGCGGGATATGATATCGGAGGGTTTGTAGATGAATCTTCTCCTGCACTTTTTGCCAGATGGTTGGCCGTTGCCACTTTTGCCCCTTTCTTTAGAGTACATAGCATGGTGAATGTGCGTGATTCTGAGCCATGGGCATATGGCGAAGAAGTTGAGGAGATATCGAGGAATTACATCAATCTTAGGTATCAATTGATGCCTTATTTATACAGCTTATTTTTTGAAGCACATAAAAAAGGCAATCCGATCAATAGGTCATTGGCAGTTGATTATTACAATGACCATAATATCTATGGAGGAAACGCGCAAAATGAATTCACTTTAGGTAAATGGCTTTTAGTTTGTCCAACTACAACTACTCAAGAATATTCAAAGATCTATTTGCCTGAAGGCGAATGGTACCATTTCTTCACCGATGAAAAATTGACGGGTCAACAACACATGGTGGTTGAAACTACCATGGAGGACCTACCAGTATATGCAAAAGCTGGGGCTATTCTGCCGCTGCAGAACGTAGTTCAAAACACTCAAGAAAAGTCAGATGGTATGCTTAGGCTCCATATCTATAACGGGCAAGTAACCTCCGAGCAAGTTTACTATGAAGATGATGGAGAAACCTATGATTTCCAGAATGAAAAGTCTTACAAAAGGACCATCCATTTCGATGGGCTGGAAAATCAATTGAGAATTGATGCTAAGGAAGGTGCTTTTGACTCTGAATTCAAAAGCTTAAAAATTTACCTTCATGGCTTTGAAGCCGATAATTATAAAATCAACGGTAAATCAGTAAATTACTCGACAGAAGACATCAGACTCATCGAACCTGTGACTGAATTTGACCCTTTGCCTCAACGTGAAAAAAGGAACTATAAGATTGAGGGACTAAAAGTTCTAGAGTCTCAGTTAACAGATGAAGAGATCATGATCACTTGGAATTAAAGCCATGTTAAAAAAACCTCGCCTTAGTTTTTCTCAGATCTGGAACATGAGTTTCGGATTTTTAGGAATCCAAATGGGCTTTGCACTTCAGAATGCAAATGCCAGTAGAATACTTCAAATTTTTGGTGCAGACGTAGAAGAACTTTCTTGGTTTTGGATAGTCGCGCCAGTTACGGGAATGATCGTTCAACCGATTATTGGTCACTTCAGCGATAAGACTTGGACCAAATTAGGTAGACGAAGACCATACTTTTTGGGTGGTGCTATACTAGCCTCATTAGGCCTCATACTTATGCCGCAGGCCGAATTGTTTATTGCATTTCTTCCGGCACTTTGGGTTGGAGCCGGCTTCCTGATGATCATGGACGCATCATTCAATGTGGCCATGGAACCCTTTAGGGCTTTGGTTGCAGACAAGCTACCTGCAGAACAAACAACATTAGGTTTTAGTGTTCAGACTGTTCTTATTGGTTTAGGAGCGGTTATTGGTTCATGGTTGCCTTGGGCGATCACTAATTGGTTTGGAGTTCCAAATACTGCCGAACCCGGCCAAGTCCCTCCCAGTTTGATCTACTCATTCATTGGTGGTGCTGTTGTCCTTATCACAACTATTTTGATCACCGTCAGTACAACTAAGGAGTATAGCCCTGAAGAAACAGCCGCTTTCGATAAACTTCAAGAAGAAATTGACGAGGAAAAAATTCAGCTTAAAGGATTTGCTCAAATAGCAAAGGATATCTCAAACATGCCTGCTACTATGAAACAGCTAGGCATTGTTCAGTTTTTCTCTTGGTTTGCTTTATTCGGAATGTGGGTGTTTTCTACACCGGCAATCGCCCATCATATTTGGGATTTACCCCTAGATGATAACTCCTCTCAAGGTTACCAAGACGCTGGAGATTGGGTAGGTATTATCTTCGGTGTATACAATTTAGTATCTGCACTTTATGCTTTTGCTTTGCCATCAATAGCTAAGAAATTGGGCAGAAAGAAAACTCACTCCTTTTCTTTAGTGGTTGGTGGTATAGGTTTGATTTCCATGTATTTCGCACCGAACCAATATTGGCTCATTGCATCAATGGTAGGTGTGGGTATAGCCTGGTCAAGTATTCTTGCAATGCCTTACGCTATTCTTGCAGGGTCAATCCCTCTTAAAAAAATGGGGATATATATGGGCCTATTCAACTTCTTCATTGTATTACCACAAATCATCAATGCCATTATAGGTGGACCAATTGTAAAATACTTCTATGGTGGGAATGCCATGTATGCTATTGTTATGTCAGGAGTATTTATGATACTGGCTGCTTTTACACTTAGGTTTGTGAAAGATAAAGCTGAACCTGTGGCAACAGAGTAAGACCACTATTGTAAAATCTGAAAAGCAGCCATTGGGCTACTTTTTCTTTTTTAACTTCAAGACTTCAATTCAAAAAAATTATGAAATACATCCTTACATTTTTCTCTCTTGCGTTCATTTTTTCATGTTCAACGACAAAAGAAGATCTTAATACAATCTTTAATAAGATCAATGAAGAGACGCTTGCAAATTCTAGAGCTTATGAGACCTTAGAAGAAGCTACCAACACAATCGGCCATAGATTGACTGGTTCCGAAGAAGGTGCTAAAGCTGAAGAGTACACCTATAATCTGCTCAAGAGCTATGGTCTGAATGTGGAATATCAACCTTTTGAAGTAGAGTCATGGTCAAGGGGAGATTTAGATGTGAAAATAGGCCCTAAAGGAAATCAAGAGCCAACACCTGCTGTTACATTGGCTCACTCTCCAGTTGAAGCCACAGTAAACGCAGAGATCATTGATATGGGAAACGGTTTAGAAGCAGATTACGCTACTCAACCCGGAGCTGTTGGAGGTAAAATTGCATTAGTTTACATCGGTGTCCTACCAGGAAGCCCACAAGGAACTCAAAATCTGCACCGCTCCGAAAAAACAGCCTTAGCAATTGACAATGGAGCTATTGGGATCATAATTATCAATCAAGTGGATGGCGGAGTACTTCTAACTGGAACAGCCTCTGTTACTGGAAGCCTCATAGACATCCCAGCCGTATGTATCGGAAAAGAAGACGGATTGGCCTTGAAAGAAACGCTTGCTAAGACTCGTCAATACTCAACCATAAAAATGACTAATAACTCTGGCCTCATCAATGCAAGAAATGTGATCGCTACCATTGAAGGGAGTGAACTTCCTGATGAAAAAATCATAGTAGGAGGCCATTTAGATTCTTGGGATCTGGCCACTGGAGCAATTGACAATGGCATTGGTTCTTTTGCAGTGTTAGACATGGCCAGAACCTTTGCAGCTCTTGACCTTAGGCCAAAGAGAACAGTTCAGTTTGTGATGTTTATGGGTGAAGAAGAAGGTCTTTTAGGTTCACGCTTCATGGTCAACCAAGCTATTGAAAATGGTACTGTTGACCAGATCAAATATGTAATGAATCAGGATATGTCAGGTAATCCCATTGGTTTTGGAACTGGGGGGCGTCCAGAAGCAGAAGCTTTCTTTGTAGAGGTCGGTGAAAAGATCATGGAAGTTGACTCCTCGACATTTAAGAATCAAATATCTAATGGTGCAGGTTTGCACAGTGACCATCAGCCCTTTATGCTTCAGGGAATTCCATACACTTCTCCTGCTTCCAATCTAGATAGAGCCATTTACGGATGCTACCATTCTGATTGTGATTATTTTAACTTAGTCGATAAGCAGCATATGGTCAATAATGTTCGATTCAGTTCTATGATGCTTTATGCACTCGCAGATGCAGAAACACTTCCAGCCAAGAAGCTTAATGATCAAGAAACAAGAACATTCTTGGAAGGTCATGACTTGAAACTCAAGCTCCAAATTGGTGGAGACTGGAGATGGGGAGAGTAATTCTCCCAAACTACTAACAGGCGAATAGATGGGCCACGACTTAGACCTTTTAAACGTATTGATCTTATTCGGAGTCGGTTTTGCGGCCGGCATCATCAACACCCTAGCAGGTGGTGGCTCTTTGCTGACTTTGCCAACCCTTATTTTCCTAGGCCTACCTCCTACAGTTGCCAATGCTACCAATAGAATTGGAGTGATCTTTAATTCATTTTTTGCTTGGCAAGGCTACCGTTCAAAAGGACTCAAAGCTGACAAGTATGCCCTTGTTCTAGGTCTTGTCTCTCTGGTTGGAGCTTATTTAGGTTCGCTGATCGCAATTGATATCAATGGAGAGCTATTTAATAAAATCCTTGCAGGAGTTATAGTGATTATTGTTGCCTATATGCTTTTTGGGAAGTCCGTAAAGGCCGGAGATGTTGAAATTCACACACCAAGATCCAGAATCTTCGGTTTTATTTCCTTCTTTATTATCGGGATTTATGGAGGGTTTTTACAAGCAGGGGTAGGCTATTTGATCATGGCCTCTCTTTCTTTCATTCATAACATGTCGATTGTGAAAGTGAATCTGATCAAAGCTTTTGTAGTGGTCATTTATACAATATCTGCATTAGCTGTATTTATCTACAATGATCTTATCAATTGGTCATTGGGTATAGCATTAGCAATAGGGATGTCCGTTGGTGGATGGCTTACCAGCCGCTGGAGTGTATCAGTAAATGAAAAATACGTGAAGTATTTTGTTATGATCACGGCTATTGGATTCGCGGTGAAACTATTCTTTTTTTAGATTTACTTAATTCCTCTTATCCTAACTAATTCAATGAAGAAAGCTCAAGAGATCCTCAAAGAATCATTCACAAAATACGTTGAATTGAACGAAGAAGAATGGTCTGCAGCTCTCAAGGTTTGGAAGCCATTTTCTATTGGAAAAAATATAATCATCACTCAAGAAGGCGAAGTTGAAAAATACTTCTATTTGATCACAGATGGTTTGATTCGAGGTTATTTTGAGAAGAATGATGTTGAATATAATATGGGTTTCTCCTACCGAGGTGATCCTAGCGGAGTGTTCGATTCGTTTCAAACTCAAACGCCTGCCCAATGGTCTATGGAAACACTTCTGCCCACTTCAGGCTACCGAGTGAATTATGAAAACCTACAGAGCCTGTTCAAAGATTACAAGCAATTTGAACGCTGGGGTAGATTGTTCTTCACCGATGTATCAATCGGTCTAGGCCTATTTATTCGAAGCCTTGTGGCTGATTCTGCAGAGGAGAAATTCACTAAACTGATGCACCGAAGCCCTCATGTTTTGCAACTCATTCCACAAAAACACCTAGCCTCTTATTTAGGAATGAGTCCAGAAACATTCTCTAGAATGAGAAGAAAGTGGATGGAGAACGAACTTGACACAGATCAAGATTTCTAAAGATATTTCTTCCGTACTTCACAATAAAAAAGAATGCAAAAGCAGGCTTCAGATCATATCGACCAATCCATTAAAACACTAGAAAGTGGTCTTCAAGAAATTAAAGATCTTATTGAAGGAATGGATAGTAAAAGTTTGAACCAGTTAGAAGGACCTAAAAAGTGGAGTATTCTACAGACATTAGAACACCTTACTTTGGCGAATACTCTTTACGTGAAAAACATTGATAATGCTTATCAAAAGTATTCTGAGGCTTCCTCTGAAGTATACAAGAGTCATTGGAAAGGTGATTGGTTCACTCGCTTAATTTTCCCTAAAGAAAATGGAGAGATCAAGAATAAGATGAATACGGTCGGCTTTATGGCACCTGACGTTAATCTGGAGCCTGAAAAAACCATTGACAACTTTTTTACGGTTCACCAGAAGTTCATTGATCAGATGAAAAAGGCAAGAGATTACGATTTGAATAAGGTCAAAGTAGTAACTGGATTTGGCCCTATGGTCAAACTCCGCCTGGGTGATGTTTTTAATTTTCTAATCGGACATATCCAAAGACATATTCTTCAAATCAAGAGAATTAAGAAAGCCATCAACTAAATTGATTTGTATTCGTTACATTAAGTCTTAATGAAACGAATATTTTTTTTCATTTACCCTTGCTTATTTTTTCTGGGGTGCCAAACCAATAATCATGACATCGACCTTGAGCGAGATGCAATTATAAATGCTTCAAAAGCTTTTTCTCAAGCATACCTAGATGGGAATTTGGAAGATCAAATGTCATATTACACTGATGATATTGTCAATATTTCGAGAGGCAACCCTTTGATCATTGGAAAAGAAAGTGTCTCGAACTACTGGAGATTGCCCGAGAGTGTAAAGATTCCAGAACACGCTTCAATTCCTCAAGAAATCGAAATCATTGGCAAAATGGCGAAAGATTACGGTCAATATAAGGGCAAAAGAATCCGAAATAATGACACCATTTCCTTTAGTGGTAATTATCTTATTACCTGGAGAAAATGTGATGATGGTCTTTGGAGAATGTCAGCAGATATGTGGAGCCCAAAAAACAATTAACCATGAGCGAAGAGAAAAACGAAAGTCCCAAAAGATATAGAGGCACAGGCATTGGTACAGGAATTGCCATTGGAGCTGGAATTGGAATAGCTTTAGACAATTTGGCCATTGGAATCGGAGTTGGAATAGCTATGGGTTTCGGCTTTGAATTGATCAATCGACAAAAAAATAAAGGCTGACAATCGCCAGCCTTTTCAATTATTAGTATCTCCTTCTTTAATCTTCTCTAAGCCTGTTGGCTGGGTTTGAAAATGCCGCTTTAAATGTTTGCATACTGATAGTACTAAAAGCAATTAAGAGTGCAATTCCTCCAGCAATCAAAAATGGAGTAATACCTAGACCAACTCTATAGGCGTATCCATCGAGCCAGTCATTCATGAAATACCAACCTATGGGAGCTGCTAATAGCATAGCTATAGATACCAAAAGGATGAATTCTTTACTTAAGGAAGAAACAATCTGATTTACAGAAGCTCCTAACACTTTTCGAATGCTGATCTCTTTACCTCTTTGAGCAACTGTGAAAGATGCTAACCCGAATAGCCCTAGGCAAGCTAGGAAAATGGCCAAGCCAGAAAAAATGGTAAACAACTGACTTCTTTGAGATTCAGACTGATATAAATTATTGAATCGATCATCGAGAAAATTATATTGAATTGGAGTGCTCGGTGAAAAATTCGCATAAGTCTGTTCAATTTCATTCACTGACTCTCGGATGCTTCCTCCTTCTATTTTGATGGACATGAAATTGATGTTACTTTGTCCTCTGGTTATAATGATAGGTACTATTTCGCTCTGAAGTGACTCAAAATGAAAATCTTCTACCACTCCAACCACTTGGCCTGAAACGCCTCCATATATCATCCGTTTTCCTATCGCCTCTTCCGCATCTTTCCATCCAATTATACCTATAGACTTCTCATTTAGAATAAAATTGGCTGAATCTCGAGTGTAATCTTCTGAGAAATTTCTTCCTGCGGATAAATTCATCTCATAATTCGGTACAAAATCTTCATCTACTCTCAAGACTTTTATCACTATTTGAGTAGGTACCATCTGACCATCAACGTCAGCTTGGGCCCCTTGAGAATCTAATAATTGCCCTGAAGGCACTCTACTTGATCCTCCTAATGATTTCACTCCTGAAATATTTAAAACTTCATTTTTAAAAGTCTCATAATTAGCTCCGATCTCATTGCTCATATTGAGAACCATCATCTGATCTGTGGTATAACCGAGGTCTTTGTTTTGCATATAGTTCAATTGCTGGAAGACCACTACTGTGGAAATGATCAGCACTACAGAAATAGAGAACTGAGCAACGACCAATATCTTTCTAAGCAAGCCTGATTTCCCAGGAGCAGAGCCCTTACTCCCTCTCATTACTTCTAAAGGCCTGAATGCAGATAGATAAAATGCTGGATAGCTACCGGCTAAAATCCCTACGATCAAAGCTCCAGAAAATACAATGGCTATTAACCCAATATTCTCAAGCACATCAAATGCCAGATTGAGGTCAGTAAATTCTCTGAAGAATGGTAGAATAAGAGAGGTAAATACAATTGATAGGAGTACTGAGAAAAAAGTCAATAAGATTGACTCAGTTAAAAACTGGCCTACCAAACTAGACTTACCTGCTCCAAAAACCTTTCTCATTCCTACTTCTTTGGCTCTTCTGGCCGAACGTGCTGTTGCGAGATTCATATAATTGATACAAGCAATCAATAGAATAAGAATAGCGATCGATGTAAAAATATAGACATAAGTAATGTCTGAGTTTTGACCTAACTCATCAGATAGGTTAGAAGTAAGGTGTATGTCAGTTAGCTTTTGAACATGTAAACGAGTCCAAGTTGGGGCATTCTCGCCCAACTGGATCTTCATGAACTCTTCCATTCGATTTAAAATACCATCAACTGTTCCTGTTTCTGTTAGCGTGAAAAGAGTGCTGAAATTGTTCGACCCCCATGCTTGTAAAAGATTGTCTCTTCCTCCATAGAATTGTTCTACCACAGAAAAGTCCCCCATCATTTCTAGATCGAAGCTGGAGTTATCTGGCCAATCTTTATATACTCCTTGTACTAGTAAATCGGCCTGATTGAAGATCCTTAATGTCTTTCCCATGGGATCTGAATTACCGAAGTATTTTTCCGCAACACTTTCGGAAATTACGATTGAGCCTGGACTGGCCAAGGCAGTTCTGAGATCTCCTTGAATACTTTCGAAGGTGAGGATATCAATAATTTCTGGATCAGCAAATCCGATATTCGTTTCATTGAATAGCTTTTCTCCATACTCTACTGTTCCAGAGGTAGTAAGAAAACGACCAATTTTCTCAATATCACTTTCGTAAAAGTCCTTTAAATAATAACCAAATGGTGGCGCTAATCTTGAAAGATGAAGGGATGTGCTTCCATCCTGACTCATGAATTCACGAGTGAATCGATAAGTCTCATCTGCGTTTTCATGAAACCTATCATAGCTCATTTCTTCATTGATATAGAGTCCAATGAGCAGACAGCAGGTAAGCCCCACAGATAGTCCAAGAATATTGATAAATGAAAATCCTTTGTGCTTCAGAAGATTCCTGAGCGCAATTTTAAAGTAGTTTTTGAGCATGACCTTTTATTTGGTTTGAGTTTTAAATAGGTACTCATGAAATTTCAATGAGATACACCATTTAATAGACAACTAACTTTGCCACTAGTTGCATCAGGTCTATTAGATGAAATGAAATATAGAAAGTCTTACTGGGCCTACCAGATCCAAAACCATTTAGACAAACAGGGGAGACTGGTCTTTAAATCTTCTTTTGAGCAGCAGCTTTGGCCCTTCTTCGATTGTTGATAAATA
The DNA here is from genome assembly GCA_965661435.1 of Roseivirga sp. Classification (GTDB taxonomy): domain Bacteria; phylum Bacteroidota; class Bacteroidia; order Cytophagales; family Cyclobacteriaceae; genus Roseivirga. Next base: position 47,692 of record CBFIDS010000018.1, read on the forward strand.
CTCCGACAATGATTGCAGCAACACCTATGACCTGACCATTCGTTAAGGTTTCTCCATCTATAATGCCCCAAGTAAGTGCTACAATTGGAATCAAATAGGTAACCGTGCTCGAAAAGATCGGAGTAGTCATTTGTACCAACTTATTGAATAATATCAAGGCAAGTGAAGTACTCATCACCCCTAGTAAACTAACATAACCCAAAGCTTTTACCGCACCGGGTTCAGTGGCTAAAGTATTGGCAAAGTCAGTACCAGTTATTAAATAGATTCCTGCAAAGGGTCCTACAAGTAAAATACTCACACTTGTGATCGTTACTGGTGAAATATGGGCCAGATAGGTTTTTATCACATTAAGGTTAGTACCATAACAGACAGTAGCAAGTATGATGAAAAGAGCATAAAGATTGAAACCGCTTAATAATCCATCTTTACCAGCAGTTAGGAGTACAATTGTTCCAATAAAGGACAATATGATTCCTAAATAATTACCACGAGTAAACTTTTGTTGAAAGAACAAGGCACCTATAATCAATGTGAAGATTGGAGTTAGCCCATTCAATACACCGGTAATTCCACTGTCTACTCTGGTCTGGCCAATAGCGAAGAAGAAAGCTGGCCCAAATGTCCCGACAAAACCTATGAGAAAAAGTAATTTGAGATCTTTAGCCGAAAGTTTTCTGACTTTAGGAATACTTACTGGCACAAGGAATAAACAGGCTGCCAATATTCTTATTGCTCCAACCTCTCCAGCAGAATAAACTTCTAAGCCTCTTTTGATCAAGATAAAACTAGTACCCCAAACGAGTGCTAGTATTACTAAAATACACCAGGCTATAGCGTTAGTATTCTTCATGCTTCAAAAAGAAGCCCAAATGTAGAATAAATAAATAGTCTTAAGAAAGTATTTTAAACCATTGAATAAGCATCCTGAAAAAGAGCTCCTGCTTCATCTAAAATATCGAATAAGATTGCAGGTTCATCTGTCTCAACTAACCTAGTTCTATAGGGTTTGAAATTCGGTATGCCTCTGAAATAGTTGGTATAATGCCTCCTCATCTCAAAAACGCCAAGCTTTTCACCTTTCCACTCGAGGGAGAACTCCAAATGTTTTTTGGCTGTGGCGACTCGCACATCCATACTTGGCGGGTCTAAGATCTCTCCGGTTTTCATGAAATGTTTGATCTCATTAAAGATCCAAGGATAGCCTATGCTCGCTCTACCAATCATGATCCCATCTACCTCGTACTTTTCGCGATACTCTAGAGCCTTTTGTGGAGAATCAATGTCTCCATTACCAAAAATAGGGATACGTATATCAGGATGATTCTTAACTTCTGCGATCTTCGTCCAATCCGCTTCGCCTTTATACATCTGCTTTCTGGTACGACCGTGAATCGTTAAGGCTTTGATCCCTACATCTTGTAATCTTTTAGCTACTTCCACGATCTTGATGGTACTGTCATCCCAACCCAAACGCGTTTTCACAGTAACTGGGAGATCTACTTGCTTGACAATCTCTTCCGTCATCTTTTGCATTTTGGGGATATCCAAAAGAATTCCTGCTCCAGCTCCTTTACATGCTACCTTCTTAACAGGGCATCCATAGTTGATATCTACGATCTCCGGCTGAGCAGCTTCTGCAATGGCAGCCGCTTGACGCATAGATTCGATCTTATCTCCAAAGATCTGAATACCTATAGGCCTTTCATATTCATATATATCTAGCTTTTGAACACTTTTCTCAGCATTTCTGATCAAGCCTTCAGATGAGATGAACTCTGTATACATGAGGTCTGCACCGTTTTCTTTGCACACCGCTCTGAATGGAGGATCACTCACATCTTCCATCGGTGCAAGCAACAATGGAAATTCCCCAACTTCAACGTTTCCTATCCGTACCAATTGCTATTCAAATTTTCACGTAAATTTACGCCATTATGACGAGAATTGACAAGGGAATAGACTTAACAGGTGGAAGAGATAATTTTCCCAGCTTCCTAATCGTATTTGGATTCCTAATTGCAGGTTTCTTTATCGGCCAGTTTTTTGCAGGAATTGTGGCTTTATTAATGGCCATTATAAATGGAGCCAGTCTTACTGAACTGCAAACTGACCCCAACTCCATGTATGATTATTTGAGCTTAAGTGCAGCTCTGGTCTCGCAACTCTTGTATACTATTGTATTTACTCTAATTACCCCATGGCTTTATATGAGGGTATTGGCGAAAAAGAAGTTGAGTGTTTTAAATCAAGAAGGGAAGACTGATGCTGTATCCGGTGGCCTAGTTGTTTTAGGCACATTCTGTTTCATGTTCGTTAACTCATGGTTCATTGAATGGAATGAAGCCATTACTTTCCCAGAGTTTCTTTCAGGGTTTGAAGAGTGGGCCCGTAATATGGAAGAGCAGCTAGCTGAGGCTACTGAACAGTTCACTACATTTAACAACTTTGGTGAATTTCTGATTGGCTTTGTTGTAATTGCTGCAGCCCCTGCTATTGGTGAAGAATTTCTATTTCGAGGGGTTTTACAAAATAGTCTACA
>CBFIDS010000019.1:0-3333 GCA_965661435.1 Roseivirga sp.
GATCTTGAATATTTCAGGAACGATCTGGTCTCGGTAGGGTGTAGAAGGAAATTCTTCTAGAAAGTCTTTGTAAGAATTTAGTCTGCCATCTGCAGTTCTTTCTTGGTAGATCAACAACTTATATAGTGAATCGGCTTCGTTATAATCCCGAGCTTCAGGATAAGTATCGATGAACTCTTTATAAGATTTCCATTGATTGATATCTTGAGCATTCTGAAAAGCGATCTCATGGATGTTCTCAATCGCTCTTGGAATTTGAAGAGCATCATTATGATTGGCAATGAATGCTTCGTAAGTCTCTATTGCATGAACTTGCTCAATTAATTGATATTTGAGGCTGTCGATCAGGTCTTTGTGTTGTTCTAAATGAACCGAATCTACTTGGAATTCAGCAAGATCCTCAAGGTCTTTTGGGTCGCTGACAGTGTAATATTGGTCTATCGCTTTTAGAATGAAGGCATAAGCTTTATCAACATCATAAGCTTGAAAAGCCGTATCAGTGTGTAGAATTGAATACAGGTAGTATGCGGCAGGGTTTAGTGAGTCTTTTTCCAGGGATTTATCTAATGTTTCGACAGTCTTTTCAATGTCGCCTCTCTCATACAGGCGAAAAGCCCTTTTAGGAATCTCCAGATTGAACACTGAGATCGTTAAAAGAAATGAACTAATGAATACGGTCTGACCTTTTCGCCACATATATCTAAACGCCTGCAAAAATAATAAACGTATTGGCTTTGAGCTTGTTTGTTGCTCAATATCCGTGCGAGACTTTAAAAAGAATACTATTAATTTGTGAACGATGTCGATCAATACAAGAATAAGAGAGATCATTAATGCTCTTGGAGAGTCTGAGAGTGCTTTTGCCAAAAGAATAGATGTTAGTACATCGGTGATATTTAATATTGTAAATCCTAAAGGACGGATGAGTTATCCCAGTGGAGCGGTTCTGGAGAAATTATTAAAGCTTGAGTTAGAGCATAAAAAGATCTCTGCCGAATGGTTAATGAGAGGAGAAGGAGATATGTTAAGCCAAGGGCAGCAGATCAGTTCACCTGAAGCAGCTTTGGATTATTTGAGAGCAACTATTATTCAGCTGAAAGACAATAAATAGTATTGGGCATGAGTCCAATGCTTGTTACCTTTGTAAAAAATTAAAACGATGAAGAAATTATTTTTTCTAGCAATCATTTCCGTTTTCGTATGGTCTTGTCAAGAGCAAGCAGAAGAAAATAAAGAAATGGTAGGTACCTACGGTGCCGAAATTTCTGAAGTAGGTGCTATCAGTGTTAATGATATGATGGCTCAATTGAATCAAACAGATTCTATCAATGTAAAGGTGAAAGGTGAGATCACTGCAACCTGTGCGATGAAAGGCTGTTGGATGAATCTTGTTTTGCCTGATGGTCAGGAAATGAGAGTTACCTTTAAAGACTATGGATTCTTTGTTCCTAAAGAAGGCATGGAAGGAAATGTGGCTTTGATCGAAGGTGTAGTGACAAAAACCGTGACCGATGTTGAAACGCAGAAGCATTATGCTGCAGATGCAGGAAAGTCTGAAGAAGAGATCTTAGCGATCACTGATCCTAAAGAAGAATTAGCATTTGAAGCCACTGGCGTGATCATTTACAAAGGGGAAGAAGTCACAGAGACGGAATAAGACCTTAAAAATTTGAAAAAAGCCGATGCTGAAAAGTATTGGCTTTTTTTATTTGGTGTTTTTAATGAACTGATTAGCCATCATATTAACGCGTACCGAATAAGGAAGTATACTACTGAATAATTTAATGATCTTAGGAAGAGTGCCAGGAATGATGATCTCTTTTCCAGCTAGCATCTTATCTATCGTATGCTTTGCGACTTTTTCAGGCTGGAGCGCGGCTTTCCGAGCTACTAAGCCTAATTGTTGGGTTCTTAATTTTACATCTTCATTGGTAAGTACGCCACCAGGACAAAGGACAGATATACTCACTGAAGATGACTCTAATTCTTTATTCAAGGACCTTGAAAATGAAAGCACGAACTTTTTACTCGCTGAATAAATACCTTTATAGGGCACATCAAAGAATCCAGCCATACTAGATACGTTGAGTATGTACGCCTTTGGTTTGGCCATCAGCATGGGTAGAAATAAGTGGGTCAACGATACCAAAGACAACATATTGAGTTGCATTTGGCCTTGATAGAATTCTGTAGGTAAACTGGTGAAAGGTCCTGAATTACCTAAGCCAGCGTTGTTGATCAATATGTCTACCTGAAATTCATTTTGATTGCACCACGCCAAAATCTCTTGGGCAGAATCCATCTTCATCAGGTCTATTCCTAGGTAATGAAATGACTGTTGTGGATACCTGCTCTTCAGTTCATTAGCAACCTCCTCTAATTTAGGTTCTGGTAAGGCCGCCAAGAGCACGTGGTGACCTCTCGAAGCGCAATCTTCTGCAAATGCTTTACCAATACCATTACTGGCTCCTGTTACTAAAGTGTATATGAGGCTACTCATTTCTAAGCCAATTTACGGTTTCTTGAATACCTTCCTTTAATGGCGTCACCTGATAGCCTAAGTCATTCTTAGCTTTTTCACTAGAGACTCTCCATTCGTACAAGTACTTACGCACCCAACCTGGGGTGATCATCGGTTGTCTTCCAAAACTCTCTGCCATAAAAAGTTGAAGCTTTCCGAAAGTCAAAAGCAAATTCAACGGTATTTTGTAGAGCTTATATTTCTGTCCACCGATTTCTGCAATTGTATCGAATAGCTCATGATAGGTTGCGTCTTCTCCCCCTAAAAGATATCTTTCTCCAGCTTTACCATGTTCCATGGCCAGTTTGTGACCTTTGATCACATCGTCTACATAAACGTAATTTCCGGTGCTCATTCCATCTCCTGGAATGAACTTCCATTTTCCATCAATGTACTGCTTGATCAACTTTGTAACAGAGTTGCTCACATTAAGGGGCCCAGGCCCAAATACTCGTGTAGGATTTACGATCACTACATGTTGGCCATTTTTTACATGCTCTTGAATCTTTAATTCTGATTCATATTTCGAGCTCTCGTAAGGTGTAAAGAAGTCTACTTTTCTTGGGGTATTCTCATGAACAGGCCCATCTATAGCAGGTCCAATCACGCCAGCCGTGGAGGTAACCAATGTCTTTTTAACGCCTTGCTTTTTGGCGATATTCAAAATATTCAAAGTGCCATCAATATTGATCCGTTCGAAGGTGTTGTCTTTAGCCCATACACTAGCAAAAGCTGCTAGGTGATAAACTTCATCGCAACCTTCCATTCCTTCTTCAAGCGCTTCGTTTGAAAACAGATCTCCTTGGACATGA
>CBFIDS010000020.1:0-10253 GCA_965661435.1 Roseivirga sp.
CCTCTTTGTACTTCATAAGCTTCTAAATGACTGATCGCTTGATTATGATTGCTCAAGGTGGTCTTTGCTAAAGAGCTTGAGGCTTTCTTGGCTTGATAGCGTTGCTTCATAAAGCCCAGTACAGTTACACTCTTATCTCTACTGGTCGTTCTTTCCTTACCCAAAGAGCCTCTTATTCGCTTAATGAAGGCCTTATTGTCTGTTACTCCACCTGATCGGTTAAAGTCCTTTAGGGTCTCTATGATCGCTCTTTCTAGCTATTCTAAAGACTTTTGTGCTTCAATAAGTGGTATGGCACCTCTTACTTACCATATCCCTTGGTAGCCTTTACAGGATCAGGGTCTGGCTTCCAGTCCTTTGGACTTACCGTTATTCCTGTGAACATTTGAAGGCGCCTATTCTTGAAGTGCTTGCTGTAAGCTACTATTGTTACCGGTCTTAATGCCTTCTTGCTTGGTCTTATGAAATACTGAAAATTCACACTACTAATTTCGATAATAGTGTGAAAAGTGTGCCTATTTTTGAATTTAGTTTGAAAGTCTAGTTATACGGTAGGTCTTGCTTTACCCATTCATACGAGTTATTGTACTGATATACAGTATATTTAGCTTCTAAAGTTGAAACCTGATTTAAGGTCACTTTGAATCGTTCGATTCCCCTACGGACTACTTCACAAAAAAGCTCATCTACTGATGAGCTTCAAAATATTTAAGTTAGGATTCTAATTACTGAGCCTCAATATTTCCGGCTAATTCTAGTTTTAATATCATCTCGAATCGCTCTCCACTGGTGATTAAGTCGATATTCTTGCCTATAAGATTGAAATCTATAGACATATATCCTCTTGCCATGGTTTGCGTAAGTAGTGTTAAGCCATTTTGATCTGTGTTTCCAGGGTTTTCTAGGTCAAAGATTGTAATCTCTTCAAACACTTCGTTGCCATCACTATCTAATGTGACAGTATTCTCAGGTGTAACAATGTTATGATCTAACAATCTCTGAGAGAAACCGCCTGCAGCTCTTGCAACGATGTTCAGTTCTATTAAACCAATGGTGTTACCAGTTTCAATACTTCTAATATCGTAAGACATCCCAATCAATTGAGGTGCTATGACGGCAGCTCCTTCAGGTGAATCAAAATCATCTGTAGAGATTTCAATCAATTCTGAAAAAGTAAGAACTCCTGTACTGGCTACATTTTCTCCGGCAGGGAGATTGCTCCAATCGAGCTCTAATTCTTGCCTGACTTCTCCAAATACAGTATCGAGGTCTGGTCCTTCAGACTCTGGGAAGCATCCTAAGGTTAAAAACGAGATAATGGCTAATGCTAATAACTTCTTCATATCAATCTACTCAACGCGCAAAACTATAAAAAGTGACTGATGTCTGGAAAAACTATGGTTAAATTTCTAATGTATTGTTATAAAACTACCTTATTCATTCAATAGTCTCAACAGTACACCGTTGGTCCACCCAAATCCATCTTGAACAGGGTATTCACCACCACCACTTAAAAGACTCAGATCCTCGACATTATATTTTTCCATTAATTTTCCGGTATTCTTAAAAACATTAATGTTTAGCTTGGTCCAGTTACTTTTAATTTGGTTGGCCAAATGATTTAAGCCATAGTTTCTTAAGCCTTGAATGGCCATCCATTGTAATGGAGCCCAACCGTTTGGAGCGTCCCATTGCTGGCCAGATTCAAAATTGGTGGTTAGAATGCCTCCGTCTCTTAGCAGCTCTTTTTCTATTGTGTCCGAAACCCCTTTGGCCTGATCTTCATCTGCTAGTTTGAAATACAATGGAAATGCGGCAGCCGCATGAATTGAAGCGGTCTGACTTTCATTGATGAAGTTATAATCGTGAAAGGTTCTAGTTTCGAGGTTCCAGCAATATTCTAATAGGGCATCTTTTCTAGCTTCCGCTTTTGATCTAAAAATTGAACTCAATTCTTTGTCATTATTGACCTCATAAGATCGCGATATTGTTAACTCGAGGTGATATAAAAGGCAGTTAAGGTCAACGGGAATGAGTTGAGTAGTTCGAATGGTAGTCAAATCATCTGGAACTTCACACCATCTGGAACTAAAATCCCACCCCGATTCGCAAGCGGCTCGGATATTTAAAAGAGTTTCTTTTCCTCTATCACCTTTTTCCTTGATGAGCTCAACATCGTCTTGATACATTTCTTCCCTTGGGCTTACTATATTATCAAAATGTCTGTTGAGTTTTGACCCATTAGGTAATTTCACAACTCTTCTATGGGCATTGCTTGATGAGTCTAAATTATTCTCTCCTTCCATCCAGAATTCATATTCCTTCAATAGGGCCTCTAAATATTCAGATAAAATACTCTCACCTTTTTGATCAGCAAGTAATTGCACCATCAATGAAAAGAAAGGAGGCTGAGATCTGCCTAAATAATAAGTACGGTTGCCATTGGGGATAAATCCAAAATTATTGATCATATATGCAAAGTTTTTCACCATGCTTTCCATTAGATCTATTCTATTGCTTTCTACTAATCCTAGCATAGTGAAATAACTATCCCAATAATAGATCTCATTGAATCTTCCTCCGGGAACGATGTAAGGAAATGGGAGAGGGATTAATGTAGAATACAATTCATTTTCGTCTGCTTCTCTTGTAAGTACCTCCCAAAGCTTTTCAATATGTTCCTCCACTGGCTTTGAGGTATCACTTTGATAATTGGTTTCTTCAGACTTCGATTCGTAGAAGTACTTTTCGAAGAATTCCTTAAGGTTAACTTTACCGTTAGATTTCAGCGATCTATAAGCCTTGAGTATTTCTTCAGGTGAATCAATAGCTAATGCATCAGATATGGCTTTACCATCTGACCAATGACCAGAGGCATGTAGGTCTGTAAATAATTCTTGAAAGTCTTTCTCTGAAAAAATCAGTTTATCACTCATTTCGGCACTTTTTTATAAATCTTAAGTTAAAGCTTATTAAAGAATTAGCCAGTGATTTTATGTCTGTCAAAGTTAATATTGAAAAAAAATGACAGGTTTGTAAGAAATCTATTCACTTCCGGTACTAATGGAGTGACAGGTTAACTATGACTGAATCACAGCAGCAAAAAGTTTTTAGTGAATGGCTAGAGAAGCATAAAGGGATACTTTTTAAAGTGATCCGCTCCTACAGTTCTATTCAAGAAGACCAAGAAGACCTCTTTCAAGAGATTGCTGTGAACGTCTGGAGATCTGTTCCAAATTTCAGGAATGACTGCGCAGTTTCTACCTGGATATATAGAATTGCCCTAAATCAGGCTATCAAATGGAGCTTTAAATCCAAGAAACAAAAGGCCAATGAAGAAGATGAAGAAACGATTCATGTGCTTCAACCTATGGAAGAGCAGCCTGATGAAAGATTGATCTGGCTCTATGAGCAGATTCAGAAACTCGATCAGGTTGACAAATCGCTGTGTTTACTTTTGTTAGATGGGTTCAGCTATAAAGAGATGGCATCAATACTGGGTATTTCTGAAAGTTATGTGGGAGTAAAGATCAATAGAGTGAAAAAGTATCTCACAGACAAGTTAAAATAATGTAGTACAATGGAATTCGAAGAGATGAAAAAAATATGGGATTCGCAGAGTAATCAGGCTTTGTATGCAATTGATGAATCTGCTTTAAAGAAAAAAGTATTGGCAAAGCAGCACAAAGCTGCTCAAATAGCTAGCCGAGGTGAACGGGTGATGATTGGAGCTCTATTATTTGCCTTTACAATCATTACCGGAGCCAGCATTTATAAATCAGAATATGATTGGGTGCCTTTAAGCTTGGCAGGCGTCATGTTGTTAGTTGCAATTTTTATTATGCTTCGCAGAAGGAAAAGACTAAGTATTCAAAATCGTTTTGAGAACAGTTTGATAGGGAATATTGATCAGGCTTTAGAAAATGCTAATTATCAACTCAAGCTTTCATATATGAGTAGATGGTTATATTTCTTAGTAGCAATCCTGAGTGTTGCTTCTGTTGTTGACACCGCTGATGAATGGTATAAGGGTGCATTTCTTCTAGCCTTCTTTATAGTTGGTTATTTTGGAGCACGTTGGGAGCATAAGACCTTTTATATTTCTCAAAAAAATGGTCTTTTAAAAATGAGAGAGAAATTATTAGAGTTCGAGTCAGTAAACTAACCTGGTCATTATAAAGTCACATTGTACATCATTACCCAGTTTGAAAGGTTTATTTTGGGTGACTTCAAAGCCATGCTTTCTATAGAAATGTATGGCTTTTTTATTTTCTGCCCATACAGCCAGCCAAATGCTCATTTAGAACCGGTTGATTTCGACAAAGAGTTCACAGAGTTTCAAGCTGAGTTCGATGAATATTGCAATGAATTAGACTTTCTTTCTTATAAGCTCTACCCTAAAGTTTTTAAGGATTTCCACAATCATTGGAAGAAGTTTGGAGCTGTTTGGGACCTGCCAACCAAGGCGTTCTTTTTCGCCTTAAAGCAAAATGAAGAAGTGTTTGTTGAGATCGGAAAAGGGAAGCATATCATCATTAAGATGCTGTATATAGCAGATGCTGATGAAAATGGTGTGAGGAAAGTCTACTTTGAATTGAATGGACAGACTCGTGTCATTGACGTTAGAGACCAGAACCTAAAGGCCACTAAGCCAGTCAATCGAAAAGTAGATGGCGAAGGTCAAGTGGGTGCTCCTTTGCAAGGAAGAATTGCAGAGGTAAAAGTAAAGGTGGGAGATGATGTGAAAGAAAATCAGGCACTATTTCTGATTGAAGCAATGAAAATGGAAACTACTGTGTCCGCACCAAAGGCAGGGAAAGTGAAAGCCATTATACTTGGTTCCGGAGATATGGTTCAGCAAGATGATCTAGTCATTGAATTGGAATAATTAGAAAAGTAGTTTCAAACTACTTTTCTAATTATTCCTTACCTACATGTTTCTTATAAAATTTCCATGCTTCGTGGGCAACAGCTCTTCCGAGCTTTAAACCTTCAATATTGTCCGCTTGGATATGGTAGCCACCATAGACGCGTGACATGCCGGCCATTTCAGCAGCCTCGGTAAAGGTTGGGAATTTAAGGACTACAGTGTCTCCTAAGTTTTCTGGTTCTGTCATGGCTCCGGCAACCATAGTTACCTCGCTTCCGAACTCATCGCTTCCAGTCCAAAGCTTAAGCGCTTCAGCACATCCACCGCTAATCGTGCTGTGTCCGGAAACATAGCTCGGGAAAGGAGGACATAAAAAGGTTGCAGGCGAATATGGTCTCCATTGCTGACCCTTGATTTCCATGAATCCTTTACCTTCTCCACCCCAAGCTTTGATCACTTGATCTTGATAATACTCATGAACTAGAGCATAAGGTCTTGCAAAATCGTAGAACATTTTAGCATCCCAAGAGGCAATGAAGGCATCCATGGCTACCACCTGATTATAAAAGAACATTTTAACGTCTTCATCAAGGGTATGGCCATCTCTGATAGATACGTCTTGTGCAAATAACAACCAGTGCCCAGCTTGTTGTACAGATTGAGGACCATCTCTCATGAATTCGACAAGTGCTTTTTGTTCGTCTGTTAGATTGGCTTGCACTTCAATTACTTCTTTAACCTCTTCTTGGAGCTGTTTAGAACCAATCATAGGAGGAGGCCCAGGTCTGAATTGATCGGCAGACTTCAGGGAAATTGGCTCAACCTTATCCCAATAAGGAGTTAAACATTCAGGAGCAAACTGGCCACCATAACCATCGGCAAAGTATTTAGGTTGCCATCTATTGGGATCATTATTTGCGTCAACTGGATTTACAGGTTCATAATTGACGTAATCATAATAAGGCTCACCATTGGAGCCAGCCTCTTCACCATAATGATTGGAGCCATCTCCTTTTCGAGCCTCAATAATCGTTTTAGCAGCTAGATTACCGATACCTTCGGGAGTAGAAGGGTCCAGCGATTCATTAGAAGGGTCCATGCCGAATTCTATCATGCGCTCTGCCCAGATCTCCCTATCTGTGAAGTAGTATTCATTTAAGGTTCGAAAAGCTGCATAGCTGATTGCTATTTCTTTATTAGAAAGCGTCCTTTCATCCTCAGGGCGTCTTTCTGATTCAAGGTAAACCGGAATGGCTTGATCATCGTATCTGGACCAAGCATCGAACATAGAGGTAAAGATGAGGCCTAGGTAACGGGAAGTGATCGTTGGTCTAGGATTGAACCTTTCCGTATCATAAGCTGTGGCTTCAATGGCAATTTCGCTCCATTTATAAGCCATATTATTAATTCCAGATGGCTGATCTTCTGATTCTTTAGAGTTACCATTGAGCCCACATGATGTGATGATTAGCGTCAGGCTTAGAAATAATGTAGATAAGATTGTCGTAGTTTTTGTCATATTCTTCTGTCTCCCATTTCCTTGCAGTAGTCAAAGCAAGTAAGACTATCTAAAAAATACAAACTGCAAGAGGTGATGGGTATTGATAAGTGGCTTTTTAAGGCTTTTAACAACAAGAAATAAATCTAGGGATTAAACTGTGAAACGAAGCTATGCTTCGATCTGATGTATATTATCGTATTCCATCTGCTTCATCTCGAAATCTTCTTTTTCATCATTCCAAACCATACATTCTTCAATAGGTTTCACATAGACATGAAGCGTCATGGCCTTGTCTCCAGAGACATTTGCAATTTTATGATAACCCAATTCATCATTCATATAACTGATCTGACCTGGATTGAGGTCGCCAACACTTTCAATATTTAAGTCTTCAGCATTTCCTGAATACCTCGTTTCTTGAAGAACACCATCAACTTGTCTAACCCAACAATTCTGTCCGGCATGATCATGAATAGGGGTGTCACAATTATCGTCCCAGCATAAAAGAATGAATTCGTAATCTTCTGTTCTGGCTAAGCAATTTCTAGTGTAGCAATCGGACCTCCATGAGGCGTATTCTTCGTATTCTTCTAAAGGGATGTCGATATTTTTGATAATTTTGGCCTGTTCTAAGGGGTCAGCATCGTCAAAACATTCTATTAGTTCTTGTACAGAAGAGATGGGTTCCATAGATAAAATCTTAATTTCTAATTTAAACCAGTCATAAAAATGACTTGAAAAAGAAACGGTTTGCAATTAGAATTGTTAAATGCGTAGTGCCATAAAGGTACAAAACGAAACACTTATTGTAAAATACCCCTGATACATGCAGAAGATATTAGAGAAGTTCGCTAAAATAACTCAAGATCTACTAAATGATGAAAAAGATAAGCCTGTGGCGGACTTTGTCCCTACGGATGAGCTCTACGAGACTTTAGATCTTCAACTCACCAAAGAAGGAACTCCAGAAACAGAATTTGAAGAGGCCCTAAGGAATCTGGTAATGAAGACTCCAAGGACTGGGACAAATGCATTTTTTAATCAACTTTTCGGAGGAAGAAATGAGAAAGCCATTCTTGGAGAGTTATTGGCTGTGATGTTGAATAACAGCATGTATACCTATAAGGCAGCGGGTCCTCAAATTGGGGTAGAAAAAGCAATTCTAAGGAAGGTCTGCGATATCATAGGTTGGGATGATAAATCTGATGGTACTCTTGCACCAGGTGGTTCAATGACCAACTATATGGCTATGGTAATGGCGAGAGATGCTGCCAATGAAAAGGTCAGACATGAAGGGGTTAGTCAAAAAATGACAGTCTACACTTCGAGAGAGTCACACTATAGTATTCCAAAGAATGCCTCCTTTATGGGAATAGGTAGAGATCAGGTAAGGAAGATAGCTACTTATGATGATGGAAGGATGAATATGGATGATTTGAGATCTCAAATCGAAAAAGACCTTGCTGATGGATTTCTACCTATCATGGTGAATTGTACGGCAGGAACCACTGTGTTAGGAGCTTTTGATGATATCAGGTCTGCAAAAACTATCTGTGATGAGCATAATATTTGGTTACATGTAGACGGGGCTTATTGTGGTGCTGTTCTCTTCAGCAAAAAGTATAAGCATTTGATTGATGGGATTGAGGAGGTTGACTCTTTTAGCTTTAATGCTCATAAAATGTTAGGCACGCCCCTTTCATGTTCTTTGATAATGACAAAGGATAAAAAATTCTTACATGACTCTTTCTCTAATGATGCTAGTTATCTGTATCAAACTGATCATGATGAATTCAACCTGGGCAAGATGTCGTTGCAATGTGGAAGAAGAAATGATGCTTTGAAGTTCTGGACACTTTGGAAAAGCGTAGGTACTGATGGATTAGAGAAAATTGTTGATCAACAATTTATTCTAGCTGATGTAGCCAGAGATTACATCAAATCGAATTCCGATTACTTGCTCTATTCATATGATGAAAGCGTATCCATCTGCTTCAATTATAAGGGTATAGGTGCGGAAGATATTTGCACCGCCCTATATGAGCATTCTGAATTGATGGTTGGATATGGTACCTTTAGAGAAGACACATTCATTAGATTAGTAACCATTAATGCACAAAACGAGAAAGAAGATATTCTTAATTTCTTCAAAACGCTTGAACAGTTTGTAGAGGAACATGAAGAGATCTTTGCTGCTCAAATGAATTAGATTCTAATTATGGAAATCCCCAAACTGGTTGTTTTAGGTCTTTATGTCGCTGTTTTATTTCTCATAGGAATAGTTGCCTCGAGAAGGGTGAAAAGCATGAGTGATTTCTATGTTGGAGGTAAAAAGCTAGGATTCCTAGCTGTTGCGTTCTCTGCGCGCGCTACTGGAGAGTCTGGTTGGATCTTAATAGGGCTTACTGGAATGGGAGCTCTTTCTGGCTTGTCTGCCTACTGGGTTGTGGTTGGTGAAGTTTTAGGTGTGGCCATTTCTTGGTGGTTCATGGCCAAGAAATTCAAAAGAAAAACAGATGAGTATGGCGCTATCACTGTTCCAGACTATCTCGAAAGTCACTTTAAATCAACTAAACATACGATCCGTGTCGTTGCCTCTATTATTCTTTCCGTTTTTGTTATCATTTATGTCAGTTCTCAGATAGATGTAACCGGTAAGGCTTTCGAATCTATGATGGGTATAGATTACTATTGGGGAGCAATTATTGGTTTCCTCATTGTACTCTCATATATCTTTATTGGTGGATTTGTGGCTGCAGTTTGGTCAGATCTATTTCAAGGTGTTCTGATGTTCTTAGGGCTTGTCCTATTGCCCATAGTTGTGTTTTTCTCTATGGACGGATCCACCGGAATAGCAGAGAGCCTGAATAATATTGATCCGGCATTGACCAATTGGTTCGGAACAAGCGATGATCCTTGGTTCAACTTGGCTACAATGTTAGGCTTTGCTTTTATAGGTCTAGGATTTTTGGGGTCGCCACAAGTCTATGTAAGATTCATGTCTATCAAAAATGAAGCTCAGATAGATAAGGGTAAGTGGGTAGCAGTGGTATTTACACTTTTAACAGATGCCGCAGCTGTAACCATCGGAATCTTGGGGAGGATCATTTTTACAGAACAAGGCCAAGATCCTGAGGCCATTTTAGGACCAGGAGCGGAAGGCGTGCTCAGCATGCTAACAGATAACTTTTTGCCTTATATTGTGGCGGCTATTTATGTAGCCATAGTGCTGTCAGCTATTATGTCAACCATAGATTCTTTGTTAGTAATCGCTTCTAGCGCTATTGTAAGAGACTTCTATCAGAAGATCTTTAGACCAGATACACTTGATGAAGATCTAGGTCCGCTTTCAAGAAAAGTAACTTTGGTTATGGCCTTGCTAGCACTAGCCATAGCTATGACCATAGCGGTGATCTCTCCCAATCATACTGTTTTCTGGCTGATCATATTTGGCTGGTCAGGAATTGCCGCCTCCTTCTGTCCAGTAATCATTCTTTCGCTTTTTTGGAAAGGTCTTTCTGAGAAAGGTGCTATCGCAGCTATGATCGCGGGGTTTCTTTCTGTTGGAGTCTTTAAATTCATAATCCAACCTATGGATGGGATAGGAGAATACTTTGTTCAGTTGGATGTTCTAGGGCCTTCCTTCGCCATTGGGATGATAGTGGCTTTCGTTTTTTCTAAGCTATACCCTAATAAAGAAATATCTCGCTTCGTTTAAGTATCTTCTTTGAGCTTATCTTTAAACAAGCTTCTTAATTTATTCAATTTGGGGTTTATTATCGCCTGACAATAAGGTTGTTGAGGATTTTCGTTGTAAAAATTTTGATGGTCAGCTTCAGCTTTATAAAAGGCATTAGGACCTGTGATCTCCGTCACGATTGG
>CBFIDS010000021.1:0-16175 GCA_965661435.1 Roseivirga sp.
GGCAGGGACGTGCTTTTCAACACAATGCTTCCAATGCACAGATTAAGATTTGCAGTGAGTCCTCCATCATCCGTATCCCATTCGACCACCTCCTTCTGCTTGACCAAGGGTGCTAAATCTCTCGGATTCAGGGGAGAAGCCATATGGATCTTCCCTAAACCATATCTAGCATCTACATGACATACCGCCAACCATGGCTCTGCAGCCAAGTCATCTCTATGGCCAATAGCTGCGATACGCCCATTAGAAAGCTGAAATTGAGCATTATTCCCGGGTCGTGCATGGGCAATTCTTTCAGGATAGGCATATGTGACCAACACACCTGTTTCATAAGGGTCGTGAATATCATTTTCCTCAGGCACTTTGAATAGCTTCCTGTACTGTTCAGCCACTCGGGCCAATCTTTCCCACTTGCGACCTTCTCTTTGTTCTCTACGGTGTGTCCTTAAGGCTTCAATACGATTATTGATGTCTGAACCAGCTTCTCTTCCTAATGGGTCTCTCTCTTCCAATAAAGCTGCTATATCTGCTGCCAAAGCCACTTGGTCTTGTTCTTCAGCCATGATCAGCATATGGGCGATTCTAGGATGACAAGGGAGTTGTGCCATAGCCTTGCCATGAACAGTGATCTTTCCATTCTCCAGGGCTTCCAGCTGATGCAATAGATCTCTCGCCTGCATTAGATGACCTTTAGGTGGAGGGGTTAGCCAAGTCATTTGCTGGATGTCACTGATTCCCCAATTGGCCATTTCCAAGACCAATGAAGCGAGATCTG
Organism: Roseivirga sp.; assembly: GCA_965661435.1. Classification (GTDB taxonomy): domain Bacteria; phylum Bacteroidota; class Bacteroidia; order Cytophagales; family Cyclobacteriaceae; genus Roseivirga. The sequence continues at coordinate 776 of CBFIDS010000021.1, forward strand.
CTTGCTCTATTTCAGGAATGATATGATCCGTTAACCTTCCATGAGTTACTTTAGACCAAAGTCTATAAGCAACTCCTGGGCTTAATCTCCCCGCCCTACCTGCTCGTTGATCTGCCGAGTCTCGGGAGATGCGATGTGTCTCAAGACGAGACAGACCTGAATTCGGATCGAACTGTGAATGTCTTCCAAATCCACTATCAACTACGATGTTAACACCTTCAATCGTCAAACTTGTCTCAGCAATTGAGGTGGCTAGTACAATTTTCCTTTGACCATTCTTATCAGGGAATATAGCTGCTCTCTGCTTGTTTTGTGGTAAAGCACCGTAAAGTAGGTGAATTCTAGCACCACCTACTTTTCCTCTAAGGGAATCTGCTGTTTTATGAATTTCTCCTTGACCCGGTAAAAAGGCCAAGACATCACCCTCGTGAGACTTGATAGCTTTTTGAATTGTTTTAGCACACATTTCAGCCATCACGTATTCATCAATATCTCCTTCGTAATTGATATCAACAGGGTATTGACGTCCTTTAGAAACTACGGCTTCTGATTTCAGCAGGCTTGTTAACTGAGGCATATTTAAGGTGGCGGACATAATTAAAATCCGCAGATCTTCTCTCAATACCTGCTGAGCTTCTCTACAAAGCGCAAGAGCTACATCGGCATGAATCGAACGTTCATGAAATTCATCAAAGATGACCATTTTGATTCCCTCGAGACTATTGTCTGATTGAAGCATTCGGGTTAAAATACCTTCAGTAACTACTTCGATCTTAGTTTTTTCTGAAACCCGACTGTCAAATCGGATCCGATAGCCTATCGTCTCTCCAACTTTTTCGCCCAATAAAGAAGACATTCTTTCTGCTATAGATCTGGCTGCTAACCTTCTTGGCTCCAGCATGATGATCTTTTGTCCCTCAAGCCAGTCAAGATCGAGAAAGGCTAAAGGAAGGAGTGTTGACTTTCCAGCACCTGGAGGTGCATTGACGATCAGTGTGTTTTGAGTGTTGAGTTTGTCATTTACTTCATCTATGATGTCTACTACGGGAAGATCTATGGACTTGGGATCGAACATTGCTGCGAAGGTAAGGGTAGTACAGCGTATTGTGTAATGCGTATTGAGAGTTTTTGTCGCAGCACAGCGAATTTGATAGAAAGTATTGAGTATTTAGACTTTTTGTTTTTGCACCTCGAACTACAAAAAACGACAAATTATTTACATCAAAAGGCTTCAGACATCATTTATGAAATTCATCAATCATTGATAAGGGAACGAACAAAGTAATTCTAAACAATTTCCTTTCTATTTCTGTTGTAACTTTATATTAAAATTAACTGCTTAGAAATTATGAAAAAAGCCTACTTATTATTTTCTCTATTATTTGTATTTGCATTGTCATGTGGAAATGGATCTTCTAACAATGAAGAATCAAATATGGAAGAAGAAGTGATGGAAAAAGAATCTAATATGGCTGAAGAGGCCGCTAAAGACATTGTGGCTTTAGCCATGGAAACTGAATCATTATCTACTTTGGTAGCAGCTGTAAAAGCGGGTGACTTAGTAAGCACTCTTCAAGGAGAAGGTCCATTTACTGTATTTGCTCCTACCAATGCAGCTTTTGAAGCTTTACCAGAAGGAACTTTAGAAGACCTGTTAAAGCCTGAGAATAAAGATCAACTAGTAGCTATATTGACTTACCATGTTGTTTCAGGAAAAGTAATGTCTTCTGATTTGTCAGATGGGATGAAAGCCGCAACCGTTAATGGTGCAGAAATCACTATCACTACACAAGGTGGCGCTAAGGTGAATGGAGCCAATGTGGAGGCTGCAGATATTGAAGCATCGAATGGTGTTGTTCATGTTATTGACGCAGTGATCTTACCTCCATCAAAATAAGAACTAATCGTTTACGAATGAAAGGCTATCCGAAGGGATAGCCTTTTTTGGTTACTACTGAACATTCAAAGCCAATGACTTTAGGTCTGCTAAGACTCTTGGTTTCGGTATCTAAGCGCATCAGCTGAATAAGGGTTAAATAAAGTATTGAAACAAGTAATAAAAAGACCGAACAATTATTCCGTTCACTTTGTATTATTGCAGAAATAATAGATCGATATGCTTTTAGTACTTTCTCCTGCAAAAACATTAGACTTTGAAACAACTTGTGACAAAGAGGCTTCTTATCCTAAATTCCAGAAAGAGGCTTTAGAATTGATCGGTGTATTAAAAGAGAAGTCACCTGAAGAGATTCAGGAATTAATGGACCTCAGCGAAAACTTAGCTGAACTCAATGTGGACCGCTATCAGAAATTCGCTAAAGGCAAGAACACCAAAAGAGCTAAGCAAGCCTTATATGCCTTTCAAGGCGATGTTTATCAAGGGCTAGAAGCTGAAGAGCTTTCAAATGAAGATATTGTTTACGCTCAAGATCACCTCAGAATTCTGTCAGGTCTGTATGGTTTACTTAGGCCACTTGACCTAATTCAACCTTATCGTTTAGAGATGGGTACAAGACTTGCATTCGATGATTACAACACACTTTACAATTACTGGGCAGATAAGATCGTGGCTCAAGTGAATCGTGATGTCAAAAAGCAAGGAGATAAAACCTTGATCAACTTGGCTTCTCAGGAATACTTCAAGGCAATTGATAGACCGGCTCTCAAAGCTAAGGTGGTTGATGTTGAATTCTTGGATAACAAGAATGGGCAGTATAAGATCATCTCTTTTTGGGCGAAGAAGGCTAGAGGCTTAATGGCGCAATACATTATCAAAAATCGTGTGGAGACTGTTCAAGGGCTGCAAGGCTTCGACTACGAAGATTATTTGTACAGTGCTTCGGACTCAACAGATAATAAGTTGGTCTTTAAAAGAGGTTAAGACTAATTGATAATTTCAAGTTTGTTGGTTCGAATCATAGATCTTACCTCTTTGACATACTCCAGACCACCTGCTGAATACTTTTCAAGACCAACAGCCATATCATAACCTGAAGGAGCTTGATCAGCCTTCCTAGAGGCAAGCCTAGAATCCCTAAGTTTCTCATAGAAAGGGTGAGAATTGAGGTGGTGCATATAACTCCTCACTGCATCATTGATGGTATCGAATTTCTGTACTTCATGAATCTCGTCAGGCCTTCTTCTGCTAGGAACAATACCACAACCTTTAGTAAAACACCACTGGCCAAAAAGGTTATTTGCAGTTTTAGCAAACCTGCTGGTACCCCAAGCTGATTCATTAGCAGCTTGAGCCAGAAAGAGTGATTCAGGGATAATGTCTACTTTCTTAAGCAAAGCATCAAAATCGGTGACTTTAGTTATATCGAAAGAGTAGACCCTATAATATTTGGCCATTTTCTCTAACCACTCCTGGTCAATCAAGCTGATCTCTTCTCCATTTTCTAATCGATCCTGAAGCTCCGAGATCTTATCATTTTCATTTCTTAAGATCTGGTTCTCTTCTTTGACCATTGGCCTGATCAGATCGAAGAATGTCTTCTTCTTTTTTTTTACATCAGTGAATTTTGAAAAATCAGGGATTTTGGAAACCTCTTCAGCTTTGGTGACACCTTCTTTGGCCCAAGATGCATGTGGCATGTTTTGAGACTTGCTATTGAAACAAAGGGTGAGAATGCATAAAATGGAGGCATATCTGATCATAAGTTAAAGGTAGGGTTAATGATAGAATACCAAGGACGAAGTATGGTTTAATCGTTGAATCTTGTGGTAAAGTTAAGCAGGAAATGGTTTTTCAGTTTTTATTAAAAAGTCATCCTGAGCTTGTTTCAAGATCTCCAAATTCATAGACCAAGCAACAGGGCAACTTTATTCTGCTTGAGCATAGATTGGCGAATTTTCAGAAAGAATTAAATCATAAGGTTGACTAAAACATAGAGGTGTACCCTTGATTCATCAATGAACTGGTTGCGGTAATTCTTGAGAAGGCAAGTTTGATTCCTTTATGCACTTGATCAGGACTGATTCGCTGTTTTACCATAGATTGACCACACACGATCACTTGAACACCAGCCGAAACCAGTTTGTCAAGTAATTCAATATTCGGATTATCTACTCCGAATCTTTCTTTGTATTCTGCATTACTTAGAATTGTTGGGGTTGCACCACTAAAGATCACAATAGCCATTTTTAGATTTTTTTGTGGCACCCCTGCAGCACATGTGCATTTACAATTCTGGCAGCATAGTCTAGACGCCCGTAAAGTTCTTTTTTGTCACTTTGAGGAGCATATAATTCATTGATGAGCTTATATTCTTGATTTGGATCTGGCTTTATGGTCTCAAAAGCTACTGGTTCTACCGCTCCATAGCCTTTGATCACAGGAAATAGTTTTTCTTGGGCATTAATGAGGCATGAAGTAAAAATAATAATTGAAAAAGTGAATAGATATTTCATGAATTGAAGGTTAAGTTGGTGATAAGGTAGGCAGAAATTCGTAATTAGTTATTGGTGGCCAGTGTGGTATCAATTCGCACATTGTATTTTTCAGTCGAAACACTGTATCCGTTTCTTCTTCAGTCATTTTGAAGAATTCTGAATAGGAAATGCTTTTATAATCAGTACTAAATTCTTGAGCAAGAGATGAAAAGGACGTAAAGAGTAGGCAAAGGCCTAGGAGGAAGTAGCGCATAATGGTTGAAGTTCTTATTAAGATACAAGCTTTTATTAGAACGTCACTCCCAACTTGATTGAGAATCTCATAAAATAGCTAGGGGTTTAATTGAGGAGATTCCGCTTTCGCGGGAATGACGATAAGCGATGTAGTTTTTGTTTTTTCGCACTACGCACTATTTACCACCACTTTTTTCGATCTCAATGGTTCTGTTCTTTCTTTCTAGGGCTTTGTTGAACTTCTGGATATCCTCATTGATGATCTTGTCGAATTGTTCAACAGCTTCTTGAAGACGCTCATTGAGCACTTCGTAAACTTCTCCCTGCTGGTTAGTAGGTCGGAAGTCAATTCCACTGCCGTTGATGTCACTGGCTAAAGCACTCAGTCTTCCATACAACTTGATAGGAGAGCGGAAGGCATCTTCACGGGCTCCTGTAAGTTGAATGTCATAGAGCTTGCTGGCAATATCTTCAGCAATACCTTTCAGTCTAAGGGCTTCTCTTTGCGTTCTGCGATCATCTTCTTCAGCAATGATTTCTTCCAATTCCTTTCTCAGAACCTCAACCGCATTGATATTACTTACTGCTACGTTCATGGCATCTCTCAACTGCAAGGCGAAGTATACTTGCGCTTCAATGTCTTCTTGAGTTCCTTCGGAGAAAGGATCTTGAAGTACTGTTACCGTCTTGGTCATTCGTTCCAGTTCATCACCAGCTTCGTTCTCTAGAACCAAATGAACATCATATTCACCTGGAGCTACACGCGGACCGAATTGGCCTGCCATCAGATCAAGGTCCCATTGGACAAGAGGCCTCCAGCCTTCACCATTCAATTGTACCCAAGGTCTACCAGGAGGTTGAACCCTCAATTTAGGTTGATAAACTGGTTCGTATCTTAAGTCCCATGTGGTTCTATTGACACCCGATCGGCTCCTTGGATTTAAGGTTCTGATCAATTCGCCAGATTTGTCTACTACTTCCAGTTTTACATTGACCTCCGTGTTCTCTGGAAGGTAATAGTTAATGATAGCCCCATTAGGTGGGTTTTGCCCTGAATTGTAACTCTGGCCATCTGTCTTTATGCTTTCTCTAGAGTTGAATCTGTAAGTATCTCTGACATCCAGTAAAGCAGCTTCTTTATTCAGTTGATCTGCATTTCTTAGTGCTTCGAGATCATCCATGATGTAGTAACCTCTTCCATAAGTGCCCACAACCATGTCATCAAATCTTTCTTGGATCTCTATCCAGTAAACAGGGGCAGGAGGTAGGTTCAATCTCAATCTGTCCCAATTTTCTCCATCGTCATAGCTGATATAAATTCCTTTGTCGATACCTGCATAGAGCATTCCTTCCCGCTTAGGATCTTCTTGGATCACGTGAACGAAACTCGATTCAGAACTCGGGATACCCTCAGAGATCTTCTTCCAGCTTTGACCATAATCTGTGGTCTTGTAGATATAAGGATCGAAATCGCCCATTTGATGTAGGTCGATTGAAATAAACGCTGTCCCTGCATCATTTTGAGACGGTTCAATATTAGCTACAGTCCCCCATTTCGGTAGATCAGGAATATTAGCCGTTACATTGGTCCAGTTGGCGCCACCATCTTTGGTGACCTGAACTTGTCCGTCATTACTTCCTACCCAGATCAAGTCTTTTTGTAAAGGAGATTCTTCAATGGCAAAAAGCGTAGCACCATCGAAAGTCATTAGGTTGTCGATAGCCACGCCACCTGAACTTTGCTGATGCGATTTTAGATTCAAGGTAAGATCTGGTGAAATGACTTGCCAGCTTTGACCGCCATCGTCTGACTGATGTACAACCTGGCTTCCTACATAGACTCTGCCTTTTGTATGAGGAGAGAAGCTTAAAGGAAAATTCCAATGCCAGCGATATTTCATATCAGCTGGAGCCCAGCCATAACCCGCTTCTGGCCAAACACGAACTTCTCTGGAATGACCTGTTCTTAGGTCATGTCTTTCTAAACCACCATCGTAGCAGCCCGACCAAATGATGTTGTTGTCATTCGGATCTGGTTGTGCAAAACCACTCTCGCATCCTCCAACACCTTTCCAGAGACCTAGTGGAATATAACCTTGTAATGAGTTACTAGGTCCCATATATGAATAGCCATCTTGTCTGTTTCCGAATACGTTGTAAGGAATCTGATCGTCAACAGCCACATGATACATCTGTGCGATTGGTAGTACTATTCTTCTGAAGGACTCACCGTGGTTAAGTGTCATGCTAACGCCACCGTCATGGGCAACGAGGTATCGGTCAGGATTCATTGGATCTATCCAGATATCGTGATTATCACCACCACCTCTTGGAGGTCTACGGTTTCTTGTTTTTCCACCATCCAAAGAATGGGTAAATCGAACTGTCATGGAATAGATCTCATCCGGGTCGCCTGTATTAACTCTCAATCGAGTGTAATAAGGAGCTCTTTCATTCCAATTATGGTCTCGACTCATCAGCGTCCAGCTCATGCCTTTGTCTTCTGAACGCCAAACCTCAGGGCTTTCAGCTTCAAATAGGGCATAGACAATATTGGGGTCACTGTAAGAAACATCAACTGAGGTTTTACCCACATTACGCTCTGGTCCGAAGGGAAGTCCGTATTTACTCAGTGGTTCCCAAGTATCACCTCCATCGGTAGATTTATAAATGCCGCTTCCATCGCCACCACTGTTCAATCCCCAAGTATTAATGTGAATAGACCACATGGCTGCATAAAGGATATTTGGGTCTTGAGGATCGATAGCTAGATCGGAAGCGCCTGTGCCTTCATCAATAAAAAGGACTTGTTCCCAGCTATCGCCACCATCTTTGGTTCTGTAGATGCCACGTTCTTGCTGAGGTCCGTAAGTATGACCTAAAGAAGCTGCATAAATGGTATTTGGATCCGTAGGGTGAACGATCACACGACCGATCCTTCCAGTCTTTTCTAATCCTTTATGTTCCCAGTTTTGTCCACCATCGGGCGAAAAGTAGATGCCATTACCCATGGCATGCGCTGGTCTGATAACAAATGTCTCGCCTGTTCCTACCCAAACCTGATCAGGGTCAGATGGAGCAAGGGCTACTGAGCCAATAGATGAAATATCTTGATCATCGAAGATGGGGCTCCAATTGATTCCACCATCTGTAGTTTTCCATAGTCCACCAGAGGCTGCGCCAATATAATTGATCATAGGGTCGCCAGGTACACCGGTAACAGCTATGGTTCTGTTGCCTTCTGGACCAATAAATCTAAATCTGTGATTTCCTAGTTTTTCGTCAAGGTCACTTTGAGCAAAGCTGGCGGACGTAATAATTGATAGGGTGAGGAGTAGGAGTCTTTTGAACATAAGATTGAATTTGATGGAAGATAATAAAAAAAGGAGGTTAGCATTTGCCAACCTCCTTAAACTTTGAATTCCTTAAGCTATTTGTCGAGAATTAGTCTTCCAATGAAGCGATCAGTTTTTCATTTAACCTGACATAATCAGGATTGTCTTGTGATTTGGCTAATTCCATTGATTCTTCAGCTGCTGTTCTTGCTTCAGACTTTCTATTCAGTTTTACCAGCAATTTAGCCTTTAGGTGCATCACCCAGTATTGTTTTTCTGGTGATCCTTCAATCGCCTTATTTACCCAGTCAAGAGCCATTTCTGAATCTCTTTCCGTGTCATAATAGTAGGTAGCGGCTTGAAAATAGACCCCAGCATTTTGAGGCGTATTATCGATCACTTGCTCTTTGATCTGTGCCATTACTCTTTCGTCAACTTTAGCTTCAATATTGACCATTGCTTTAGTATGGCCCCATTTCATGTTTAGGTTAGCCGAATTCATAGTAAAGTCTGAGAAGCTAATCGTAAAGGTTTCATAGTGACTGCTTGGATGCTTTACAGGAACATCCACTCTTAGTTGATCATCTTTTGATTCGTACCCAATGGCACCCCGCCAACTCAGGTTTTTGCTGAAAATAACTGTGGCAACTTCTTCAGTAAACTCAGTATATAATGCATATTCACCAGCAGGTAAATTTTCACCTTCGATCAATACATCTTCGCTGAAAGTGATCTTTGTAGAAGCATTAGCACCTGTTCTCCAAACCTCGTTGTAAGGAATTAGATTTCCAGCAATTTCTCTTTCTCTTGCACTTGGTCTAGAGTAAACAACTTTTACTTCTGCTAATCCAACGGTTCCTTTCAATTCGAAAGTAGGACTAGGAGCAGGCATTTGGATCTGCGCCATGGCGACTGATCCGATCAGCAACTTAACAAGGCTATATACAATTCTTTTCATGGTTTTCTGATTTGAATTCAAGTTATAAAAAAAGCTCCTATTCAATGAATAGAAGCTCTTTGTTAATGTTATATAATTTTTAGTTCATCACAGTGATGGGGAACATCACTGAGGTATTTCCCCAAGCTAGTTCTAACATAGCTTTGTCTTTACTGTTCTTATCAAAATTTTGCATCATGATATAGAAGGTCTCAACTGTTTTATCTGTTTTTGTTGCTTTCGCAGTAAAACGAAGCACATCTTCTGATTCTTCGTATTGGGTTCCCCACGACTTAGCATTGTTGATGATCACGGTCCATTCATTGTCGCCAGGAATAGTATACATTGAATACTCTCCGGCAGCGAGTTTTTTACCTCCGATCATAACATCCTTATTGAAACTGATCTTGGTGTTTGCATTTGCACCTGTTCTCCATACTTTGCCGTTAGGAGCTAGTGTAGAAAGTGATCTTCCATCTAAACTTGGTCTAGAGTATACTAAGGTCATTTCTGTATTGCCAATGGCCTGAGAAACTGTCACCGTTGGACTTGGTGCAGGGCCTCTTTGTGCAAGGGCTTGGTTTGCACTAAATACAATGAACAATGTTGCTAAAGCTATAAATCCTTTTTTCATTTTAGGTTAGGTTTGTTTGATTCATGAAGTTAAACTGATTTTAAACAAATTAGTTGCTAAGAGTTGATGAAGAAATTAGGAGAGTCATTTTATAATCGTTCAGATGTCGTCCAAATTACAAAAGATTTGCTTGGTAAAAAGATCCATACCTTGTCTCAAGAGGGTTTGACCGCTGGAAGGATCACAGAAGTTGAAGCCTATTCTGGGGAGAATGATAAAGCTTGCCATGCCAATAATGGAGTGAGAACTTCGAGAACGGAAGTCATGTATCATGAAGGTGGAAAAGCCTATGTGTATCTATGCTACGGAATTCATCATTTATTCAATGTGGTGACCAATGTAGAAGGAAAAGCAGATGCAGTCTTGATCAGAGCCATTGAACCCATTGACGGTATAGAACTAATGATGAGTAGAAGAGGTAGATCGAAAATGGATAAAGCCTTGACTTCTGGTCCTGGTACTTTAAGCCAAGCTTTGGGGATCAAGACAAAAGATCATTATGGATCGTCACTTTTAGGGAATCAAATTTGGATTGAAGAGGCTCCTGCTTTAACTAGTGCGCAGATCGTGGTTTCGACCCGCATTGGTGTCGCTTATGCCGAAGAAGATGCATTGAAGCCTTGGCGTTTTTATATAAAAGATAATCCATGGGTAAGCAAAAAATAGAAATTTTGATCGCTACAAAAGCTTGGGATCCAAAACCTTGGGCTGAGCGGATCTCCGAATCTGAATTAGTAGACAAAGTACATATTTGGCCAACTGATGAAGATCTTAGTAATGTGGAAGCACTTTTTGTTTGGAAACCTATGGATTCAGGTGTTCTGGAAAGGCTTCCAAATTTAAAATGGGTAAGCTCCCTAGGGGCTGGGGTAGACCATTTGGTTAGAGATAAACAGATACCAAAGCATATTCCGATCACAAGAATTGTAGACCCTAACCTTACCAGAGATATGACGAACTATTGCATCCTGGGAGTGATGATGTATCAAAGGAGTATGGATCAGCATCGATCAAATCAGCAGAATGCAGTCTGGGATCGGTTGCCATACGCGAATCTTAACGTTGGGGTATTGGGACTAGGGGAGCTTGGAGCGCATTGTGCTAAGCATTTAGCATTGTTAGGGTTTAATGTTTCAGGCTTCAGCAGAACACCTAAAGCTATTGATGGAGTCAACTGCCACTCAGGGGATCAAATGAATGATTTTTTAAAGCCATTAGATGTCTTGATCAATTTATTGCCAGTAACACCACAGACAGAGAGTATTTTGAATGCCGAATTATTTAATGAGATGAAAAAAGGCTCTTATCTCATCAATGTAGCTAGAGGGAATCATTTAGTAGAGCAAGATCTGATCGAAAACTTAGATAATTATCATCTATCCGGTGCCCTGTTGGATGTTTTCAGGGAGGAACCGCTGCCAACGGATCATCCATTCTGGACACATTCAAAGGTCAAAATCACTCCGCATGTAGCCAGTGTTTCAGATCCTAATTCTGTTATAAAGCTATTGCTTGAAAATGCGGATCGGTTAATTGAAGGCAAAGAACTTCTCAATCAAATTGATAAGAACGCAGGTTATTAGGGTTTCTTTTATCCTTCAAAAATGCCCCTATAATCTTTTAGAGGTATAAAATGCAAAAGGTCACTCACCGTCTGGTGGTGTGATCATGATATGAGCACGATACAATCCTGGAAACATGACCCAAGGATGGCCCTTTCCCTTAGGGCTGATAGGCAAACCAGTAGATTCTGCTGTCGCTAAAGGCGTGTAAATGACATAACGGAATTTGCCGCCTTCCAATTCATCGGTTTCAGCATTGTACTTGGCATTTTCCCCATAATAGATGGCTAAAGTAGATCCGTAGTTGGGCTTTTGAAGTGTGCCGTTCTTCATTTCATCTTCGCGCATTTGGAGAACTTGACCACGATCCTTTCCTTCTGCTCTGAGTGTTCTACCGCGGGCCATAAAGGGTTCTACGTCTTTAGGGTAGGAGACCACCTCGAATCCAGGCTGAGTAGGGTTATCGGCTCGAACGACAAAATTATTGGTTCCTTCTCTTAATGTGATCAAATCACCAGCTTCGTTGAAACCAAAGACATGTGCTCCATCTCTTTCAGAGGCAGGGGCTGCTAAAACAGCAGATTTTATCTGATCCTCTTTGCTCAGGTACTGAGCGTTTAAGAAGGGTGAAGTAAAAAGTGATAACCCTAAAAATGCGATCAGTTTCATCATATTCAAAAATGTTTATGGGTTCAATATAAAGAAACTGAATTGAAAGAGAAGATTTATCTATTTCTTAGCTCCAAAGAGTTTGTTTTTAGTAAAATGCATAAAATCATTAAATCCATCCTTGGTGAATACTGATTTCACAACCTTCCAGCATGTCAGTTTCTCTGCTTCTTTGGTTGTCGTTTTCGATGTGCTTCTTATTTGCTCATTGGGAGTGCCCGTCTTTGGTTTATAGCCAACGATCTTATTAGATCGATCAAAACTCGATTTGGACCTTTCCATATAACCTAGCTTTTCCTCTATAAGTCCTTTATTATTCAAAGCAATGGCATCTTCTGGGTCTAGTTCGATCGCTTTCTCGTAATCTGTTATGGCCTCCTTGCTGTTTCCAGTACGATCTCTAAAAAAAGCCCTTGACGACCATCTATAAGGGTTTTTAGGTTCCAACTTCAAAGCTTGGTCAAATTGGATCTTGGCCTCATCATTCTTTTCGTTAAGGTGAAGAGCCACGGCATAGTCGCCTATGAAAGTTGCATTTGCAGGCTGAAGACTCACTAGTAATTCAAAATCGATTAAAGCTTCTTTGAGTTTACTCAACTTTGAGAGTGCTCTTGCCCTGTTATAAATTGCTTCAATATTTTTTGGGTCTTTGGCCAAAGCCTGATCAAATAATTCGACCCCTTTTTCAAAATCATCTGATTGACAAGCCTTTATCCCTTCTTTCACCAATGTGTCTGTCATTCTGCCTTTTTTTACAAATATAACAGCTGTTAAAAGTCTTGGTTTGAATTCGAAGATTATAGTTTCGAGATTGTATATTTGATCTTAACAATGGCTCTTACTCCCGATCAGATCTTAAAAGACCTAAAGGCTGGTAATTACGCACCAGTTTATTTTTTACAAGGTGAAGAAGCTTTCTACATTGATCAGATCACTGATTTTATTGAAGACAACTGTTTGAATGAAGCCGATAAAAGTTTCAATCAAACTGTCATGTATGGGAAAGATGTTACTGTCAGTCAGATAGTAACAGCAGCTAGAAGGTTTCCGATGATGGCCGATCGTCAAGTGGTGATCGTCAAGGAAGCTAAAGAGATATCAGACCTAAATAAAGAAGAAGGGCAAAAATTACTCTTGGGTTATTTAGACAACCCCGTTCCTTCAACGGTTTTGGTTATTGCACATAAGCACAAAAAGGTAGATGGAAGAAAACCTGTCTCCAAAGCTTTAAGCAAAAAGGCTGTGTTCCTGACGACTTCAAAGTTGAGAGAATATGAAGTGCCAAAGTGGATTGATGGGTTTGCCAAGGACAACGGCTTTAATATCGGATATCAATCGGTTCAGCTTCTGGCAGAATATCTAGGGAATAACCTTGAAAGATTGAGCAATGAGATCAATAAGATAGCCATTAATCTGAAGGAGGGTGATGAAATCACTCCTGAGCTGATACAAAAATACGTGGGTATTAATAAAGATTATAATGTCTTTGAATTGCAAAATGCCATTACCCATGGGGATGTTTTGAAGGCCAATAGAATTGTTAATTATTTCGGGGCAAATATTAGGGCGCATTCTATCATTCCTATGATCGCTGTTCTGTATAGTTATTACTCAAAATTACTTTTACTACATAGTGCGAAAGATAAATCTGATGGTGGTTTAGCAAGAACTTTAGGACTGCCTCCGTTTATTGTCAAGGATTATAAAAAGGCTGCTGCCAGATATCCCTTGGTTAAGGTAATGGAATGTGTTTCATTGCTAAGGCAGGCTGACCTGAGGTCGAAGGGAGTGGACTCGGGCTCTATGCCGCAAGAAGAAATTTTAAAAGAATTAGTTTTCAAACTGATGCATTGATTGTTGACAAGACTTGAAACAATATTCGATGCTGAAAAGAGTTAAGAATTAAAGTGAGCAAAAACATATTGATGAGGAGACTACAAATTTTTGTGACCATCACTCTTGTTACGCTCGGGTCATTAAAAGCTCAAAGTACATTACACCTTAGCAACGACAACAAATTCTACCGTTTCGGTTTAGAGTTGCTGGATAAGGAAAAGTACAGTGCTGCCCGGGAGCAATTTGAGAGGTATCTTCAAGTAGGTACGGACGAGATCAAAAAAGCAGATGCAGAATACTATGTGGCATTATGTGCCCTAAATTTGAACAATGCTGACGGACCACAGCTGATCTCAGACTTTGTGAGAAGACACCCAAGTCACCCGAAAGCATCGAAGGCTTATTATAATTTGGGAATCAATGCTTTCAAGTCATTAGATTATTTAACAGCGAATAAATATTTAAAACTTGCTGATTTAAATGCTTTAAGTGGAGATGAAAAGGCTGAAACCTATTTCAAAATTGCCTATTCTGCTTTCAGTTTAAATAGAAAGGAAGAGTCCATTCAATATTTCGATCTGGCTAAATGGGAGTCGGGCGAATATCAGGCCGATGCAAATTATTATGCAGGGTATTTGGCATACATAGATAAGGATTTTGACAAGGCAATAGTAGACTTAAGAAAAGCTGAGGGTAGTGAGAAGTATCAGTATAGAGTACCGATTATGATCACTTCATCTATGTATCAGCAAAAGAGATTCGGTGAGGTTTTGGCTTACAGTACAAAATTCAAGGATATAGATACTGAAAGAACCCGAATGGATTACCTCTATCAGATCTATCAGATGGGTGGTGAGTCAGCTTTTATAGAGGAGCGTTATCAAGAGGCGATAGACTTTTACAGCCTTTATCGTGAGCTAGCAGAGCAAAGCATTTCTAATCAAACTTTATATAGAATTGCCTATTCCAACTTTGCTTTGGGCAATGCAGAACCTGCCATTGAAGATTTTAAGCGTGTGGCCTTAAATGAAGATACCCTAGCCCAATATGCATCTTACTATCTAGGTCAGCTTTATGTTGAGCAGGAGAATTATGTATTTGCAACCTCTGCTTTCGACAAAGCCAGTAAGCTTCCCTTTAACGATGAGATTCAAGAAGAATCAGCTTTTAATGTAGCTAAGGTAAACTTTGAGTCGAAGAAGTACTCACAAGCTATCAACAGCCTCGATAGATTCATTAGGCAATATCCTTCTTCTCAGTATGTTCCTGAGGCAAATAACCTCCTTTCAGAGGCATTCCTAAATACAAGTGATTTCACCAGAGCGATCACCTTCATAGAAAGGATTGAGAACAAGAGTCCTAGGATTCAATCAGCCTATCAGAAAGTTACATTTTATAAAGGGACAGAGTTTTTTAATAGTGCTCAGTATACTAATGCTGTTCAACTTTTCGATAAATCTTTGCGTTACAGAGTTGATGCTAATCTCGAAACAGCAGCTCTTTTTTGGAAAGCTGAGGCTTTGGCTACAGCCAGAAACTATACGAATGCCATTGATGCATATCAACAGGTCTTTAGAACTCGAAATACGGATTCTGAATATTACCTGAAGGCTAATTATGGATTAGGGTATTCTTATTACAATACTAGAGATTATCCAAATGCGAGAATTTACTTTAAGCGTTATATCGATGAATTAGAAGGTGCTCAGAACAGACTAAATTATGATGATGCTATTCTTAGACTGGCAGACTGTTACTATGTAGATAAGGCTTATGCAACTGCAATTTCTTACTATCA
>CBFIDS010000022.1:0-4286 GCA_965661435.1 Roseivirga sp.
TACTTGATCTGGATTCACGTAAATACCACAGTCGACTACTGAAACCACTTTTGGAATACTGACCTGACCATTTTCCTTTTTTAAGAAAACGGCATGGGCCACAATGGAACCAAAGCTCTCTACAATTGCGATCCCTTTACCCTCATTTTCACCTAATGATTGATTCCAATTAGTCTCTTTTTCTAATGTCTCCAAGACCTTAATAAATCGAGGTTCAGACCGAAGCTTCTCTTTTCTAAACTGTAGCGGATCAGCACCTTCTTTATTAGCCACTTCATCAATAAAAGCTTCATATGCAATACCGTTGGTTGATCCGAAAACGGATCTCCACCAATGAATTGGTATTTGACTACGATATTCATTGAATCGGATAGAAAGGTCTTCGAAGTCGTAATGGGTGTTGATAGCCTCCATTACCTCGAAAGGTACTCTGTTGCCTTTTGGGCGAGCCTGTGCCGTAATGGAGGAACTGACCATCTTTAATTGCAATCCGTTAGCCTTGCCTGACTCATTGAAGTTGACTTTGAATTGGTGAACAGTTCCTTGTCTAAATGGACCTTGTTGTGTGTCGTCTTCTCTTGTCCAAATAAGTTTAATAGGCTTTCTAAGTGCTTTTGAGATTTGAAAGCACTCTTCTAATGAATCATTCATCGATCGTCTTCCAAAACCACCTCCAATAAAAGGCAGATGCACTTTGATCTTTTCTTCTGCTTGCTCTGCAGGGATACCCAACTCTCTAGCGAATTGTCTTTGAACCTGTGGGCTTTGAGATGAGGCCCAAACCTCAACTGAGTTATCCTCTCTCACATGAACTGTAGCATTCATTGGTTCCATGCAGGAATGAGAAAGATAAGGCAGCTCATATGTCGCTTCAAGTTGAACTGTAGAGGTAGATGACTTTCCAATGAAATCTCCTTTCTCTACATGCTCAAGACCCTCTTCTTGTGCTAAATTTTTCATTTCACTGAACATCTGTTCAGTATCTATCTTGTTGAATTCTAAATTATCCC
Source organism: Roseivirga sp. (assembly GCA_965661435.1). Taxonomy (GTDB): domain Bacteria; phylum Bacteroidota; class Bacteroidia; order Cytophagales; family Cyclobacteriaceae; genus Roseivirga. Next base: position 1,011 of record CBFIDS010000022.1, read on the forward strand.
ACTGAACATTGAGTTTTTTTCTTCCTTGTAAAGCTGAATAATAGCTTTCTGCTACAACAGCAATTCCCTTGTTGGTCTTCCCGTATACTGACCTATCGATTTCCAAAACATCAACCACACCTTTCACATCTAGTGCTGCAGATTTATCATAGTTTTTGATACCTCCTTGTAGGGTAGGGCAGTGCTCAACGGTGGCATAAAGCAAGCCTTCAGTTTGCGCATCAATACCATAGTCTGCTGTTCCATCGACTTTTCCTGCTAGATCAGGTCTTTTGGTTGCTTTGCCTATGATCTCAAACTCAGATTTCGATTTTAATTTGGGGTTATCATTCAAATCCAATTTGGCGGCTTCTTTAACCAATTCGGCAAAGCTTAATGATGTAGAACTTCCTTTTCTATAAACTCTTGCGTTTTTAGCGGTACAATCATCAACAGAACACATCCATTGTTGTGCAGCAGCGCGAAGGAATAGGTCTTTTGTAGCTGCTCCTAGCTGTCTCATAGGTTGAAATAGTGATCTTATACTTCTACTTCCGCCAATAGACTGTCTCCCGTACTTGCTTAGAGCACTTGCTTTTACAATCGTCACTTGATCCATTGATACTCCGAGCTCTTCAGCCATGACAGCAGGGATTCCTTGGAATATACCTTGACCTAATTCCGGAATATGGGCCATTATGGTTATGTCTCCATTTTCGCTGATGGTCACGAAAGGGTTCAGTGATTCTCCATCTACTAGGTCTTCGGGCATATATTTTCTAAGCGTACTCTCTTCTGAGCCAAAGGCCAGCTTATCGAAACCAACGGCTAACATAGCACCAGTTAGACCGGTAACTTTCAAGAATTTTCTACGATTTACTTTATTTGCTTCCATTGGTCATTTGGTTTGAGGCTACATGAATTGCTTTTCTGATGCGATGATAAGTACCACAGCGACAGATATTTCCTGACATGGCTTGGTCAATATCTTCATCGCTCGGAGTGGGATTCCTATTCAATAGGGCAGAGGCCGACATGATCTGACCTGATTGACAATAACCACATTGGGGTGTTTGAACTTCTACCCAAGCGCGTTGAACTGGATGGTCATTATTTTCAGATAAACCCTCAATGGTTGTGATGTTCTGATTTGCTACCGCAGATATAGGAAGTGAGCATGATCTGACAGGGTTACCATTGAGATGAATAGTACATGCTCCGCATTGAGCAATTCCACAACCGTATTTGGTTCCAGTTAGTCCCACTTCATCTCGAATGACCCAAAGAAGGGGCGTTTGAGGTTCAGCCTCTACTGAATAGCTCTTATTATTAATTTTCAGATCGTATTTAGCCATGTCGGTTTTCCATTTGATTCAAGATAGAAATTTATGTGTTGAAATGTGTTTAATTCTAAATACAACCGACTGCTAGAGAAATAGTTGTGGTAGGGACTTTGACTATAAAAAAAAGCCGCAAATGCGGCTTTCCAATCAGAGGTTATTTTTATTATTTCTTGGTTCCCATACTTTCAGCTGACCATTCGTTATTGTCTCTATTCACATCAGCCATTCTTGCTGAAGGGTCAATAACGATAGATTCTATTTCAGAGATCGGTTTATCAATAGAGAATTCATAAGTTGGGTTAGTCCAAGGCCAGTCAGGATGAACAACTCTAGGGTCGTTTGTCTCTGCAGGCTTTTCACCACGCATCATTCTGAGTGCCATGTAATGTACTTCTTTGGTCCCGTCTTTATATGTAACCACGACATCTACAGGCATAGGCATCAGACCAATTTTTTCTAAAGTCACATTGGTTTGCTTTCCTTCACCTACTACGTTCTGAACACCATAATCAATGTTTTTGGTAGTGTAAACGAAGTACTCATTGTACCAATCGAGTTCTAGACCAGAAACTCTTTCAAAGACTCTTAATACATCATTCGGATTTGGATGCTTAAATTTCCAAGTATTGAAATACTCTAACAATCCTTTATCTCTAGCCTCTTCGCCAATAACATATCCTAGCTGGCTCATCCAAACCGCTCCTTTTCCGTAAGCAGCAGTGCTGTATGCACCATTCAAGTTATAGTGATCTGAGTGAGTGCTCAATGGTTCTTCTATATCACTTGTTGCAATTCTTAAATAACTACCTCCGGCAGGAGTACCAATATTCTCAATAGTTGTTTCTTCAGAACCATCAGATCTCAAATCTCTTGAGATTCTTCCTGAAGCATAAGAGGTGAATCCTTCATCCATCCATGGAGTTAAGGCCTCATTATTTCCTAAGACTCCATGATACCAATCATGTAGCGCTTCGTGAATAGTAACCCCTAAAAGGCTTCCTCTATTACCTGTGATCATTGTTGACATAGGATATTCCATTCCTCCGTCTCCACCTTGTATCACGGAGAACTGCTTGTAAGGATATTGACCAAAGTTCTCGTTCGCATACTCAAATGCTCTTTCTGCCAAAGGCATTAAAGCTTTCCAATTTTCTTCGTTTTGTCCTTTTTGGTGGAAGAAGTGTAAAACCATACCATTATCCATGGTTAGTTTGTCATGGGCATAATCAGGATCGGCAGCCCAAGCAAAGTCATGAACATTTGGTGCCACAAAATGCCAAGTCAGTTTCCCGTTTTCAACTTTCTTCTTTACAGTTTGCCCCGGATTCTCATATCCATGACCGATCTCAAGTGGGTTTTGTAAGTAACCAGTTCCACCAATTACGTAGTCTTCATCGATTGAGATCTTAATTTCATAATCACCCCAAACTCCATAGAATTCTCTTCCAATGTATTCATCAGCATGCCAACCTTGATAGTCGTATTCAGCTAATTTTGGATACCATTGAGTCATTGTATAACGAATTCCCTCACGGTTATCTCTACCAGATCTTCTGATCTGAAGGGGAACCTGTCCTTCAAATTCCATATCGAAAGTCACAGTTTCACCTGGTTGAATAGGCTCATTTAACTTAGCCTCAAGGACTGTTCCTACCACCTCGAATTCTACTTGCTCTCCATCTTGCTTAAGAGAAAAGATCTTTTGGTAGCCAATTTCCTCATTCGAGAGTTTAGAGATTCTGTCTCCCACCCTTCTATCGGGATCTTGAATAGACCTTGATCTCACATCCATCATACTTTCTGGTTGGAAGGCATTGAAATATAAATGATAGAATACTTGATTTAATTCATCAGGAGAGTTGTTGGTGTATTCTAATTTTTGAACTCCTTGGAATCGATTTGTCTCTACATTCATATCGATTTCCATATAGTAGTTGGCATATTGTTGCCAACG
>CBFIDS010000023.1:0-11498 GCA_965661435.1 Roseivirga sp.
CCTACACTTTCTAAGCAAGACTAATTGTAATCTGGAGCCTTGAGCATAAACCCTTGGGATTTATTAACATCAATAAAAACCTCTAGAGCAGGTGCAAAAAAGTAAGTTCTCAATCCCAAAAGAGTAAGTTGATGCCAGAGCCATGGTCTTACACCACCTCCACTATAGTTGGTGTATGAAAAATGCTTGACTTTCACCTTAAAGTCTATGGAAAGGGACTTAAAATAACGCTTAATTTCCTTCTTTGAATACTCTTTCCAGTGATGACCATATGTCACGTGCGAGAAAATATCATCAACTTTTGTCCCGATTCCATTAAAAAATAATATGTCCTTTAATGCTCTCATCACAGTTGGTAGAGCCATTGAGTTAGGAGTAGTGAGGTAAATTAATCCACCATCTTCAGATAAATTGTAGATTCTATTCCACATTTTGATGGGATTAAACGTAATATGTTCTAAAATCTCGGCAAAAATAATCACATCATAAGTAATCTTATGATGCCTCATACTTTCAAAATTCTCCAGATCATCTTCCATTATTTTTTGAACACCATATTTTACTTCCCTCTCTTTGACATAATCAATATCCCAAAATACTGAAACATCCACTCCTGTCACTTCATAGCCGAGTTTGACCAAAATCATGGACGAGTGCAATAAATGGCTACCAATATTCAGAACAGTACTTTTTTCCGGAACATGGGATAACAGGCTTTCGGCCATTCGCTCAAAGCGATCTCTACTATACATAAAATATTCATAGTCTTTCGCATTACCAGAAAGTCTTACTTCCTCTTGAGTCTCAGACATAACATTCTTGACCCGATCTTTAATTTCAGTTATATCCATATAATAGGTCTAAAAAAGGTGCTTAGACTTGATGATTATGTATTCGTTTTGTCCATGCATCATGTATCTCATGAAACGTAGTTTTTAAATCTTTCGTAATTCTCCAATTTGGAAAATGGGATTTGATCTTTGATAAATCAGAAATATAGCAAATATGATCCCCAGATCTGTTTTGATTGGAATACTGATAGACCATTTCTTTACCTGAAATATTCTCAATCAATTTAAATGCTTCGAGGATTGAAATAGAATTAGATCTCCCACCTCCTAAATTATAAACCTCTCCATATCTTGGGTTTTCTATGAAATGCTCAATAAATGTTGAAACATCAAAAGAATGTATATTATCTCTTACTTGTTTTCCTTTGTATCCGAAAATCGTGTACTCTTTTTCTAACAGATTGCATTTTATCAGATAACTCAAAAAACCATGTAATTCTACGCCACTATGATTAGGCCCTGTTAGACATCCGCCTCTCAAACAACAAGCTGGCATATTGAAATACCGACCATACTCTTGAACCATAACATCTGCTGCGACTTTCGAAGCTCCAAAAACACTATGCTTCGATTGATCTATGGTAAAGTTTTCTTTTATCCCATCATAAAATTCCGGGTCAGAATAGTCCCATCTTGTCTCTTTCTCCATGAGAGATAGTTCATTTGGAGCATCTCCATACACCTTATTAGTTGACATATGAACAAAAGGGACATCTGTTGAGAACTGTCTTAAACTCTCCAGTAAATTCAAGGTTCCCACCGCATTGACATCAAAATCATCGTAAGGTCGAGATGCAGCTAGATCGTGACTAGGTTGTGCAGCGGTATGAACGATAGCATCTGGTTTATGATCAACAATAAATGAGGTTACCCGAGTTCGATTTCTTATATCTAAATCATAATGCTCATAGTTCTGAAATTCTGACTCAAGACGCCTGGCATTCCAAGTAGTATCTCCTCCTTTCCCGAAGAAGTCAGCTCTCATATTATTGTCAATCCCTACAATTTTCCACCCTTTCTCTACGAAATAACCGACCACTTCGCTGCCAATAAGACCCGCGGAACCGGTCACTATCATTTTTCTCATTTTTAAAATATCTACCCCTTAAATGGCTTTTTATAGAATAGCTTAAATCTTAGAAATGCTAAGATAAACTGAGTATTGGTAAGGAAATACCTTTTTGCCAATCTTTTAGGTTCAACACTCAATCTAAACAACCATTCAAGACCGTTTCTTTGCATCCAACTTGGTGCTTGCTTCAATTTACCTGCATGAAAATCAAAGGCGGCACCTACGGCCATCATTACGGCATTCACTTTATCTTTGTGGTTAGCCACCCATAACTCTTGTCTAGGGCAGCCTCGCCCCACTAGCACAATATTAGCTCCACTAGCATTGATCTTATCTATATCAGCTTGGTCTTCCTCAGCTGTCGCTTCTCTGAAACGATCCACATGTACCCCACAGATATTAACATTAGGAAACTTCTTTGAAATGAATCCTTGTAGATCCTCAAGAGTATCTTTGGTGCTACCGTATAGAAACACTTTCAATGTGTATTGATCAGCCTTTTCTAACACTCTCAATGTTAGTTCTGGACCATAAACGCGATCCTTCATTCCTAATTTATAAAAACTATTTAAAGCCCATCGAACAGGTTGACCATCAGGAACTATAAGATCTATTTTGTTGATACAGTCCCTCATAGCTTTATTATTCACGCTTTCCATCAAGCCGTGGACAGCTAAAGCAGATACTCCAAAGCTACGTCGTTCCTCCGCATGAGAAATAATTATATCAGAAGCGGAATCATAGTCAACGTCAGCATATTCAGGAATAAATAACTTATGTTTTGTGAATGTCCTAGGCATGATCTTCTAGATTAATTCGATCCAGAGCTTTTATAACGGTTTCCACTTCTATCTCATTCATTGAATAAAAAGAATAATCAATCCCTTGCACCTCTTCATAGGTCTTGACCTGATCTGAATAAACAGCAAGTTGGCCAGGATTAAGAGAACAAATTGGATTTGTGGGACCATAAAGAAAAATTCCAGGTATCTTATACATGTGCCCTGCTTGTTCAGCAAATGAGTTTACGCCAATCAACAAATTTGCATTTTTAATTATGAATAAGGTTTGTTCTATAGAGTTAAGGTTCCTTAAATCTTTAGACCCTTCAATCCTTGGTTCATCTAAAGTTCCTATCTGAAAAACATTTATATTTTTCTCTGATAATGCTTTTACCAATAAATTCCATTTCGCTTGAGTCCAGTTTTTCTCCCTGAACCATTTTCCAGCAAAAGGTTGAATAACTATATAATTTTGATGTAAACCATATTCCTCCATCAAGTTCGAGAACTTCAGATCATTCAATTCCAAATACGGTTTAACGATCGTCTGATCAACGAGTCCAACGGCATTAGCCATCATATTGATGTAATGAATGTTTGAACAACTTTTCCATGGTTTCATATCATAATGGCCATAGGTTAACCATAGTACCGGAAACTTTAAAAAATGATACCTTGCGAATTTATAACCTTGAAAAATGATCGGGTAATTAGAGCTTACTTTAAAGTCGGCATTGGGATATTCTCTTTTAAGTCTCTCAACAATTCCGAGACACATTATTGCATCTCCAAGGCCTCCGTCTCGAACCAGAATTACTTCACAGGAATTAAAAAGCTTTAGATAGAACAAGGAAAATTGATTGATAATCACCTTTCTCAAAGCCGAGAGTCGTTCTCTGAAACTAAATTTGCGATTCGACCTCATGTACTAAGTATCAATTTACTCTGTCTTTTTCTTTGATATTCTGTCTCGGCAGCACCAATTAACCACCAAGAAATTAAACTGATATAAATATAAACCTCGGCATTTGCCGTAAACAATGGTAGTAAAAGTCCAAACTTAGTGGCAGCAGCAACAAATGGTACGATACCTTCTTCTCTTTTAACCGACATTCTGTAGGCTTTCCATCCATTTCTAATTCCAATAATGATCAGTCCCAAGTAGATCATCATTCCTAATAAGCCCATTTGAACACCATAAACCAGAAATTGGTTTTCTCCTCCAATGGCAATATCTCTTTCAACTCCGGCAGCATTTCCACTCATCGCTAGTCCAATACCTTGGGGATTATTAATAATACTCTCAATAGCAGCAAACCAATCAATCAGGTGGGTTATACTTGATGAGTTTTGGAATGTCAGTGTATCTATGGCGAAATATCGAATCTCATTACTTGCAAAGAACCAAATATAAATGGCCATAAAGAGCACACCTATCAGAGTTGCAAAAAGTATTTTATAATATTGAAGCATGAAAGCCATAAAAATCATCATTAAGATGAAGGCAGCTAAAGAGGCTCTAGAATAAGCAAATAAAACGGATAGAATGGCACAGCCAAAAACCACAAAGTATATAGACTTATTTGTTTTAAATTTTACTGAAAGCAAATAAATTGAAGCGGCCGCCCCAACGATAAGCATCGCTGAAGAAAGCTCCAATGGATGGGCAAAAAATGACCCATATCTTGGCTTACCTCCTTCTGCTTCAAATGTCCATAACAATCCATAGGTGCCTGCTGGCTCCTGCTCTTGAAACTTGATCAAAAAATTAGGATAGTCCACCACAGTATGAAAATGAATACCTAAAATCTTTTCAAGTGAAACTAAAAAGGTAGCAAAAATTGCTACAACGAATATGACTTGAAACACCTTATTCCAGTCAGAAAAACTCATTTGTACATTCCTCCCAAAAAAATAGAAAATCACTATAAGTAAGATATTCTTTAAATAAACCGCTTTGTTGACTAAGGCTGCTTCACCAAGGGGCAGTAAAAAGAAAAAAAGAGTCAAGACGAAAAAGGAGATAAAAAGGGAGTCTAAAAATGTAACCTTCCAGCCTTTACTCAAAATATTCTTACTTCCAAGAAGCATCAAGCCAAAGGCGGATAATATCACCACTTCTTTAGAATACTGAATGAATTTTATAAGTAGGGAGGAATCTAGGAAATTGAAGGTTATAGTAAGAAAAACAGTGTATATAGGTAAAAAAATGGCTACATAGTAGAGGAGGAATTTAATTTTACCGGATAGTACTTGTTGAAATGTGATCGTATAAAAAACGACATAAAGTAAGAGCAACAATATGGCAAGAATATTCATCATTCAATCCAAAGAGATTTGCTTATCTGCTAGTAGCTCACGATAGACATTCATTAAATTTCTATAACCGACTTTCTCAGAATATCGCTTTTTATAATCATTTAAAGCATTAATACCCAACCGTCTAAGCAACTGAGGCTCTCGCTCAAGTTCGGAGATTCTCAAGGACAATTCCTCTAAAGTATTGTAGTGAACACCATTTATACCATCTGTGATCATTGTGCTCATGGCTCCTATATTTCTACAGATCACCGCTTTACCTACTGAAAATGCCTCTATTATTACCATTGGCATTCCTTCAAAGTTACGAGATGGAAAAAGCACCGCTTTACACCTTCTAAGGTAATCCATTACGATCGCTTTGGTTTGATATCCTAAATATTCTACATTTTGAAAATCATCAAATAAGCCTTCACGAGCTTCACCAATAACAACAATTCTAGTTTGACTATTTTTCTCCGCCAAATAAAGAAGATCATCTTGACCTTTATAGTCATCGACTTTTCCCACAAAAAGAAGGAAATCCTCAAAAGATGATAACCCTGGTTTTGATGATAAAAAATTTGGTTTGACCGTTACTTTATCAGCGGGTAATCCTCCTCCAACGACAACTAAATCTTTTTGAAATTCGGTCAATGCCAAAAACCTATCAACATACTTTGACCAGGTTCCTTCTTGCCTATGATGCTGTATAACATCTGCTTGAAAGGCAGTGGCTAAAAAAGAGTTTCTATAACAACGAAATGAAATAGCATGATACATACTCCTATTCAAACATCTGGTACACACTTCTCCTTTTCTGAACAGAGTACTCTTGGTGCAAATCATTTTATAATTATGCAATGTCTTGACTACTGGTACTTGCAATTCATGACAAAGTCTAAAAATGCCAGGAGTAATTATAGGAAAAGTATTGTGAACATGACAAAGAGAAGGCTTCTCGTTTAATATCAACTCTTTCAGTTCTTCTTCAACTTGATGTGAATATCTCAGATTAAAAAGGATTTTAGCTTTCCTAAATACTGATTCAGCATTTATCTGATCATTTTTCTTGAGGAACTGAATAACCTGATGCCCATTGCGTTCTAGAATGTTCTTCTCCTCTTCAACAACAGTTTCCTCACCTGTTCTATGCTGGTACTGATTATGAATTTGAAGTATTTTCAAAATAAGCTGGTGAGCTGAATTTAATCGATATTGGTAAGCAAACCATCTTTGATCCCCTTCAAAAGAAAGATCATTTTTTTAGTTCTTCTTCTTACCAAATAATAAACAAAGTAAACTAAAATTTTAGCACTCTGATAAGAAACAGCTCCAATCAAATTCAGACCCCGAGTATATCTTCTTACAATAAAAAGATGATTCCGGATATCTAAATATCTTGAGAACGGTGAAACATTACCTTCATCATGCAAACCCCAATTTTTGTCAGAACCTCCTGCCTCGTGATAAATAACGGCCTCAGGATAATACAAAAGTTTATAACCCAGCTTAGTGATCTTGAAAGACCAGTCAAGATCTTCATAGTAAGCGAAAAATCTTTCATCTAACAACCCGATCTCTTTTACCACTGATAGAGGCAGCAATATACAGCAACCAGATATCCAGTCTGTTTTGAATGCTTCATTATATTGGCCAACATCTTTTTTACCTAAACCTCGAGTTGGGCTTAATGCGAAGAAGGGCCAATAATAGCCTCCGGCATTCCAAATTACTTTCCTATCTGAATTAAGAAGTATTTTAGGTTGAATAGCACCTAAGTTAGATTGAGACTCCACACCCTCAACAAGCCTGCTTAAAAAATCAGGCTCGACCAGTGTGTCATTGTTAAGTAGCATCACATAGTCAAAATCCTTATCGATCAAATATTGGAGTGCTACATTATTTCCTCCAGCAAACCCAAGGTTTGTGTTATTCTCTATGTATTTAAAGACCTTATGTTCAGCATTTATACGAGTCCCTGAATCATCATCAGAACCATTATCAACAACAACAATAAAATAATTATCATAATCGCATCTTTTTACCGAATTGAGGCAAGTGCTTGTCAATTGATATGCGTTCCAGTTCAAAATGATAATAGCTACTCTAGGATTCATGGAATAATCGGTTAATGAAGTCAGGGTTCAAACTATAACATAGTAGGCCGATCATCTAAGACTTTATTAAGTAGAATTTTATGTATCCAAAAGCTAAATGACTCCGTTAATAAAAGTGCAAAAGCCAAACCATAACTTCCCCAATAGGCTGAGCCCACAGCAGCAAATAAACAAGTAATGATCGCTGTATACCAAGAGGCTTTTGCCAAAACTCTCTTTTGTTCCCGAATCAAAATATGAATTACATTTTTAACATTCAACATTCCAATAAATGGAACAAACCCTAGGATTCTCATAAGATTTGCGCTTAGAGGAATGTATTCACCCGCTAAAATTCGAACAACCCAAGAAGAGGAAAAAGCTAAGAATACAGCCACCACTAAAGTTAAAGCCACACCATTCTTATAAGCTCTATTCAAGTATTGCTCAAACTCATTTTTATTATTTGTATATAGACGTGTTGCTATCTGCAATATTGATTGCGCTAAGAATATGGGTATCATTCTTAAGAGAATAGCCACTCTTTGGGCTAGCGCGAAAAATCCTAACTCTGACTCAGAAACAAAACTTTTTAAAAGAATAAAACCACCGTTAATTGATAAGTACGATGCTACGGTAGAAGAGAAAAATTGAAAATTTTCACGTATCCAGAATTTAACTTTAGAAATTTGAGCAAAACGAAAGGTCATACCCTCCACACGATAAACAAGGACGATCAGGATAAAGTGAACCATCAATCCAGTACTTCCAAGCAAAAAATTAACCCAATATGCTTGTGCGGTCGAGTTAACGATTAGAATTACACTTACCAAATAGGTGATTTTTGCTAATGCATTCGCCTTCGCAATCCAAGATAGTCTATCAAAACCTTGAAGAATAAATAGGGGATAGACCGCATCATTAAAAAGCTGGACCAAAGAGAAAAGCAGAATGGCCCCATATCCTGGGAAAAGCCCTGCATAATTAATAGAGATGAAAAGAATGAATGCCAATGCAAGAGAAAAGATCAAACGAGTCGAAACCACGTCATTGATCAATTCTTCTTTTGCTTTAAGATCATTTTGAATGAGAGCTAGTTTCTTAGGAATATTTAGATTGAAACCATAATTAACCACCATACCAAAGAGAAGAACCACTGTTAATGCAAGACTTACCAGACCATACTTCTCTTCACCTAAAGTTCTGAATAAATAGGGTGTAAGAATTAAAGCAACCAAGACATTGATTCCTTGATTCAACACCAGATTGAAGAAATTTCGAATACTAATCCCCTTATATTTATTAAAAAAATCCTTCAATAGTCAGTCCTTCTATTGTTCTTGGGCAAGAGCGGCATTTACTATTTGACTTAAGAAGATATAAAAGATGGTTAGAAAAATACCCGTCAGCCCTCCGATAACTAAGGTCTTAAAGAGTTCCCAACGGTTGGAAGGAAGCGGATACCTAGGAATGTCAATGATCTGTATCAAAGGCATTTGATTTCTCTGTGTCACTTTAGCCAACTCCAGTTGCTTAACAACTTCCTGATAAATTGCACCATTAGCTTGAACATCTATCAAAACCTTTTGGTAAGGAACCTGAGACGTTTTATAAAGAGGGTTAGGATTAGGTATGCTTTCATCTACTTCTGCCAGCTTCAGTATACTTTCGTCCAAAACCTGTTTAATACTATCTGCCTGATTTTGTAGGATCTTCAAATTGGCTAAACTTTTCTTTGTCTTGGTTTGTAAATAGAATTGGTTAACATTTTCTACATGCTTTTCTGTAAATACTTTAGCTAAAACTTCATCTCGATGTTGAAAACCCACCTCCAAAATGGTTGCTTTTCTATTAGGCTTCCCTACGATCAAGAACTGCTCATTGATGATCTTCACAGATTCTTGAAGTAAACTATCTTGAGCCCTCGTATATTCTGTTCTATCCTTTCTAAAGTCCTCAAGCCTTATACCCTCTTGAATCCAATCAGATGTCAACTTGTTGGAATCAGCAAATCTTTCGATGAGTTTGTATTCCTTGTCACGATAAAGGAAGTTAGATAGTAACGTTTCCTCGATCATTCTTCTTGAACGGTACAGTTCTTGAATATTATCGATCTGAAAAAGCACACTACCTTCACTAATGGAGCCCAGATTTACTCCGGCCAAGGATGCCAAAGATCCAATATCGCCAAGGCCATCTCCCCCATCATTATCTAAAACAAAAGAGGTCCTAGCAGTGTATACCTGAGGTTTTAGATAATTCCATGCCAATACCAAAAGAATAATACCAACAGTACCGACACCTATGGTCAACCATTTTGAAAGAACAAAATTGAACCAAAATACCAATCGCTTGATCAAATAGCCCAGGGATATTTTTTCCTCATCGATATATTGATCTCCTTCACTCATCTAATTATTATTCAGGCTGATTTGATTGATCACCAATGCCAAAGTGGCTAAGCCACTGGTGATACCAATTATATCCTGCAATCTTACCGGGACTTTTAATGGTTTCGTAGGGACAATGATCTCTGCACCTGGCGCTGCTTTAGGATAGAATTTCAAAAATAAGAAGCTCTTGGTTCTCGCTACTTCACCATTGGCATATACAACATAAGTACCCTTTCTTTTGGCCCTGTAATCAAAACCTCCTGCATTATTGATATAGTATTTTAATGCTTTACCTTCTACGAAACGACTTGTAGTCGGATAAAGTAGTTTACCCCTCAGTCGTATCGTTTCTGTCCTTTTTGGAATTACAAGAACATCACCATTTTCAACCAAAAGATCAGAAACAGAGCCCGGTTGGTCAATTATTGATCGTAAATCAATACCTATTGCCTCAGCTTGTTTCAATTGTATATTAGATGTCAAAGCATTTCTCTCAATCACTTCTTTCAGTCTCTCTCGTTTGGCAAAGCTTGAAAGGCTTTGATTGTTCTGTTTTCTTTGCTCTAAATCTTTAATGCTACTTTCTATCCGTGTTAGCATCTCCTGCTCAGCTTCGGTCAAGAATTCAGGTGATCTTTCGAACTGTTCTTGAAGTCTGATCAGATCATCAATTTGTTTCTCTATGTCGGTCGGTTCTTCATAGAATTCAGTTTTTCTGATCAATGTAGCACCTTCAACAAAAGCAAACTGATTAATCCCTCCTGCCCTACTTAAAATGTCTGAAATTCTTTCTCCTTGATTCTTGATCGCGTATTGACCTGGTGATGCTACTTGGCCCTCCACAAACACACTTGTTTGCCGTTTGTAATTTGGGTTCGTGCGGACAATGATCTGATCGTAGGGATTAAGTACAAAGTCTTGATCTAATTCTACCTGACCCTGTAAATCAATTGGATATAAAAAAGTCTCAGATAAGCTAAAGCCGTCTTGCTCATCAGAAAGCACTCTTCTTGACACCTCAATATTTCCTCCATTAGCAGATGTAGTTAATCCCCCTGCTAAAAGTATTGCATCGTTTAAGGTTGTTCCATCTGAATATTCTAAAAGTCCTGGGTTATTCACTTCTCCTATTACCTCTAGGAAAAACTCTTCTTTGAGTTCATTTTGAGAGAAGATGTTAACCACGTCCTCTCTTCTCAAAGTAATGTCTGTATTGCCTTCAAGAACATCTTGCACGTCAAAAGATAAAGTCTCGGTGGTTTGATCTTCCATTGTACGTTTGATCAGTCCTCTTGACATATAAGCATCCGGAGTGAGGCCTTCAGCCTTTTCAATCAACTGACTTAGACTAAGTTCATCTCCTAAAGCGTAGTTGCCAGGCCGAAAAATAGCTCCCTGGATGATAACTCTGTTGGTATACCTATTCAATACTTCAGTGACCCTATATTCATCACCCGTTTTGATTGAAAAAACCTCCAGTTGATCTTTATCTATATCCGCTACGCGTTTTTGACCATCATCAATTCTAATCAGTTGTATGGCCTCTCTATAAGCAACTTCCGAAAATCCACCAGCATAATCAAGAAGGTCTGAAACAGTTTCGTCATTTTTCATTTCAAATTGACCAGAGATCTTAGTCGCCCCTTTCAACGTAACACGGTTAGTGTATGGTGGAACTAATATGACATCACCGCTTTCAAGTCTTATATCTCCTTTTGAGAAGCCAGACTGTAAATAATCATAGATATCAATAGTCGATATTAGCTTTCCCTTTCTGAAATGCTTGACTTCCCTTAAACTACCGTTTTCAGATATACCACCTGCAGCATACAGCGAATTAAACACGGTATTAAGAGCACTTAAAGTATATGTCCCTGGGATCTCAACTTGACCAATTACATTAACGCTAACGCTTCGAACCTGCCCTAATGAGAGATCTAAGAACGTATTTGGATTACTACCGCGAAGTCCCTCATAAGTGATCGATAGTTTACTTTTTAATC
>CBFIDS010000024.1:0-27049 GCA_965661435.1 Roseivirga sp.
GAAGTTCAAGTCATCACACAAAATGTTGATGATCTTCATGAAAGAGCCGGTTCCTCTAATGTATTGCATCTTCATGGTGAGCTTTCCAAGATCAGAAGCACATTGGATGAGTCCTTGATCTATGATTGTAAAGGTTGGGAAGTTAATATGGGTGACCTCTGTGAAAAAGGAAGCCAATTACGACCGCATATTGTTTGGTTTGGTGAAGCTGTAACCATGATGGAACCTGCCATTGAACAGAGTTTAAGTGCAGATATCTTCTTAGTAGTAGGAACTTCACTTCAGGTCTACCCTGCCGCTGGACTTGTTCAATACACCCCAAGCGATTGCCCTTTGTATGTTGTTGACCCAAGCAAACCCTCAGGGAATTTAGGCCGCAGTACCACTTATATCGAAGATAAAGCCTCTTCTGGAATGAAGAAAGTCCGTGAACTACTGTTGGAAAAATGATCAATTTCTCGGTAGGCTTTTATTTGAAAGTTTGGGGTTTATTGAATTATAAAAACCTGAGAATTATTTCCATGTCGAAGACTTAGATTACATAGGTATCGGACTAATTCTAGACTCCTTCAAATCACATATTCATTTTTTCTATTGAGGGTCATATATGATACCTGTTGCAATCGTATTATTTAAAAAAGGAAAATGCAAAACAACAGAAGTCTAAGTACCTCTGTTTATTTTTAGCTTGATGTTAGACCACTTAAGAATTGAATTAGAAAAGAAAGCTAAGCCCCAGAACAAAGATCCCATGGAGGCTTACATGAAGCAAAAGTTCTCTTTCTTGGGAGTTAAGTCTCCAGAAAGACGCGAGGCTTCCAAAGCCATATTAATGGAGCTTAGAAATGAAAAGGATATCCAATGGGATTTCGTTTTTAATTGCTTTGAACAAGAAGAAAGAGAATTCCACTACATCGCCTGTGATTACCTCAGAAAAGTTCAGCGAAAACTGACGCATGATGATCTTGCTAATGTTAAAAGCTTGATCTGCACACATTCTTGGTGGGACACCGTAGACGCCTTAGCCATAGAAGTGGGAGCCATTGGACATAAGCATCCAGAGATTCGTCAATCTGTGTTACCTGAATGGTCAAAGGGCGAAAACTTATGGCTGCGAAGAGTCAGCATTATTCATCAGCTCAGGTATAAAGAAAAAACTGACCTAGAATTCTTAGCGAGTTCTATTCAAAGCAATCTTGGATCTAAGAAATTCTTTATCAATAAAGCCATTGGCTGGGCTTTAAGGAGTTACTCCGCTGTGAATCCTAGGTGGGTTATTCAATTCTGTGATTCCCATGACCTACATTCATTAAGTAAGAAAGAAGCGCTCAGAAAGATCAACTGATCATTTTTCAACTTTATAGCTTTTCAAGGCAGCATCATTAGATACCACTACTAATGTTTCTTGTCCTTGAACATTGATCAGTTGCGCATCTCTTACATCTGAATCCAACTTTAGACCTGATTCAGTATATGGCAATACGCTGAATTTCTGATTCCCCATATTCATCAAAACCGTTCCATAATGTGAATCATATCTTACTGTTTCCACTTCAGAACCGTAGAAATTACCAGTGACTAAAAGATCAGACTTTCCGTCATTGTTGAAGTCTTTGATAATTATGTCATTGATGGCTCCAAATTGTGCTTTGGTTGGAAGTGCTTCAAAATCAAATTCGCCATCATTATTCCAAAGAATTCCGGATTTGAAATTGTTCACTTCTAACTGTAAGGCCTCATCTAATCCTTCCTGTGAGTAAATAGAGACCAGATCAGCATTCGCGTACTTATCGTAGCTTTCAAACTTGTCCAGTATAAATGGCATCTGTTGAGAACTACATTCTCTTCCTCTTACTGGCAATAACTCCTCACCATTACTTTTAGAAAGAACGATATCCCCTACTCCATTTTCATCAAAATCATTATAGAACAGGAACAAAGGAGAATCTTTTTTGGGGTGATACTTATTGTTCGTTCCAATATTTCCAACGACAAGATCTAGGTCTCCATCGCCATCCAGGTCTTCTGCCTCAACCGATCTCCACCAACCTTTTAAGTCCGAAAAATCGTTGTTAGCCATAGCCAATTCATCACCGTCATTCATAAAGATCTGCGGCTCTGTCCACTCACCCACTACAATAAGATCTTCATACCCGTTGCCATCAAGATCCACCAAAGTGCCATCGACAGACATTTGATCAAGTTCATAAAGATCACTCGAGAAGTTTCTTGTCTGATCTACAAATTTACCCCCTTCGTTTACATAGATACTGCTTTTCGGACCTAATGGATAGTTCCCTGCTACATTCCTATTCAAGACGATCAGGTCTTGGTCTCCATCTTGATCGATATCACTCGCCAAGGCTTTTGAGCCCGCATTCAATTGATCCGGTAAGGTACCATTTGGCGCTTTTTCAAAATTGCCGGAACCATCATTCAAATAAAGTCTGTCTCTGAGTAGCTCCTCGTTGTATTGGTAGAATTCACCACTTCCGCTCACTACATAGATATCCAAGTCACCGTCATTGTCAAAATCGAAAATCTCTGCCCCAACATCTTCATGATCAGCATCTGTTGCGAATGCTCCTTGATTATTAGCTTTAAAGGTTCCTTGAGAACTTTGCACCAAAAGCTTGGTAGGTTGACCACTTGCACCGCCGATCAAGACATCTTCAAGTCCGTCAGCATTAAAATCGGCCTTTTCTACAAAAGGTCCATGTTCAGATTGACGATGTGGTAAAAGTATTTCACGAATGAAATCGTCAAAGTTATTTTCAACATGTTGGTCATTCAAACCAGGAACTTCTGCTTCAGTAAATAACTTGGGCTGACTCTTCTTTTGTCTTTCACGCTTATCTAATTCAGCATAATTAAATTCTAATTCACCTTGAAGATCTTCACCGGTAACTTCAGATATTTCACCCGTAGGCCATTTCACAAGGGCTTTTTCAATGGCAAGTTCTTCAGTAATGTAAATAGCTATTTCAGAATTAGACAAGTAGCCTCTACTATTTCGTACCTGATCTACAACCACTCCATTTGATGTATGGAATTCTATTTCAGCACCTAGTCCTTTTAAATTTCCCTTAGGCCCTCTAATGCTCACTTTCCTTAAAGCTGAACCACCGTTTTGAACAGTCAGATTCTCATAGAAGGAAGCCGCTAGATCCATATTGTTGGTCAATACCTCGAGATCGCCATCATTATCAAAATCAACTGCTACAGCGCCATTCGAATTATAGGCTTTGTCCATTCCCCAGCCTATGTTGATCCTTTCGAAGTGAAGGTCTCCTTTGTTCCTAAATATTGGATTTTGAAGCTTGTCACTAGGCAGTATATCCAATACTTGGCCCAAGGTTATTCTCTGGCCTGAAGACATTAATTGATCAGTTTCGATCATTGCATCATTGTCTGTAATGTCTTTTCTTATGCCATTGGTGACGTAAAGATCTTTTAAACCATCGTTATCAAAATCTTGAAAAAGTGCGGTCCAGCTCCAATCAGTCTTATTAATACCAGAAAGCTGTGAGATCTCGCTGTAGGCACCCTCTCCGTGGTTATACTGGAGCGTATTGATCATATACTGATACTGCAAACCCTCATCGACCATTGTTCTGAAAACTTCATTGCTCATTGAAGCCATCAGTTTCTTCGAGCGAACATGGTCTTCTGGAGCCATATCTAGGGTGTAGAGATCGAAGTGACCATTGTTATCTATGTCTGCCCAATCACTGCCCATGCTATAAAATGACATGTGAGGGAAATACTTTTCTATCGATTCTGTATAGGTCCCGTCTTGGTTATTGATATAAAGGAAGTCAGGTGATAAGTAGTCATTTGCGACATAAATATCAGGATATGAATCTTCATTAAAATCTCCGGTAACCACACTCAATCCCCAAGCATGATTAACAATTCCTGCAAGATCGGTGATATCTACATATTTGCCATTTCTATTTTCATACAGCCTATCTCTGGCACTTTGATCGATATATGGATTTTTATAAAAGACTTCCAATGTGTTCTTATTCTCGAAATCCAGTCTGTGATTCATCATGTACATATCAAGGTCTCCATCTCTGTCATGATCAAAGAAATAAGCTTGAATACCATAGCCAGTATCGGCTAGACCATAATCTTTGGCAGATTCTGTAAAGGTCAGGTCACCATTATTTATGTACAGTTCATTGGCTCTTTCTGAAGGGTCTTCATAACGTCCTGAACGACTTAGGTAAATATCATCTAAACCATCTTGATTGATATCAACCACAGTAACACCATTTTTCCAGCCACCATAGCTTATCACACCAGCATCACTCGTGATATTTTCAAATTTTAATCCGCCTTGATTAAGAAAGAGTCTGTTCTCAGATTGATTAGATACAAAGATGACATCTTGAAGTTCATCATTATTAAAATCACCAACAGCAAGGCCTGCTCCATTGTATATATAGTTGTAATTAAAGAAGTTATGTACTGTATCTTCAAGTACAGTATTAATAAAGTTGATCCCTGTCTGTGCAAATGATTTCTCCTTAAAGATAGGTTCAATTAGCTCTTTTGAATCCTTCACTTCTTCATCAACTGAAGTAGAATTCCCACAACTCCATGCCATTAAAGTCAATAAGTATAAAGAAAACACAAATCTCATTCTTGACGATTGGCTCAACTTTAAAAGAATACCTTCCATATAAATCATTTTCAAGCGATTAATTTATAGTTTAGAGCTGTCCATCACTAATAAAACAGAGATTAATTGAAGGCAAGTCTTAATATTCGTTGGTACTATCTAGTTTTTGTCATATTTATAGTTGGATGTGGCATAAATGAAGGCTCCCAAAAGCTTAATCATCTTAAAGACCAAACGAGTCCGTACCTAATCCAACATGCTTCAAACCCAATTGACTGGTACCCTTGGAGCGATGAGGCTTTAAATAAGGCCAAAGAAGAAGATAAGTTAATGGTTATAAGTATCGGTTATTTCTCATGCCACTGGTGTCAGGTCATGGAAGAAGAAACCTTTACTGATACTACGGTTGCTCGCTTAATGAATGATAGTTTTGTTTCTATCAAAGTAGACAGAGAAGAAAGACCCGACATAGATGCCATATATACAGCAGCTGCCGAAGCTATGATAGGCACCTCAGGTTGGCCATTGAATGTTGTGACTACATCCGAAGGAGAACCTTTATTCATTGGAACTTATTTTGACAATGAAGATTGGAAAGCGATTATTGAACGAGCTGCCTACTTATATGAGGTTGATCCAAGCACTATCAGTAATCAAGCTGAACGTTTATCTGCTGCCCTGAAAGATAATAAGAACGCCAACAATGAAGCTTCCCCTCAATCGCTAAGTCTTCAAGAAAAGATCATCAATAGTTTCGATCAGGAATATGCCGGGTTGAATTCAGATGAAAAATTTCCCAATGCTCCTCTCCTAGATGCACTCTTAGAATACACCTACTATAATAATTCGAACGAATTAGATGATCAAATACGAAACAACCTCGATCGAATTGCCTACGGAGGGATTAGAGATCATCTCAATGGAGGCTTCTTTAGATATAGTACTGACAAAACCTGGAAAGTACCACATTTTGAAAAAATGCTTTATGATAATGCCCAGCTGGTGAGTGTCTATGCAAAGGCCAGTCAAAAGTATCAGAATAAGACCTATTTGAAAATAGCTGAAGAAACAGTCGAATTCTTGATCAACTACATGAAATCTGACGAAGGTGGTTATTTCACCTCACTCAATGCTGTCAGTGACGGTGAAGAAGGTAAATCCTATACTTGGACATATGACGAGTTAAAACAAAACAGTATATCTGAGACCACGATTGGCCTATTTTCTATTTCACAAGAAGGAAATTGGGAAGATGGAAAAAATGTTTTGTCTATTGATCCAGATCAAAATACAGCATATAATGAATGGAGAGATAGCGAGGATTTTGAAATACTCAAGAGACTAAGTGCAATGCGAGAAAAGCCCGAAACAGATTCTAAGATCTTAACGGGATGGAATGCGCTTTTAATAAGCGGATTCCTTGACCTCTACTCAATCACTAATGATTCCAGGTACTTAAGTGAGGCCGCTGATTTGATCAATTTCATTATCGAAGAAAGGTTGCAAAACTTTGATTTAAGTCGACTAGGACTCAAAAATAGAATCTACCTGCTAGAAGATTATGCTTTTCTGATAGACGCATTGATCAATTTTTACCAAGTTACCTTTAATGAGGAATACCTGAGTTTAGCAAAAGACCTAACCGCCCATTCTTTAGACCTCTTCTACACCAATGGGCAATTCAGACTAAGTTCTGAGGATCAATTAAGTATAAGCGTCAAACAAAAATCAAACGACCTGGCATTACCCTCTGGAAATGCTTTAATGAGCAAGAACTTGTTGCGTTTAGGTACCTATTACTACGATGATCATGCCGATTGGGCAGATATTGCCGAGAACATGCTGGTCAGCACTTCTTCAGAGATACAAGGAAATCCAGTATTCAAAGGTACTTGGCTACAAAGTTTGATGTTTTTGGAACATGAACCCTTTGAAGTGGCTATTTTAGGAAAGGATGCTAGCGCTAAACTGAAATGGTTTAGGTCCCAAGAATTCCGACCTGATCTCTTTTACTTAGGTGGTGATTCTGAAGGCCAAATTCCACTTTTGAAAAATAAACTTGTAAGCAATAGAACAATGATCTATGTCTGTCAGAATAAAGCCTGTAAACTTCCTACTGAAGACTTGGGAATTGCCTATCAACTTACTTTAAATTAGAGCATTTAGAGATCTATTATCCAATCCTTAGGTGTATTATAGAGCAACTCCCCTCTCCTTATTTCTAAAGGTGATTCAAAGTTATTATGGTATAGTTGACCTGTTCCCAATCCTTGAGGAAGCAATTTTTCATACTCAGCGGTGAATTGAGCAATGGCATTCAAACCAATATTCGATTCTAACATAGAGGTCATCCACCAACCTATATTCCGTTCCTCAGCAATTTTTATCCATTCCTGGCAAGATCTTATTCCACCAATTAATGACGGCTTAAGAATTATATATTGCGGACAAATCGTTTCCAAAAGTTCCACTTTGTCTTGATAGTCATGCATGCCAATCAATTCTTCGTCTAATGCTATGGGTAATAAGCCATTTTTACATAGGTCGGCCATTAGCACCCATTGTTTAGGCTTAATGGGTTGTTCGATACTATGGATCTCCAATGATGCCAGGGCCGTCAATCTATCTCTTACATTGGATTCATCAAAAGCCCCATTGGCGTCTACTCTCAGAGTAATCTCCTGAGAAGAATAGTTATTTCTTATTGACTCAAGCAGCTGAAACTCTGATTCAAAATCAATAGCTCCGATCTTCATTTTGATAGTATTAAAGCCTGATTTCAGCTTTTCATCGATCTGCTTTTGCATGAAGGACTCCTCACCCATCCAAATCAATCCATTGATCGGCAAACTTCTGCGCCCTCTTTGAAATAGGTTATTGAATATTCTAAATTGACATCCATTGAGAAAGTCTAAGAGGACAGTTTCAATGCCAAACCGAATCGATGGGTATGCGGCAGGAATCATCTTAGAAACAAAATCCAACGCACCTTTTACTGAATCCGGTAATTCTTGGCGTTCAAGTTGATCTAAGTAGTCTCTTAAGGTGGACCCGAAGTCTTCAGAATAATCTTCAGAAAGGCCTTTTAATGGGCTCGCCTCTCCCCAAGCTACTTTTTCAGGAGTATTTTTTGTGTAGGCCTTGATCAGCCATGTTTCTTTTTCTGTAAATGCTCCTCTGGAAGTCCCTGCTTTGAAAGTGAAATTCAAAGTATGTGGTATCACTTCAAATTTTAACTTCATTTACTCAATAGTCGTTTGACATACTTACCAATAATATCAAATTCAAGGTTGACTTTATCACCTTTCTTCAATTGTTTAAAATTGGTATGCTCATAGGTATAGGGGATTATAGCTACCCTGAACTTTCCCTCTTCCGAATTGAAACAAGTGAGACTAGTTCCATTAATGCAAATAGAACCTTTTTCAACTGTAACATTTCCTATTGAAGGATCATATTCAAAGTCCAAGAGCCAACTTCCATCCTGTTCCTGCACTTTAGAGACTGTGCCAATCTGATCCACATGACCTTGTACCACATGACCATCGAATCTGCCATTAGCCACCATGCAACGTTCAATATTTACTTCATCACCAACTTTCCATTGCCCTAAACTAGTCTTCTGCACTGTTTCATCAATCGCAGTTACCCTATGAATTTCGTCATCAACAGCCACAACAGTGAGGCATACTCCATTATGTGCAACTGACTGATCGATCTTCAACTGATTACTGATATCGCTACGAATATCGAAGTGTATATTCGTTCCATATTTTTCAATAAATGCGATGGACCCTGTTAATTCAATAATACCTGTGAACATATGGCAAGTTTAATAATTAATGTGCAATCCAAGCTATTCATTCATTTTAGAAAACCACTAAATTTTTGAATGGTTCTCATCTTTTTTAGAATAAATTCGAACCGTCAATGGTAGATAGTTACAAACATAAAGGAATGAGAAGACAGCTGGTAAAAGCTGTAAAAGCCAAAGGCATTGAGGATGAGCGAATTCTGTCGATCATAGGAAAGGTACCTCGTCACTTCTTTTTTGAAAATGCCCTTGAAGGTCATGCTTATGAAGACAAAGCTTTTCCTATTGGTGCAGGTCAAACTATTTCCCAACCTTATACTGTTGCCTTTCAATCTGAGCTGCTTAAAGTACAACCTGGAGATAAGATCCTGGAAATTGGCACTGGCTCTGGTTATCAGTCAATAGTACTTCTAGAATTAGGTGCGGATGTTTACACTATAGAATACCAAAAAGAATTGTTTGAAAGAACAAAGGCCTTTCTTCCTAGAATGGGCTATAGACCTAACTTTTTCTTTGGAGATGGGTCAAAAGGAATTTCAAGGTTTGCCCCCTACGATAAGATCATTGTCACCGCTGGGGCTCCAACCGTTCCTGA
Source organism: Roseivirga sp. (assembly GCA_965661435.1). Classification (GTDB taxonomy): domain Bacteria; phylum Bacteroidota; class Bacteroidia; order Cytophagales; family Cyclobacteriaceae; genus Roseivirga. The sequence goes on from CBFIDS010000024.1 coordinate 9,040, forward strand.
TGCATTGATAGATCAATTAAATATTGGAGGTATTCTTGTCATTCCAGTTGGTAACGCTAAAACTCAACAAATGCTACGCATTACAAAAACGGGTGAAAACAAGGTACGCACTGAACGTTTCACGGACTTTAAATTTGTTCCTCTCCTAGGGGCAGATGGTTGGAAAAAATAATGTTGTCTTTCTCCATCAAAGCATGCTAGGCGAACTATAGCCGTTCAAATTGAATTCAATAGATTATTCTAAAATAACTTCAGTCTAGCCCTAACAACTACCATATCATTAACTACTTTTGCAGCGAACAAAATTTACTATGGCAAAGAAAACAAAGAAGTCGAGCGATTCATTAGTCATAATGACTGAGTTGGTTCTGCCTAACGATACGAATACTCTGAACAACCTAATGGGTGGTAAATTAATGCATTGGATGGATATCGCAGCCGGTGTTTCTGCTCAAAAGCATTCGAACAGAATTGTTGTGACCGCTTCTGCAGACAATATCTCCTTTCAAAAACCGATTCAACTAGGTGATGTCGTGACCTTAAGAGCTAAAGTAGTAAGAGCCTTTAGTAGCTCTATGGAAGTTTATATTGAAGTATACGCTGAGAACATACCTTCTGGCACCAAATTTAAAAGCCATAGTGCCTTCTTTACATTCGTTGCCGTAGACCAAGCGGGTAAACCGATTGACGTTCCTGAACTGATCCCAGAAACGGAAGAAGAACAAGAACTGTTTGATGGGGCACTTAGAAGGAGACAACTTCGTCTTGTTTTGGCCAAAAGAATGGATCCTGAGGACGCTACAGAATTGAAAAGTATTTTCTTCGACCAAAACATTGGTAAGGCTGAGTAAAGTCTAGTATTTTTAGGCATGTCGAAAGATGCTTTCCTAGCTCATTTTATTACTGAACCTATATATCTGATCAAAAATGATCAGGGTCTTGATTATGTAAATAATGAAGATCAAGAGTCTTCAAATGTTGATGAACCTGAAGAAGAATTGATTTCGGAAAGGGCCACTGAGCTTGTAGAACTTACGCCACTAACGACCTCGGGTAAGAACCTTAAAAACTGCATCATTCTAACTGATTGGACAGAGGTGGCAAATGGCCAAGAGAAAGAACTATTGTTGAAGATCTTATCTTCCGTAAAACGAGTTGAAGATGATGTATTGATCGTACATGCTGGTAATGCCTCAAATGAAGACATTGAAGCTGTTTTAGCGGAGCACAATCATAAACACGTGATCGATTTTGGCACAGATAAGTTGGCTAATTTAAGCTCAACTGCATCCTATACTTCTATTTCCGAAGGAGCTAAGAAATTCTTGAAAGCCAATGAACTAGCTGAGATCGCTGCCGACGTTGAAAAGAAAAAGGCATTATGGACTGCCCTTCAAGCTGTATTTATTCATTAAAAATTATCGGACTTTCTATAGGCCTCAATTACTGCCATCTCCCCATATTTACCTTTTTGAGAATTACCATGTTCCATTCCAACCACACCCGTGAAACCCTTTTCATGTATATGATTGAATACATTTAGATAGTTGATCTCACCAGTTGTAGGTTCCTTTCTCCCGGGATTATCCCCTACTTGAAAATAGGCGATCTCTTCCCACGAATTATCAATATTTGGAATCAGGTTTCCTTCCGTGATCTGTTGATGATAAACGTCAAACAGTATTTTGCAAGAAGGACTATCTACCGCTTTACAAACTTCATATGCTTGTGCAACCTTGCTTAAGAATAGTCCAGGGTGATCTCGTTTATTTAGTGGTTCCAAGACCATAGTAAGCCCATGAGGCTCTAAAATATCACATGCTTGCTTTAGGCTCTCTATCACATTGGCTGTTTGGTAACCCATATCCTTTCTCAGGTCTACATGCCCTGGAACAACTGTCATCCATTTGGCATTCAGTCTTTTGGCAACCTCTACAGATTCACGAATCTCTTTAAGAAACTCTTCTCTTTTAGCCAGATTACCGCCAGTCAAATTTGGTTCAGTCCAATAAATAGTGTGTGCTACAAAAACACCCATTGTCATGTCATGCTTTTCCATCCTTGCTGCGATCTGCTTCTGCAAGTCTATGCTTCGGCCTTTCATCCCATTATCTTCAAGAGACCTAAAGCCTTGCTCAGCCATGAAATCAAGTTCTTTCAATAGACCACCAGGCGCTGAATTTCGAAACATGCCAAAATGAGGGGCATAATTCAAATTAAAATTATCTGCTTTTGAAAATGACGAATTGAACGAAAACGGAAAGGCTGAAAGTGCTCCGGCAGCTATACTGCTACCTAAAAAATTTCTACGGTTCATGAAAAAAGACGTTTCATGAAGATACTATTTTTTGTGAATTTCTAAACCCTGGAGATTAAGGCTAATATGCTACCTATTAGATTACTCCTTCCAAGTTCCAAATGACTATTCCATATACAACGAACCTCAGAATCCTAAATGAAGAATAGATCAAATACTTCTTGATAGGGTAATCCATAGAGCCTGTTACGAGACTAATTAAAGAATAAGGAAGAGGGGTTAAAGCTGCAACAATGATAAAGCCAGCACCATAATCATCATAGCGTTGCTGGTATTTCTTTAATCTTTTATTGAAGAAACGATGAAAAAACTCTTTTGAACTTATCACCTTTCCTATTGCGAAATTGATCCATCCCGCCCCGATAGAAAGAAAAGCCATTACAATAACAATAATGGTATAAACATCTCCTGGGTCATCTATTGACCAGATCATGAATAACTCGGGGGGTAAGATTCCTACTAATATTTCCGAAATAAGGAAAATGAATAACATTAAAAGATAATCATCTGATACCCAGTGCTCAATAGTATCGTATTGTGTTTGAAAGTAATTTTTAAAAAGAATGAGAGCTAAAATAAGAACCAACAGATAAACAAAACCTTTTATAAGGTTGCGTGAAAAATAATTATAGAAATCAATGCTGTTTTGGTCCATCTTTTGATGGTGTCAAATTAAAGGAAAACTTATTGAAAATAACGTCTTATCTACTAATTCAGAGACTTGTTTTTATAGTCTTCAATGATCTTTTTGAAAAACATTGGATTTGTAAATTTATCAATGATGTGAACCTCTCCGTAATCCTTTAACTCAACTGTTAATTCTTCCATTAATTGACCACTATATATAGATAACGGTTTGATCAGCTTTGAGCTTATCAATGACTTGGCTTATAAACTTTGACCCATTCATATCAGGCATTTTCTGATCAGAGATAAGAATATCGATCTTATTATTTTGGACAACTTCGACACCTTCTCTTCCATTTTTGGCCTGAATGATCTTTAAATCATCAAAAAAGAATTCGAGGAAATCTTTCAGCGTGTCCCTAACCGAGAAATTATCTTCTACTAAGAGTACCTTTATCATGATGGTCGTAAATAAATTAAAACTGATGTACCCTTATTTGGTTCAGATGTCACTTTCAATTCGTGATCAATCTCACGAGAAAGTTCAAAAGCCAAATATAAACCTATACCACTCACCTCTTTGCCTTCAGATAAGGAAACGATAGCTTTCCCAAATTCTTCCAACTGCTTGGTATCCATTCCTACTCCGTAGTCTTTGATCTTGATTATACCGTAATTCTTCTCTTCATAAACCTGAATATCTGGCTTAGGGGAAGATTCAAGAGTGAATTTAAGAGCATTACTTCATAGGGTACTCAGTATATATTCTAGAGTAACGATGTCTGTTTCGTATTGCCTTTCACTTAGGGGAGCTTTATTCAGGTTAACTTTGAAACGTTCTTCAATTCTAATCGCTATAGAAACTAAGCTGAACATTTCTTTAACCCTCTGCTTCTTTCCCATATACAGTAAGAAATCGTTCACCATTTCTTTGATCGTATTGACCGATTTGATTGAATTAGAAATGAGCTTCTCTCCACGTTTTGCCAAATAATCTGGATTATTCATTAAATCTCTTAACATCTCCATGGTCATTTGTAAAGTAGCTACTGGCGTTTTGATTTCATGAGAGATCAAGGCAAGCATGGTTTGTTTAGACTTACTAAAATCAAGTTCTGCCTGAAGTGATTCTGACCTTCTAATCTTCAAGAAAAAGGTTCTGTACAACGCCAAATTACAAGTAATTATAATCGCAAAAATTAAAACAACATTGAACCCGTAAGGGATTGTTCTGATATTTAAAAACGTAATTACTTGGAATAGGGTCCAAATCATTACCACGACCATGGCCGCGATAAGATACCCGGATGTATCTTCCTTCTCTATCCGTGCTCTAAAAATGATGTAGATAAAAACTAGGGCATAGGCTAGAATAAAGAATAAGTAATATTTCAAGATGGAAGTAAAGATGGTAGAGGCCAAAATAATAACTACCAACAAACTCATAAGCGACACAACGTAAAATGGAATGGCTAATCTTTTAGGACTCTGTTTGGGATACAAAAAGAAGATAAATGCACCTCCAAATAAAGCTGCTGTATGAATTGATGCATATTCTAAATGAATCGCCAAATTGAAAGGGAAATTTGGCAACAAGGCATTTAGAGGATAAGGAAAAGACCCAAGCATTCTATACATTAAGCTCAATGCAAATAAGGAAAAGAACAATACTTGAAGATTTAATTGCCGATAAACAATCCCGAAAACTAAAAGCACAATTCCGGTGATTAGCAAACCTCCTGATAAGATTAAATTCACCCCCTGTTTCATAAATAGGTCTTGATCTAATTCTTGAAAACGACCAATTGTTATCGGATAGTAAATACCTGCATCGTTATGACTAAAATTAGCCGCATGAATGACTAGTTCCAATTCATGCCCGTCTAGATTTGTCAATGGTAAAACATGTGGTTTTCTCCTCGGTATGTATGATTCCTCTTTACCTGGCTGACCTGAAGAGTAAGCTTCTAAGCCATTGATGAATACAGTATAAGATGAAAATATGTGCGGAATGAATAAACCTAGATTACTATTTGATCCTTCTTCAGGAAGTAAAACTTTAATGAAGTATGTTGCTGTTCCAATATGTGGGAGACCTGAGTTTGACCACCAGCTGCTTGGGACCTCTATTCCATCAAGTCTCTCAGGAATTATTTGATTAGGATTTAATAGATCATTGAACGTAAACCCCCAAGTTCCATTTAATTCAACAGGTTGATCAAAATCGTGATCGGCTAGGTCAATGATGTAACCTTATCCATGAATTGTATTAACCATGAAGTATAATAGACCTAGATAAGTGACTTTCCTTATCATTTATTAACAATTCTTATTGACTCCTGCCTGCCATCGATATACCAAACACCCGATTCGTCAAAAAAGGCTTCTTCTTCCAACATGATCCTCACATCCTTTCCCCATTCTTCGATATAAGTTGAAGCATTTAGTTCTATAGAATATGCCGTATTAAGGTGTAAGGGATAGTCTCCAGTGACGGGTACACCTCCTTGTGAATCCCACATACCTAAAGTAGTACCTGCTGCATGTCCATGATAACCAATAGGATGAGTATAAATGGATGGGGTTATACCTTCAGCGATCGCAGACTCTCTACTCAATCTAAGAACTTCATTTCCAGTTCTTCCTTCTTTGAAATTCTTAGTAAAAATATCTTGTAGTCTATTTCCATTATCAAATGCTTTCTTTAAATAATCAGGCACATCATATTCATTAGGCTTCAAAACATAAGCATGTTGTTGCTGATCCGTATTTAATCTAAGATATGTAATACCAAAATCGCAATGGAGGAGATCACCTGGCATTATCACTCCCGGTTCTGGTCTTTTGGAAAAGGTCCTTAGGTGATCGAATCTTTCCGGATCGGCACGCTGAATGTCAATGGTTGGATGAAACCATGTCTGTAACCTGAGCTCTCTTACTTTTTCACGCATCCACCAAACAACATCTTCAGTGGTCGTTACTCCTTGCGTAATTACTTTAGAAGAGAATGCTTCTTTAATGATCTCATGCGAGATTTTAACAATATGGGGATAGATGGCCATCTCTGCTTTTGTCCTAGTTTCGAGCCAGCCTATAGCCACCTTTTCAGCCGATACCACTCTCTTAGAAAAAGAGCCAATAGACTCCATAAACTCCTCATAGTCAGTTGCTACAATCCCATCAGCTAAACCAAAATATCTAGACTTATTCACTCCTATTTTAGCAGGATCTCTTTCTTCAATGATCTCTGCCAATCTTGCCCATTGATCGGGTTGTTCTTCTTTATCCCAAGCACTTTTAAAAACTGATCCCCCATCATATCTTGCAACGGCTAAGGTTTCCAACTCATTTCCTTCGCCACTATCATAAAAGACCAAAATGGTTCTGCGTCTCGCTGCCAGCCACTCGGCTGGTAATAAAGTCTCAATGACAGGATCTTCATTGTACTCACGAGAAATGACAACCCACATGTCAATACCTTCTCTTCTCATGATCTCAGGAAGATAATTTTTGACTTTATCTTCTAGCAGTCGATTAATAGTGGTCGCACGTTCCTTCATACTGAGGATCTGACCATAATCGTTTTGAGCGATAGAACTTGTATGCAGACAGAATAGAATGAAAAAGACAGTTATTGCTTTCATAGAATCAAAGATTGTAAGATTCTAAATTAAGTTTTTAAAGGAAATAACAGTCACCCAAACAATATTTTTGACGTCTATCAGATTTTTCGGTTCCTTTCAAGGGATTCATCGTTCATTTGAAAAGTCAAAAGTCAGAACTCACCACAATGAAATACATAATGACCCTGTTTTTTGCATTATCCCTATTGAATTCCCCTTCGAATGAGCGATATAATATAGCTAATCAAGATACAGAACCTACCCTATTGCATCCTGGAACCATATCTCAAGACCTACCACAGTGGAATAATTATTTTAACAGAAAACTTAGCATTGGCTTATTCACTCAGCTCAAGGGGAATACGACAAGAATTATTTATTACCCTTACGTTAATGGGCAGTTCTTAGAAGGCGAGTACCTACCATTCGACCCCCAGTTTAACTATTCAGATCCATGGATTAATCTTGAAGGTGATTATATGTTGATGCAAGCAGACATTGATCAAAACGGAGGCAAAAGTCAGCAGTTTAATATTTGCGAATCATTTTATACTGAAAAAGGATGGACTCAACCTCGCCCAATCAAAGCATTAGCTAATGTAAATGGGAATGAAGGCTCTCCTAGTTTAACAAAGAATGGCGACCTTTATTTTAATGCTAAAAATGATGAAGGCGATTTCGATATTTTTGTTCTTAAAAAAGGCGCTAAAGAACCTGAGGTCCTTCCTCAAGCGATAAATAGCAATTGTTATGAAGGTGATTTTTACATTGATGGTGAGGAACAATTCATCATTTTCTCCTCTGCAGGAAGATCAAATTCTCAAGGTGATTCCGATTTGTATATTTCATTTAAAGAAAAGGGTGAATGGACTGATTCAGTGCCTTTGAACAAGGGTATCAATAGTGAAGCAGAAGATTTCAGTCCATATGTTTCAATGGACAGAACAAAACTTATTTTTACTAGTAATAGACTTAATTCCACCTCATTAAGGCCTAGCTATAATCACTTTATAGTAGATATAAATCTGAATGAGATGAAGAAGTTTTATCTCGACTAAGAAAGTCTTTTGATCATACCTCTAATATGCTAGCTATTAGGTGTTAGAATTAACCAATTTATCTATTCTCGAATTACTACTTAAAGCTCTTTGTCAGGTTTCTGAATCTATGAAGTGTTTTTCATTATTGTAATCTGTATAATTAACTTGTTTTTCAACCCAACAACTTTCCTATGAAGAAGGCATTGTTATCTCTCCTGATTTTTTCTCTTTTAATCTTCAAAGTTGAAGCCCAAAACGATCTCAAAGTTGAGCCTCCCTTTTGGTATGCTCAAATGCCAACTCAGCATCTTCAAATAATGATTCATGGAGAGCGTATAGGTGAACAAAGGGCTTCAATAGACAATAATGGTATTAAAATCGTCAATCAGGTGGTTGGAGATTCACCGAATTACATTTTCGTGAATCTTGATATCTCTCCCGATGTTCAACCCGGGACTTTTGAGATAAAGCTTGGCAAAGGAAAGAATCAGAAGTCCTTTATCTATCGATTAAAGGAGCGCCCAAATAGTGAGAATAGAAACCAAGGCTTTTCTTCCGAGGACGTGATCTACCTACTTATGCCTGACCGCTTTGCTAATGGCAATCCTAACAATGATTCGGTTGAAGGAATGCTGGAACCAGCAAGAAGAAACGATCCTAGCGGAAGACACGGTGGGGATATTCAAGGCGTTATGGAACATTTGGATTACATCAAAGACCTTGGAATGACAGCAGTATGGCTTACTCCTGTATTCGAAAATGACCAGGCCCCTGACTATAAAGCATACCACGGTTATGCTGCTACAGACATGTATAAGATCGATAGGCGATTCGGCTCTAATAAAGAGTTCGTAGAATTTGTACAAGCCTGTCACGACAAAGGTCTTAAGGTTATTATGGACATGATTCATAACCATATTGGTGATCAGCACTGGTGGATGAAAGACCTTCCTTTCAAGAATTGGGTGCATGATCAATCAGAATACGGAAATACCAGTTACAGAGGAACTGTAGCATCTGATCCATATGCATCAGAATATGACACAGACAAACTTGTAAAAGGATGGTTTGTTGATGAAATGCCAGATTTAGATCAACGAAACCAGCAGCTCGCTGATTATCTGATACAAAATACTCTTTGGTGGATAGAATATTCAGGAATAGATGGAATTCGAATGGACACCTACCTCTATCCTTATCAAGACTATATGTCCCGATGGGCTAAAGAAGTGCTTGAAGCTTACCCAGATTTCAACATTGTTGGCGAATCTTGGGTAGAAACAGTCGCTCACGAAAGTTATTGGCAAGAAGATAAAGAAGGTGAAAACGATGGATACGAATCGAACCTGCCTTCTGTAACTGACTTTCAAATTCATTTTGCGGTGAGAGATGCCTTTAATCAAGATTTTGATTGGGAAACCGGATTAATGAAGATCTACTATGCTTTGTCTCAAGACAGGCTCTACTCCGACCCCATGAAGAATGTGATCTTCCTAGACAACCATGATATCAGTAGAATTTATACCACGCTAGGTGAAGATATACGCAACCTCAAAATGGCTTACGCATTTTTGCTTACTACAAGAGGTATACCTCAAGTATATTACGGTACTGAACTAGCCTTTAAAGCGGGCCCAGGATCTTGGGGCGATGGTGCCAAAAGAGCTGAAATGCCCGGTGGTTGGGTTGGAGATGAACGGTCTGTATTCACTGAGCTAGGACGAACTGCGGAAGAAAATGAGATGCATTCCTACGTGAAGAAACTCACTAACTGGAGGAAAAATAGTAATGCTGTCAAACATGGCAAACTCCTTCATTTCTTGCCAGAGGATAATGTCTACGTATACTTCAGATATACTGACGATGAAAGGGTAATGGTGATCATGAACATGAATGAAGAACCCGTTACCATCTCAAGAAATAAGCATTTAGAAATGCTAAGGGGAGCTACAAATGGTACCGATGTTATCACGAACAGGTCATTTGACCTAATGAAGGATTTTGAAGTACAAGCCAAATCTACAACGGTCATCGAGTATAATTAACATATATAATTGGGTCTAATATGTTGAGCGACAATTATGATTTGTTTAATTTTTTTACCTTTTATTAAACATATTTTAAAAATGCATAGTTATTGGTTAGAACTAAATCCTTAACGATTATGAAAGCTATATTAGCACTCGACACTGTTGGTTTAGAAAAAATCATCAACGGTGACCCAATTGCCATTACCTTCTTCATTGGTTACATGGCTATGTTTGCATCAGCAGTCTTCTTCTTTATGGAAAGAAGATCTGTTGAAGGAAAGTGGCAACTTTCTTTATTAGTATCCGGTCTAATTACGGGTATCGCAGCAGTACACTATTTCTACATGAGAGACTTTTACCTCTCTACAGGTGAGTCACCAACCGCCTTTAGATATGTAGACTGGATTCTTACTGTACCATTAATGTGCGTTGAATTCTACCTATTGACCAAGCCATTTGGTGCTAAGGGTGGAACTCTTTTCAAATTAATCATTGCTTCTTTCTTCATGTTGATCACAGGATTCATAGGAGAGACATCAGGTATTGATAACAACATTATATGGGGAGTATTATCTACAGCAGGTTACCTATACATTGTATATGAAGTATTTGCTGGTGATGTTGCAAAATTGGCTAAAGGAGCCCAGAGCCCTGCTTTAGACAGAGCAATGTTCCTATTGAAGATCTTTATCACCCTAGGATGGTCAATCTATCCAATTGGTTACATGGTTCTTCCAGGTAACTTATTGTCAGGGATGTTCGATCCAAGTAGCATTGACTTGTTCTACAACATGGCTGATGCAGTCAACAAAATTGGTTTCGGTCTTGTGATTTACTCAGTAGCTGTAAGTGAGACAGCTAAAGCAAGAGCAAAAGCCTAGTCTAGTTTTAATTGAGGGGCATTTAGCCCCTCTTTTTTCTTCTCTTTATGAGTTATGACTTTGTTTTTATTGGGGCTGGATTAGCCAATTTAAGTTTGCTTTATCGTATGCAAGCTTCAGAATACTTTAAATCAAAGTCTATTGCCATTGTAGAGCCTGATTCAAAAACTAAGAATGATAGGACTTGGTGTTTTTGGTCTACTCAAAATCCCATCTACGAAAAAGCGGTTCAAAAACAGTGGTCTGAAATGAGCTTCAAGAGAAACGATCAGCGATGGACTCAAAATATTAATCCTTACCAATACTACTATATTCAAGGTTCAGATTTTTATCAGGAAGTCATTTCGTCTATAAAAGTCGATTTGAACATTGATTGGTACAGAACTTCTGTAAAGGATGTGTCACTGAGATCAAACAATAATACCCTCTATTTAGAATCTGGAGAAGAGTTGATCGGACATTATGTATTCAACAGTAGTTGGCAGCATTCTGGTAATACAATGGATAGAGCTGGCATGAAGCAGCATTTCTTCGGGATAAAGCTTAAATTGAAAGAAAATAATTTATCCTTCGATTCTGTCCATCTAATGGACTTCAGCTTCAATACCGATAAACAATCTGTTCAATTTGGATACATCTTACCCATCAACGGAAATGAAGCTCTCATCGAGTACACTGAGTTTTCGAAATTTATAAAAAGTAAATCTGAATACCTTCAGATACTCAATACCTATATAAAGAACTTAGGCATTAGTGATTATGAATTAATTGACCAAGAGTTTGGTGTGATACCAATGTCTAAAAATCATTTTAACGATAGACGCTCTGATTATTTCATCAACACTGGTACTGTTGGAGGCCTAACTAAACCCACAACAGGATACACCTTTCAGTTCGTACAAAAAGATTCTGAGCTGATTATTAATTGTCTAAAAGAAAAAAGGGTCATTCCAGTCAGAGGTAGAGGCAGCCGTTTTAAGTTCTATGATTCGCTCCTTCTTTCAATTGTTGAAAAAGAACCTTGGACTGTTGGTCCGATAATGCAGAAATTGTTCTCCAGAAATAAATTTATCAAGATTCTAAAATTTTTGGATGAAGAATCATCGCTGATGGAGGAAATAAGAATCTTTGTAAGCTTACCATGGAAACCCTTTTTAAAACAGTTGATTTAAACTGGCCTTTCTTCTATGCCAAAACACGTTTTTGGCTCATTATGGCTGCATTCTTATTGAGTGTACTGCCATTACCAGGAACCATTACAGTTATCATTTCAATTACACTAATAGGTACCATAGGCTTAATGCACGGTGCTACAGATCACTTATTGTTTATTAGTTATAGAAAGCTTCAGCATTTGAAGACCATTCCTAAACACTTCTATATAGTGTATTTGAGCGTTCTCTTCGCCATGGGCGGAATATGGTTAATACTCCCAGAGCTTGCTATTGCAGCGTTTATAATTGCTTCCTGTTATCATTTTGGACAAACACAGTTGCAATACATTCCTGTTAAGGAGAAAGATTGGAGAAAGAAAGTCATCTATCTTTTCTGGGGATTACTGGTACTATCATTTATTGTTCTGCTCAATCCTGAAGAAACAACACAGCTATTGAGCCCATTCAACATTGAGACCTCCTTGACCCTCGCTTTTGATAAAAGATATATGATCATGACTGTTGGAGCAGTGGTTTTCGTTGGACTTTTCCTTTGGTTGAACAGCAATACAGACTTACCTAAGAAAGCACTTTTCTTCGAATTGATCGAGCTAACTGCCATTTGCCTTGTAGCTATCCGGGGTGATTTGCTCTTTTCATTTGCTATTTTTTTCAGTCTTTGGCATAGCTTACGAGCTGCACAAGTTCAAATCAAAAAGCTCCGTGCTGAGCAGATTGTCACAGCAAAAAGATTTGTAGGAGAAAGCCTACCCTTTACCCTACTCAGCATATTTGGAATCGCCATGCTTTTTGCAGGCATTAGCTATTTTGAATTTAATATTCACCCTTTTATGGTGGTATTGATTGCCATTTCAATCCTTACCATGCCCCATATGATCATTTATGAGAGATTTTACAACTTTCATGACCAACATAAGTAGTTATCTCTAATGAATTCATAGTTTAACTTTTTCAACAAAAAGACTCCTTTGAAGAAAGCTCTTAGCACATGAAAAACTGAATCAGATGTGGCCATTTAAGCAAACGATATCAAAGAAGTTCTGGGAATTCTAGACTAAGGAAGATCAGATCAAAGAAGACAACCAGCGAATTCATTGTATCGATGTCTACGATGAAGATCAAAAGGAAAACTCGAATGAAAGATCTCTTTCTACATGCTTAGAAAATGTCAGAATAAGGAGAAGACATTGAAATGGACTTCCAGACCTTGGCTATAATTGCTTAGATTCAACCCAAACTAAAGACTCAGGATCAGGTTAAGCTAAAAACAGAGGCTTACTTATTTAGACAGATGAAAATTGCGGCAGGAACTGATAAAGGATTAGTGATCTATTCAAAGGTGAATAATGAATGGAAAATATCAGATATGTGCTTTATTGGGCTTCCAATTGGTGCTTTCCACCAAGACGAACAAGGAAATTGGTGGGTGGCCATTAACCATAAACATTGGGGACCTAAGATTTATTTCAGTTACAACCAAGGTGAGAACTTTAAAGAGATTCCATCACCTAAATTTGAACATACAGAAATCAGGCTAAGATCAATTTGGACGATAGCTTCTATGAAGTGTCATGTTTATGTAGGAACTGAACCCGCTTCCTTATTTAAGTGGAATGGCCAATCTTTTGATGAGGTTGATGCGTTATCAAAGCATCCATCGAGAGATCAATGGCAAGGCGGAGGTAAAGGGAGTCGCAACCCATTCTTACATTCAATCATTTTTCACCCAGAGAACCCTAAAGAAATCATGGTTGGGATTAGCTGTGCGGGTGTATTTCGATCTTCAGATGCAGGTAAATCTTGGGTACCTTTGAATAATGGACTTAGGGCTTTCTATCTACCCTATTCCGATACAGAGATAGGTCATGACCCTCACTCTATGATCAGGCATCCTAAACATCATGAGGTCATATGGCAACAGAATCATTGCGGTATTTATAGATCAACGAATAATGGAAAAAGCTGGAATGACTTATCAGATAGCTTAGGAAAAGCAGTTTATGGTTTTGATCTAGTCATCGATGACGAGGATATCGATACCGCTTGGGTTATCCCGGCACAATCAGACGACCAAAGAATGCCCCATCAAGGAAAGTTGGCAGTCTATCAAACCACTGATGCGGGTGCTAACTGGAAAGCCCTCAGGAATGGATTACCGCAAAAGGCAGCCTTTGACATGGTTTTGAGATCAGGTTTTGACAAATCAGGACGAATCATGGCTTTTGGTACGAACAACGGCAATTTATACCTGAGTTCCGACAATGGAGAAAACTGGATAGCGCTGAGTCAGAATTTGAGTTCAGTCAGAACCGTAAATTTTATTGACTAAAATTCAGGTGGCCTTCTCATTGCCTTTTTTTGACCTTGTTTTTTCTTCTTATCCAATCGCTCTTTTATCACAGATATCTTAGGCTTTGTCTTTTTACGAGGTTTGGGATCTGTGAAGGCTTTTAGTAACAGTTTGCCAAAGAGTTGTATTACATGCTCCTTATTCTTGACTTGGCTTCTGTGTTTTTCGGAATGAACTAACAACTCTCCCTCTAGGGTTAGCTTACTCTTCCATTTAAGTAATAACCTGTTCTTTTCCTTATCTGAAAGGACCTCAGATCGTTTCGGGTTAAAGCGCAATGTTACTCTCGTTTCAACCTTATTCGCATGCTGCCCACCTGGCCCCGAACTCCTACTGGTTTGGAAAGTAAATTCTAGACCGTAATCTCTGGACGCTATTTCCTTGGCATTGAACACTTCGTAAAGATGATAACAAAGCTTAAAAGCAAAAAGGTTTACTAGAACAACCTTCCCTGAACCCCTAAATGAACATGAAGAGGTGCATCAAACCGGCTTCTATCTTTTATGCTCAATCTGCTGGTCTTTGTTGGTCTCTTTAAAGGTCTTTGTTCACTAGAAACCGTCTTTAAAAGATCATCTTCCTCTGACAATAATTTGGCAAATTCAAACAACTCATCTCTACCTTCAATGAGTTCTTGTAACCTATGAATTGCATCTAAGGCAGATTCAAGCACATCTTTATAACCTTCTTGAGTATTTGATTGAATGATATGTGGAATACCTAAGGCCTTGAGATTTACTTCATGAAGTAAGTTAGCCAGTTGCTCGTCTTTACATCCTCTCTCAAGGTCCGAAGCTTTAGAAGATAGCTTAATGCTTTGTTCTATGATCTTTAAATTATTCCAGTTCTTCATAATTGTTCTATTTTATGTGAAAAACAGGAGGTCGATGAAGTAAAAACATCGACTGTGCCAAAACTTTCACCTAAACACCATCGACACTCCATTTTAAATTTCAATTCCAATCCATAAGTTCTTTTTCGTTGGTTGCTAAAGGAATGGCCTTCAGCTTCTCCCATGATGTATAAGGTGCCTTTCTTTTTAGCACATGAATTCTGCTCACACTAAAATTATTGGTGTATGCTTTGGACTTGTATTCACTGATTACATTGATGAATTGAAGAGGGCTAAGCTGTTGCCCTACCTTCATTCTTGGTTCATAATTTTGATTCAGGAAGGCCAAAGACACAAACTTTTCAAATAGAGACATTCTCAATTGATGATAGAGGTCTATCAGAGACTGTTTGTTTAAAATGTCTATATAGATGGAACGTATTTGTGAATCAAAACCAAAACCATTTAGAAATACTTCAAATGATCTGTTCTTATACACTTGCTGGCTAACGCATTCAATGATCGTATCTTCTCTTTCCTCATGTTGAAAGAAAGAGAGCAATGGCATATGACCACATGAATTTTGACCCGCAAATGGACCCTCAGTTCTGAATAGATCTTTCTTAAATGTCCTGATCTCCTCATTGATCTCAGCATATGGGAGAACAATGAATAGGTATTCACACAGACTCTTCTTTTGATATAAACTTAATTCCTCATTCATCACATCTCAAATATACTAACATTATTAGTATTACATACTATTTATTTTAGTATTTACTAAAAATCATTCCTGAATGATTAAATTAGGCCTTTTACCACTTTATAAGCTCTGAGGATATATGAAATCAGTCAACCAATATTTAGTGAAAAACAATCAATGGAAGGAAGAACTTTTTCAGCTAAGAAATTTAGCATTATCAAGGAAATTAACAGAGACCTATAAATGGTCTTTCCCTGTTTATACACTTGGAGGTAAAAACATCATTGGCTTAGGAGCATTTAAGAGTTATACTGGTATCTGGTTCTTCCAAGGTGGTTTGCTAAAAGACAGTGCTAAGGTGCTCACCAATGCTCAAGAAGGAAAAACACAGGCAATGCGTCAATGGAGGTTTCATTCTTCAGCTGAGATCAGACAGAACGAAGCATTGATATTAGCCTATATCGATGAAGCCATCGCTAATCATAAAGCAGGTAGAGCGATAAAAGCAACAAAGAGAAAACCATTAGTGATTCCTTCTGAGCTTCAAAATGTACTGGACAAAGATCAAAAATTGAATCAAGCTTTTGAAGGATTAAATTTGACTCGTAAAAGAGATTTCGCTGAATATATTCAAACCGCAAAGCGAGAAGAAACAAAGAAAAAGCGGCTTGATAAGATCATTCCAATGATATTTGAAGGCATTGGACTCAATGATAAATACAAATGATCAAGACATGGATTTTTGAGCCTCTCTGAATTGTTTGAGGGCCTGACTATAAGAATCATTCTTAAGATCAAGAATGTTCTGAAATTGGAACAGATACTTGTAAGGCTGAAAAACCAAGTTATCCATGAATTTTTGTTCAACCCCTAAGATCTGTGATACCTTCTCTCCTAATAAAAACGCAACTAGAGCATTGCTTTGACCTTTTAACGGACTATCATAAGTAGCTTCCTCAAAGTACGTGAGTAAGGATTGGGTGAGTCTCTTGCCAGATTCACTAGGCTCAAACTGCCTTTCTCTAATATTCCTTTCCAGAATATAAGCCTCCTTATTACTTCTTGGCAATAGATCTTCTTTCAATCCTAGCAGTTTACCAATAGCATTCCAGTAATTGATGTAATGAAAGGCTTCCTCTGAATGAATACTCTTGCCTAGCTTTTTTAGTCCGCGTACCACAATTAGTGAGAAGGCTAAGTTGGTCCCAGCCATATCTTCTTGATTAACTGGTTCACCATAAACATCAATTTCCCAATCGGTGGATTTCTTCGCATACCATCTCGCTGCAGCATGCATAAGCCTGACCTTTATTATGCTTACAATAGCTTTTCCTTTATCCTGAAAAGCATCTTTGGCACTTACATCAAATACGAATTCAGCAGTTTCTAGTAAACGTTTTTCCGGTTCTTCTAAAATTCTTCGCGATCTAACCAGTACCTCTGCTCCATTTGCGGCAGCATAACAGTAAGGAAGAGAGAGCATGCCTAGCAATAGCATAATATCAGAAGCATGGTCTCCAAAGAACTTCTGCCCCTTTTTTAGTACATCACTATCCAGGCCAATATGAATTGAATGAACTTCCCTATACAATCTTTGAAGCTCAGATTTAGCATCTCTACTTAACTCGGAACTATTGATTGCCAGTCCCTCAAGCTCTTTTTGTAAAGCCTCACGATCTTGAGGGAAATAAGCTTCAATTACTGAATCTGCTATTGGGTCAGCTTGCTGCCTGTACTCTGCTAACCTTGCTTTTGATATATGGGAAAATTGACTCACCCAATAGAAACTAATGTTTTGAGAACAAGTTTCGACTTGAGGCTCATTTCAATTAAAATGAGAAATGATTACTTTGTTCTTCCATTAACTAACATTTATGAAAAAGACTCTCCTATCCATTGTGGCATTTTTTGTTACCCTGCTAATATATGGCCAAACCCCTCCACCAAGTACAGACATCCATTTATTCGACCTAAAAGAAAAGAAGGGCAAGATCTCCATCTCTAAAGGGAAAAATATCACCGATCGTGCCGGATACGATAATCAGCCTTCCTTTTTTAACAACAACTATATTTTATACTCATCGCATCAGGGTGGACAAAATGATATCATGATCTATGATATTTATGAGGAAACCTCTTCTAACCTGAGTAATTCAAAAGACAGCGAATACTCACCAACACCAATTCCTGGGTTTAATTCTTATGCGGTTGTCAGGGTTGAAGAAGACAACAGCCAGCGTTTATGGATGTACCACATGGATAAAAAAACAAAGCCTCAAATCATATTTGAGAAGATCATGCCTGTTGGCTATTTCGCCATTAGTGATCGAGATGTACTCATGTTCGTACTAGGCAGACCTACGACCTTAGTTTTAGCCAACATGGAAATTGTAGACGATGATATCATTACAAGTAATATTGGTAGGACCATT
>CBFIDS010000025.1:0-8343 GCA_965661435.1 Roseivirga sp.
AGGTTGCTTTGTGAAAAGTATCAACGGAATGCCAGATCATATTCACATCTTGACCTTGCTCAACCAAAACATTAGCCTTGCCGACTTAGTGAAACAAATTAAAGGGTCAAGCTCTCATTGGGTCAATCAGCACAATATTTATAGTCAGAAATTCGCTTGGCAAACAGGGTATGGAGCCTTTTCGGTCAGCGAATCACAGATTTCAAAAGTTGATGCATATATCACAAACCAAAAGGCTCATCATCAAACCAAAACCTTTATGGATGAATATGAAGGTCTCTTGAAACTTCATAATATTGATTTAAGAAGTGGCTAAAGCCACTGAAGCAAAGTCATTGCATCCAATTTAGCCTATGGTTTAAACCATGGGCTAAATTGGACAGGAACTGTTTCCCAAAACCATTTCAATGGTTTACATTAGCTACGTGGCATTCAAAATCGCAATTTTAGGTACTGGAAATGTATCTTGGCATTTAGCTAAGGAGCTGGAAAATGCAGGTCATATCATTTCATTCGTATATGATCGAAATGAAGAAAAGGCTAAAAATTTCTGTTTAGATTACTTCAACGCGCAATATGGAAGCTCATTGAACCTAAATGATGTCAATGCTGACATATTTATTTTGGCTGTTTCTGATGATGCAATTCAGGAGCTCGCCTCAAATATTTCAATTCCATCAAACGCTATTCTTTGCCATACTTCAGGATCAAAGCCATTGAATGAGTTGGGATACGCTCCTACAGAAAACATTGGTGTCTTTTACCCATTACAAACCTTTAGCAAAGGGAAAAAAGTAGACTTTCAAAACATCCCGATTTGCATTGAGGGCGAAAATGAATTGACTCTAAAAACTCTTCAAAAACTTGGCAAAAGCATCAGCAAAAACACACTTTTTATTTCTAGTAAACAACGTAAGGCAATTCATTTGGCTGCCGTCTTCGCCTGTAATTTCACGAACCACATGTTCAATGTAGCTCAGAACATTTTAGAAAAACAGGAAATGGATTTTGAAATGCTTCAACCTTTAATTGTTGAGACCTTAAATAAGTCTTTCGACCTGGGGCCACAGAATGCTCAAACTGGCCCTGCCATTCGAAAAGACCTAAAAACACTAGATTTACAATTCGAAGCGCTTCAGGAAGATCAAGATCTTGCGGAAATTTATCGGCTTATCTCTCAACACATCATAGATTCTTATTCGAACTGAGATATCTTTGCTTCGTAAACGATCGCAATGCGGGTTGCTAAACTCTTCAGACCATCATTCATTTATAATTACCTAAAAGTAATTAGAGGGATCAACTTGTTTATTGTTGGGCTCACACAATACCTTACTGCACTCTTTCTAATCAGTAATAAAGGTGAATGGAAGAACATTATTTTCGATTTCAATTTCTTCCTAATGGTTTCGGCTACGGTAATGATCACTAGTGCAGGCTACCTGATCAATGATTATTACGATGTGAAAATTGACTTCGTTAATAAACCTGACCGTGTTGTGGTGGGAAAAGAACTGAGAAGAAGATGGGTCATCTTTGGTCATACGGTATTAAATTTTGGAGCTATTGCCATCGGTTTTTATATCTCCAGACCGATCGGCTTTACTATTTTTGGTGCAGCTTTTATGCTTTGGCTCTATTCCAATCAATTGAAAAGGCTACCTTTCATTGGTAACTTTGTTGTTGCTGTTCTGACTGGAACTACCCTTATTCTTGTGGCTGAATATTTTCAGCAAAGGACTTATATCATAGCCTGTTATGCCATTTTCGCTGCATTCATCACCTTGATTCGTGAGATCATAAAAGACACTGAAGACATGAAAGGCGATGAAAAATTTGGCTGCAAAACAATCCCAATCGTTATGGGTATTGCTAAGACCAAATGGATCATCTATGCCGTTATGATCGTGTTTCAAATCACAGTAGTTTGGCTTCTATGGAATCTATCAATTATCCTACCTGTTGTACTTGCTTTGGCTTTATTACTTTTAGGTTTCGGAATTCAAAGAGCCGATACCATAAAACAATTTCACAATCTCAGCACCTTTTGTAAAGTGATAATGCTTTTGGGTGTGCTAAGTATGATTTTTATATGACCAAGAAAAGACTCTCCATATTTGCTTCAGGAAGTGGTACAAATGCCGAAAAATTCTTCGAGCATTTTCAGGATCATCCTCAAATTGAGATCATTTCAGTATTTACCAACAATGCCTCAGCAGGTGTAATAGATAGAGCCAAGCGTTTTGAAATTCAATATCATGTTTATAACAGATCCTTTTGGCAAACAGGGGAAAAGATCATTGAAATACTTAATAAGGAAGAAGTCGACTTTATAGTACTCGCTGGCTTCATGCTTCTAATTCCACAAAACTTAGTTCACGCGTACAGCGATAGAATTTTTAATATTCACCCCGCTATCCTTCCTAAATTTGGAGGTCAGGGCATGTATGGAATGAACGTTCACCGAGCAGTAAAAAAAGCTGGAGAAAAAGAATCTGGCCTTAGCATTCATTATGTTAATGAGGAGTATGACAAAGGGAAAATAATCCTTCAAGATAAATGTAAAATTGAACCTTCAGACACTGCAGAGGAGATCGCTGCTAAAGTTTTAAAACTCGAGCATAAAAATTATGCGAAAGTGGTAGAGGAAGAAGTTCTCAAATCGATATAAAATCCCTACTTTTACCTCTTAATTAGAATCCCCTCGAACATGTCGCAGGTTAAAATCCAATCCGCATTAATTTCTGTTTTCTACAAGGACAATCTTGCTCCGATCATCGAGCTTTTAAAAGCTCAAGGTGTCACCATTTATTCTACTGGTGGAACACAAAATTTTATTGAAGAACAAGGAGCTGAAGTAGTCCCTGTTGAAGATCTCACAAGCTATCCATCAATTTTTGGAGGAAGAGTAAAAACGCTTCACCCTAAAGTTTTTGGTGGAATTCTCCACAGAAGAGATAATGATGGAGACCTTGGACAAGCGAAAGAATTCGAGATCCCCTCTATTGATTTGGTAATCGTAGATCTCTATCCTTTCGAGGAGACAGTAGCATCAGGTGCTGCTGAACAAGATATTATTGAGAAGATCGATATTGGTGGTATTTCACTCATAAGAGCTGCCGCGAAGAATTACAAAGATGTGTTGATTGTATCTTCGCGTGAGCAATATGGGGCCGTTGAAACGCTTCTAAAGGAAAAAGAAGGATCTACAGATCTAGCAGATAGAAGAAGATTTGCCGCTGAAGCTTTTGATATCTCATCACACTATGATTCAGCCATCTTTAATTACTTCAATCAAGAAGAAGAACTAACAAAATTTAAAGTAAGCCAAAGAGAAGGTAAACAGTTAAGATACGGAGAGAACCCTCATCAAGAAGGCCACTTCTACGGGCCTTTGAATGACCTTTTTGATCAGATCAATGGCAAGGAGCTTTCTTACAATAACTTAGTTGATATAGATGCGGCAGTATGTTTGATCGAAGAATTTGATCAAACTGAAAACGCTTTTGCCATTCTTAAGCATACCAATGCTTGTGGAGTGGCAATTGGTTCAGATGTAAAAGACGCATATTTAAAAGCATTTGCAGCAGATACTGTGAGTGCATTTGGCGGGGTTCTAGTTTCTAATCAAAAGATAGATCTGGCTGCAGCTGAAGAGCTACACACATTATTTTTTGAAGTTTTGATCGCACCAGGGTTTGATCAAGATGCTCTAGAGCTATTGAAAGGAAAGAAGAACAGAATTCTACTGGTCAAGAAGCAAAATTTAACTGAACAAAAACAATACAAAAGTCTTCTTAATGGCGTTATCGTTCAGGACAGAGACTTAGTAACAGATGAATCTAAGGATTTTAAAAATGTTACTAAAGTAGAGGTAACGGGTGCTCAAAACAGAGCATTAGTATTTGCATCTAAAGTTTGCAAACACACAAAATCTAATACCATTATTTTGGCCAATGAAGATCAGATGCTTGCTAGTGGAGTCGGACAGACTTCTAGAGTAGATGCATTGAAACAAGCCATTGAGAAGGCTAAGTCTTTTGGATTCGATCTTAAAGGATCAGTTATGGCATCAGATGCTTTCTTCCCCTTCCCAGACTGTGTGGAGATTGCTCATGATGAAGGAATTGAAGCAGTGATCCAGCCAGGTGGCTCTATAAAAGATGAGCTTTCCATCAACTTTTGTGACGATCACAACATGGCCATGGTATTTACAGGCACAAGACATTTTAAACACTAATTTTGATTAGGCTGAGTATTGGCGAATCATTACATTAGTCTGAACAATTAAAAGATAAGGAGACCAACTCAAATGGGTTTTTTCGATTTTCTAACCAGCGACATAGCCATAGACCTAGGAACGGCAAATACGCTCATTATTCATAGAGATATGATAGTCGTTGACGAACCGTCTATCATTGCTATAGATAAAAATACAAACAAGGTTTTGGCCATTGGAAAAGAGGCCATGAACATGCATGAGAAAACGCATGATAACATCAAAACTATTAGACCACTGAAAGATGGAGTAATAGCGGATTTTGAAGCAGCAGAAATGATGATCAAAGGGATGATCAAAATGATCGACCTAAAGAAAAGAAGTTTTGTTCCTTCATCTCATCGTATGGTTATCTGTATCCCTTCTGGAATTACGGAGGTGGAAAAAAGAGCTGTTCGTGACTCTGCGGAGCATGCAAATGCAAAGGAGGTCTATATGATCTACGAGCCAATAGCTGCGGCCATAGGCACAGGAATTAAGATAGATGAACCTGTTGGTTCTATGATCGTGGATATAGGTGGTGGAACAACAGAGATCGCTGTCATAGCCTTAAGTGGTATTGTATGTGATCAATCTATTCGAGTAGCGGGTGATTCTTTCACGAAAGACATTCTCGATTACATGAGAAGACAGCACAATCTTCTTATTGGAGAGCGAAGTGCTGAAAAAGTAAAAATGGCAATTGGTTCTGCACTAACAGAACTAGAAGATGCTCCAGAAGATTACGAAATTCGAGGTAGAGACTTGATGACAGGTATTCCTAAGGTGATCAATATCTCCTATTCGGAAATTGCATTTGCCTTAGATAAGTCTGTTTCTAAGATCGAAGAAGCTGTGCTTAAAGCCTTGGAGATCTCACCACCCGAATTGTCTGCTGATATTTATGACAGAGGCATCTACTTAACTGGAGGTGGAGCGATGTTAAAAGGATTGGATAAGAGATTGGCCCTTAAAACCAAGCTCCCTATTCATATAGCAGACGATCCACTAAGAGCTGTTGTAAGAGGTACTGGCGAGGCACTTAAAAATGTCCATTCATACAGAGCGGTGTTAATGACATAATCTGAATGAATGGGTCAACTACTTTCATTTTTATATCGTTTTAGAGCATTCTTTACATTTTTGCTCTTTGAGTTGATCTGTGTATGGCTTATTGTTCGACATAACGATTATCAGAGAAGTAGTTTTTCCAATGCAACTGCAGATGTTGTGGGCTCCGTCAATGAAACATCAGATAACATTGCTGATTATTTTAGCCTTAAAAAAGTAAATAAAGAGTTGGCAGCGGAAAATGCTCGGCTACGCTCTTTGATACTTTCTGAAGAGACCTTCCCAATTGATTCTCTATCCCAATTTCTTATTGAAGAAGATACAACTGATAGTGTTCACTTTGAGCTGATTCCTGCAGAAGTGGTTAGAAATAGTATCAGAAATGTAAATAATTTCTTCATGCTAAATAAAGGATCTAATGATGGAATTGAGGCCGGAATGGGTGTCATGAATTCATTGGGAGTTGTAGGAAAGATTCGTGATGTGAGAGGTAATTTTGCACAAGGTATTTCCTTATTGAATACAAGAAACCCTATCTCAGCTAGGCATCAAGTATCAGGGAGAATGGGTACTATACTTTGGGAAGGCACCAATCCCAAATATGCTCAATTGCAGTATTTGACACCTGACGTGCAGGTACTGCCTGGTGATACGATCGTTACTTCGAGTTTCAATTCTATATTTCCCAAAGACATAATGCTTGGAACGGTAGTAAGCAGTGCGCCTGATAGAAACAATACCTACTTGAATATTCAAGTGGAACTGAGCGTAGACTTTGGTAGTCTTTCATACGTGTATGTGATCAAAAATATTTACAAAGAAGAGCAAGACTCCCTGATCAATTCAAACCCTATGATCCAACAATGAGCAAGCATTCTATCTTACTTATTGCATCATTTATCTTCCTAATGGTAATTCAGGTGTTGCTGTTCAGAAGTTTTGTGATCCTACAGGTAGGTTTTGGTTTTGTCTATCTTCTATTTCTCTTATCCTTACCTACTGAAGTAGGGTTCAACATGGGAATGCTATTGGCATTTATTTCAGCCATTATCATTGACCTATTTTATCAAACAACCGGAATTCATGCTTCAGCAGCTGTATTTCTCATGTTTGTTAGACCTTTTTGGCTTAAAACCGTTGTTCCTAGAAGCGGGTACGAGGTCAATGATATGATGACCATAAGCAACTATGGGCTGGGTTGGTTCTTAGGATATGCAACCCCTTTGGTATTCGCTTATTGTTGTATTGTGTTTTTTGTAGAAGCAGGCACCATCAATTTATTTTGGAATACCATAACAAAGACTGTGGTTTCAGCCGTTATAACTATAGCATTTATCGTGTTTACGCAGTATCTTTTTTATCCAAAATCAAAATATTAATTCATGCTTGAAAACAGAAGAATAGTAGTTCAGGGCTTATTCATACTTATAGGAGTTGTTTTTCTGGTCAAGCTTTTTGCTATACAGGTTACTGATAATACTTATCAACTAAAGGCAGAAAGAAATATAGTACAAACAATCACTGAATATCCATTCAGGGGATTGATGTTTGACAGAGAGGGTAAACTCATCGTTTATAACGAGCCTATGTATGACTTGATGGTAGTTCCTAGAGATGCTTATGTTGAAGATACTGCTGCCTTTTGCAACCTATTTGAAATTACTCAAGATGAATTTGTTACCAACTTCAAAAAGGCTCGTGAGTACTCTCCAGTAAAGCCTTCTATCTTTTTGAAAAAGATCTCACATCAGAAGTATGGAAGTATCCAAGATCATATGTTCAAGTACAGTGGCTTTTTTGTTAACCCAAGAACAGTAAGAAGATACACTCAGCCCATCCTTGCAAATCAGGTCGGTTATATTGGTGAAGTAAGCCCAAGAGACTTATCAAGAGATACATCTGATTACTACAAGTCAGGTGACTATATAGGAATCACTGGACTCGAAAAATCTTACGAAGACGAGCTCCGAGGTGAACGTGGCGAAAGCCGAAAGCTTGTGAATGTTAACGGTATTGAAAAAGGAAGCTTTAAAGATGGTGAATTAGATATTCCTTCGGAACCCGGTAATAACCTGACCACTACAATAGACCTAGTACTACAGACATACGCTGAAAAATTAATGGCTGGTAAAAGAGGTAGCGTTGTTGCGATTGAACCCTCTACCGGGGAAATTCTTGCCATGGTTTCTGTTCCATCCTACGACCCTAATAAACTGTCAGGCAAGAACTTTGGTAAATACTTCGATGAAATTAAAAGTGACACAACAGCACCTCTTTTCAATAGAGCAATTCAGGCTAAATATCCTCCAGGATCAATATTCAAAACGGTACAGGCACTGATAGCATTAGATGAAGGAGTTATTACCCCAGAAGAAAAATTGAAGGTAGATCTTGGTGCCTTAGGTGATCATGCACCAGCAGGTCTCTACGATGTTTCAAGAGGAATAGAGTTTTCTTCTAACAACTATTTCCACGATGTTATGGAAAAAGTGATCAGACAAGGTGAGGACCCAAGTATCTTTGTTGATAGTCGTTGAGGATTAGAGAAGTGGACTGAGGCCGTTAAAAAATTCGGATTTGGTCAAAAATTAGGTATCGATATAGATGGTGAGGTAACCGGAACGGTTCCTGATGTGGAAATGTACGACAAGATGCATGGACGAGGTCGATGGGCCTACAGTGGTATTTACTCCCTTTCGATTGGACAAGGTGAATTAGAAGTCACCCCACTTCAAGTGGCTAATCTAGCAGCAACGATCGCCAATAAAGGTTTCTATTATACCCCCCATTTGGTAAAGGCTATCGAAGAAAATGGTGAGACAAGGCAACTAACCTATGAAAAGAATTACACAGGAAAAGGTGATGAATACTATCCTGCCATTATTGATGGAATGACCAAGGCAGTAAAGAAAACTGCTCCGAGAGCAGTTATTAAAGATATTCCCATTGCTGGAAAAACTGGTACGGCTGAAAATGGAGCTAAAGGAGAGGTCTATGATCACTCCGTTTTTATG
>CBFIDS010000026.1:0-5203 GCA_965661435.1 Roseivirga sp.
CAGCTCTTTTTGGAGGTTGGCTCTAAAATACGGGGCAAGTCCCTGGTCTCTATTGAATGATTTATAATTGAGCTTGAGTGGTTTTTGAGCTGTAAGTTGGCGTTCTTCATTCATTAGATAGCCATAGCGTTCCATTTGAGCGAGTACCGTATTCCTCCTGATTTTTGATCGTTCTGGGAACAGTCGTGGATTATAACTGTGTGAAGCCTTGAGCATACCCACAATGACAGCGCTTTCCTCTAGGTTTAGATCTGATACTCTTTTAGCGAAGAACTTTTCCGCAGCGCTTTCAACACCAAAGGTATTATCACCAAAAGGTACCGTATTTAAATAAAGAGTAATGATATCCTCTTTGGAGTAGATCTTTTCAAGTCTTTTAGCTGCAATAGCCTCTTTGATCTTATTAACTGGCATTGAAAAAACGCCATGGCTTTTTCTTGGGTAAAGGTTTTTGATCAACTGCTGGGATAATGTGCTTCCACCTCCAGCCGATTCATTCCTCAGAAGGATGGTTTTGAAGAAGACTCTTAAAAGACTTCTTCGATCGACTCCATTGTGTTCGTAAAATCTTGCATCTTCCGTGGCGATCAGTGCATCAATCAGGTGTTTGGGGAGTTCATCAAAAGTTACTGGTTGCCTATCGAAAATGAAGTATTTACCAATCAGTTCACCGCCTTCAGCAAACACTTCTGTCGCTTCACTTTGTCTGATGTTTGCTAATTGTTCCTCATCGGGTAGGGTCTCCCATAACTCGAAATAAACAGAAAGGTAGAATCCTAGAATAGTAAAAAAACCAACCAGTATTAGGCTTATTAGCCACTTTAGCCATCTTCTATTATGCTTGTTATTTTGGCTTATCATTGAATAGGTGAAACGTGCTTTATGTTTATTTCTTGCAAAAATAATGGAATAGTTTCCCTGTCTAAAATTCAGCTACTAATTTGGTTGACATTATGGAACCCAAGTCTAAATTTTTAAATCGAAAGCAGACAATTCAGGTTGTGAAAAACTTGAAGAGTGCTGATTTGAATTTGGAATATGATTTTGAAAAGCACCGTTTTAATTGGGAAGAACAAGGGAGGGCTTTCGGGCTTAGGTTACCCATTACCATTTATGGCAATGAAGAAGGTGAGGTTGATCTCGAAAGAGTGGTAACTTATATAATGTTATTGGTTCAAAGTGGAAGCGCATCCGTTGGTGTTTTCAAACATGAAGAATGTCTTTCGCATAAGGTTTTTGGATCTTATATGGTTCGTAAGAAACAAGGGAAAAGCCAGATCAAACACCTAAAGACTAAAGGAAAATCAAGAGCTGGTTCTAGAATGAGATTAGCAAGTGGAGCAGAGATGTTTGAAAATGTAAATGAAAGATTGCGGAGGCATTTTTCTGAGCATGAATTCGATCGGATTGCTTTTAGCTGTTCTAAGATCCTTCTGCCATTTCTCTTTAGTGCCAAAACTGAAACGCCTTTTGACAAAAAAGAACCGAAGATCTTCAAGATACCCAAGCATTTACATCAACCTAACTTTCAGGTGATGCTTGGCATGCAACGATTTATCAATCAAGGTGAACTTATTTTACCATCAGAGGTTGAAGAAGAAGACCTGTTTTATTTAAGATCATGAGAAAACTAGCAGTTATAACCAGTGGGACAAAAGGAATCGGACGAGCAACGGTAGAAAGGTTTTACCTTGAAGGATTCGATATCATCACTAATTCAAGAAGTGCTGAGGACTTACTTAGCCTGAGTGAAGACTTAACTGCCGATGGTCAAGGTAAGGTATTGACGTGTCCAACAGATATGTCCAATAAGAATGAAGTGATCTCTTTTGCAAAGTTTGTCAAAGATCAAGGGAGGCCTGTTGATGTCCTAATTAATAATACTGGTCTATTCATCCCCGGTGCTATTCATGAAGAGGATGATGGTAATCTGGAAAAGATGATCGAGACCAATCTTTATTCAGCTTATCATTTGACCAGAGCCTTAGTAGGAGAAATGAAAGACCGAAAGGCGGGTCATATCTTCACTACAGGTTCAATAGCTGGGATCACGGCTTACCCTAATGGAGGTAGCTATTCTATTTCGAAATATGCCTTGCTTGGTTTTACTAAATGCTTGCGCGAAGAAATGAAAGAACATGGAGTACGTGTAACCTCTATCTTACCAGGAGCTACCTATACTGCTAGCTGGGAGGGGGTAGATATTCCCTTGGAAAGGTTTATGAAGTCTGAAGATATTGCAGATGCAATTTACTCATGTTATGCTTTGTCAGACAGAACTGTAGTGGAGGAGATCGTTTTAAGACCTCAGTTGGGTGATATTTGATCGTTTGATTCGCTAACAAATTACCTTTTTAGAAGTTACCTTTGCAGCAATAACTGACTCATGGAAACTACCATTTCACAAGCCAAGAAATACTGTACTAGTCTAGTTGAATATAATCGAAGAAAGACCATTCCTGTTAAGGTAGGAGATGTTGTCATCGGTGGAGATAATCCTATTGTTGTTCAGTCGATGACCACCATTGATACGATGGATACAGAAGGGTCGGTGGAGCAGACTTTGAGAATGGTTGAAGCTGGTTGTGAATTGGTCAGAATTACTGCTCCAAGTCTTAAAGAGGCTGAGAATCTTCGAAATATCAAAGCTGAATTGAGAAAGAGAGGTTGCGATGTGCCTTTGGTAGCAGATATCCACTTTACCCCAAATGCCGCTGAATTAGCTGCACAGATCGTTGAAAAGGTCAGGATCAATCCTGGGAATTATGCTGACAAGAAACGCTTCGAAAATATTGAATATACAGACGAAACTTATCAGGCTGAGTTAGATAGGATCAGAGAACGCTTCACCCCATTAGTGGAACTTTGCAAAAAGCATGGCACTGCCATGCGAATCGGTACCAATCATGGATCGCTTTCTGACCGAATCATGAGCCGCTACGGAGATACTGCCCTTGGTATGGTTGAATCTGCCTTAGAGTTTCTACGTATTTGTGAAGACCTGAATTACGATCAGATCGTTTTATCTATGAAGTCTAGTAATGCGCAGGTGATGGTAGAAGCGTATCGCTTGCTAGTGCAAAAGCTAGATGAAGAAGGTCTTAAGCCTTACCCTTTACACTTAGGGGTAACAGAGGCTGGCGAAGCCGAAGATGGGAGAATCAAATCTGCCGTAGGAATCGGTACCCTTTTAGAAGATGGTATTGGTGACACGGTAAGGGTTTCATTAACTGAAGAACCTGAATTTGAAGCACCGGTTGCTCAGAAATTAGTCGATCGATACAAAACAAGACCAGGTCATGATTCCATTCCAAAGATTGACGAAAACCCGATCGATCCATTTTTGTATCACAAAAGACAATCTAGAGAAGTACAAAATATAGGTGCCGATAACGTACCTCGAGTCATTGCTGATATGAGTGGTGTCGATGAAATTGGTATCAAAGATCTCAAGGCCATCGGTCATTTCTATTTACCAGAGCCAGATAAATGGACCATGAATGATCATGGCGCTGAT
Source organism: Roseivirga sp. (assembly GCA_965661435.1). Classification (GTDB taxonomy): domain Bacteria; phylum Bacteroidota; class Bacteroidia; order Cytophagales; family Cyclobacteriaceae; genus Roseivirga. Next base: position 3,518 of record CBFIDS010000026.1, read on the forward strand.
TATGTGTATTCAGGATCGAATGCCATTTCTTTTATGCTTCCAAACGGATTAAAGGAATTGGTCAACTACTCCACTTGGAAAGACCTTGAGGATAAAAAGAACAGGCTTCCAGTCTATACTTTAGAAGAATTAGCGCAAGCTGAAGATTGTGATGATGAGTTGAATTTTATCAAGCTTAAAGCTGATCAGATCGATGCTGATACGATGCTGATCTTGGAAGCGGATAACTTGGTGGTATTGTTGGAGACAGATAACGAACATGCCATGCCTTCGCTCAGAAGGTTCTTCTTTGAGCTAGTAAAGCGAAAGCTTTCTGTGCCTGTTATCATTCTAAGAGATTTTGAAGTAAAAGATGAAGAGGAGTTTCTGATTCATGTTTCAACAGACATCGGAGGTTTGTTAGTAGATGGTTTTGGAGATGGGGTGATGTTGAACGCAACGCTTTCATCAGATCGCGAAACTTTAATCTCAGACATCAAGTTGAAGAATTCAACGGCTTTTGGCATTCTACAGGCTGCTAGAACCCGAATGACCAAAACCGAATACATTTCTTGTCCGAGTTGTGGAAGAACGCTGTTCGACTTACAAGAAACTACTGCTAAGATTCGTAAACGAACGGATCATTTAAAAGGAGTGAAGATCGGAATCATGGGTTGCATCGTAAATGGACCCGGTGAAATGGCCGATGCAGATTATGGTTACGTGGGATCAGGAAAAGGAAAGATCACTTTATATAAAGGTCAGGAAGTAGTAAAGCGGGGAGTGCCTTCTGTAGAAGCAGTTGATGAATTGATAGAAATAATAAGAGCCGATGGTAAGTGGTTAGAGCCTCAAGCCGTTGACGCATAAAAACAAGATTATGTCAGAGGAGAAGAAGCAAGAAGAAAAGTCAGAAAGAGTGAAGTTAACAGCTAAAGAAGCTTTTGATTTCGGTCCTGTATTAGGTTATTTTTTTAGAAAAAAAGATCCCAACAGGCCTACAAATTTCAATATCAAGGCAATGCATGGGATTAATAAAATCTCAATCGTCATGTTCCTGATTGCTCTAACAGTAATGATCGTTCGATTTATTTCTAGGATGTAAACTACATCACCCTTGTTCTGGAATTTTTCTTAGTAAATTCAGTCTCAAGAAAAAGTCCAGAATCTCATGTACCTAGACGAGTTTAGAGAGTATTGCTTAAACAAACCGGGCGTCACCGAAAGTACACCTTTCGGGCCGGATACACTTGTCTTTAAAGTGATGAATAAGATGTTTGCCGTCACGGGCTTGGATGTTTTCGAATACATTAATCTCAAATGTGACCCAGAAAGGGCAGCCGAATTAAGAGAGCAGTGGGAGGGGATCAAACCGGGCTGGCACATGAATAAACAGCACTGGAATTCTGTCTTTGTAGACGGCTCGGTTCCTGATCAAATGATTCTTGAACTCACCGATCATTCTTATGATCTGATCGTTGCTAGCTTACCCAAGAAAGTGAAAGAAGAGTTGGAACGGTTAAAAAGGGATCTGTAGATCAGTCTTCAGGGAACCAGTAAATCAGTGATCTGTAAATCAGTTTTCAAAGACTTTGTCTTCGCCTATAATTCTCTCTTTCCATTATTGAAGTTTACACATAACACCAATCATGGTGTCCACACCATGAAGTTTAAGATCAGATCAATCATGTTAATTCAATCGGTGAA
>CBFIDS010000027.1:0-15553 GCA_965661435.1 Roseivirga sp.
ATTCCAGTGTATATTGAGGGTAGATTAACCAACCGGTTTTACAGGCTTGCTAACATCAGAAAAGCACTTGGCATTAAATTAAACATCGAAATGTTCTTTCTTGTCGATGAACTTTTTAAACAAAAGAACAGCAAAATGAACATTGTGATAGGTAAGCCTATCGAACCAAGTGTTTTCGACAAAAGCAAAAACGATAAACAGTGGGCACAATGGTTGAAAGAGAAAGTATACCTTTTAAAAGAGCAACTATAAGTGGGAATGAAAGAGAGTAAAACCCAAAAGGAAATAATTCCACCGGTTGAAAGAGAACTCATAGAACACGAGTTGAACGGAGATCGTTTTATCCAAAACACGAATAAGGGTAACAATCAGATCTATATAGTTAATCACCACAACTCACCTCATACCATGCGTGAGATAGGGAGATTGAGAGAAGTGTCATTTAGGACAGCCGGAGGCGGTACTGGCCATGAAATAGACATGGATACTTACGACACTACCGATCGATGCTACGAGCAACTTATAGTCTACAGCAGAGAAGATCAGGAGATTATTGGAGGATATAGGTTTATCACTGGCCAAAGGGCCAGAAATCCAAAAACTGGAGCTTATGAACTTTCTACTGCTCATTACTTTCATTTTTCAGAAGAGATGATGCAAGAATACTTGCCTTGCTCTATTGAATTAGGAAGGTCTTGGGTTCAACCTAATTACCAACCTTCTGTGAATCCACGAAAGGGTTTATTTGCACTTGCTAATATTTGGGATGGTTTGGGAGCTTTGATCACTCATTATCCTGAAATGAAATATTTCTTCGGTAAAGTTACCATGTATAAGAATTACAATTCTGAAGCCAGGGATATCTTACTATCCTTTATGGCTCATTACTTTCCGGACTCTCAAAAACTTTGTTATCCTAAAGAAGAGCTATTTGCGGGATTCGAGGAAGATGTATTCAATGAATATTTTAGCCATAACCCACCTTTCAGTGATGGTTTCAAAATACTACATAAGTTATTGAAGGACAGGGGAGAATGGATCCCACCTTTGATCAATATTTATATGAATTTGTCTTCTACAATGATGACTTTCGGAACAGCTTTTAACCCAGATTTTGGTGGTGTAGAAGAGACCGGACTAATGATAACTATTGCTGATATACACGAAGAAGTTAAAGAACGACATATCGCTGATTATAAGAAGAGCTAGTGAATAGCCTTCTTTAATTCAATGTTCAATTTCAATATAACTAGTAACGATCTGTCATTTCTCATTCTAAGTTCTGGTTTGTTGAAAATCAGTTAATTATATTCGCCAGCAATAAATAATTAGCATGCGTCTCGGCCAACTCTCTAGAAAACTTGAAGTCAAATCTGATGATATCATTAAGGTATTAAAAGATAACTTTAGAGAAGTAAGCAATCATCCCAATATCAAGATCCAAGAAGATGAGTTAGAATTCCTTCTATCCCACTTCGGTAAGGATAAGGTTGAGGCCAATGAAGAGCAAACGTCAGAGGTTCAGACTGAAGCGACTCAAAAGGTCGAAGAAGATACCGAGGAAGAGCTTCAAGAATCGTCTGATCAGCCTGTATTTGTAGAGTCACCCAGACCTAAGGTCATCACTTTAGAAAATGAGTTCAATGAAAGAACTAGTGATCTTGAGAGCTTTAGGGTTGAGAAACCTGAATTAGAAGGCCTGAAAGTGCTTGGAAAGATCGAGCTTCCTGAACCTAAGCCTAAAGCAGAGGTTAAGGAAAATACTCCTAAAGAAGCCAAAGGCGACAGAACAATCAATGAAAGAGGTGCTAAAAGGCGTTATCAAAAAGATTCAAGAAGAAAGAACAGCAAAGATCGAAGAACACCTGCTGAGCAAAGAAAAAGAGAAGAATACTTAGCTGAAAAACGTAAAAAGGCCGAAGAGCAAAAACTCAAAGAACTTAAGAAAAAGCACTATGAGGAGAACGTAAAAGCCAAGATTGAAGCTAAGCCTAAGAAGAAGAAAAAGAAATTCGTTCAGCAGCAGGCCACCCAAAGTAGTTCAAAAATTACACAAAGCCAGAAATCAGCAAGTAAGAATCCAGTAGTTAGATTCTGGAAATGGCTTAATGGTGATTTCGATAATTTTAATTAAAGTGAATTACAATTTACAATTCTAATTGTTCTTCACTTTTATCACTTCTGCCATGATACTCAGAGCAATCTCTTTGGCCGAATGAGAACCAATGTCTAAGCCAATTGGAGCACTGATCTTTCCAAACAGCGAATCATCAATGCCATAAGACTTCAATCGTTCAATTCTCTTCTCATGAGTCTTTTTACTTCCCAAAGCACCAATATACTTGACTTGAGAAGGTAACAGAATCTTCAGCGCCTCATCATCTATTTTGGGGTCATGTGACAGAATGACCACATAAGTATTCTCATCAAGCTTGTAACCCTTAAGAACTTCCTGTGGCCAGTTGATCTTCAGTTCATCAGGGTTAGTAATAAAAGTGGTTTTCTGGGCGAAGGTATCTCTAGGGTCTATAACAATTGTTCGAAAATCATACATCTGTGCCAATGCCAACAGCTCAGAAGCAATATGAGCAGCCCCTATTAAAATCATCTTTGGTCTTGGCCTAAAAAACTGGACGAAATATTCATCTCCCACTTTAGTCTCAACAACAGCACCAGGAAGACCTGCCCGATAAGCGGCTTCAATATTACTGACCAGTACAGGGTTTCCAGCTAATTCATCCTCAATCCTATCTAAATAGACGGGATTTGAATGACTAGGTCCTTTCAACCTGGTTAAGATAAAGAAGGATTTTTTGTTATCTAGAAACCGTAAGAACTTGATATATCCATCGTCATCAAGAAAAGGCGTTATCAAAACTGAAACAGCTCCGCCACAGCTTAAACCTACCTCCCATGCATCTTCATCTGCTACTCCAAATTCCATCACTTTAGACTGCCCAGACAACAACACCTCCTGTGCTCCTTTGACAACAGCGCTCTCAATACAACCGCCACTTACAGAGCCATGCATTTCGCCCTTATTTGTAATAATCATCGCTGATCCTACAGGCCTAGGAGAACTTCGCCATGTTTTAATTACCCTTGCTAGTGCGAAAGTTTTTTCTTTGTCAACTAATTCTTTTATCCTTGAAACAATGTCATGCATGAGTTACGTTTGATAGCTAAACTTTGCTTTTCAATATAAGGAATTTGCTCTACGATAATCACGGAAGAAAACTAAACTATTTAAGATTAGGTGTAACTGAACGTTGCAACCTAAGATGCTTCTATTGCATGCCTGAAGAAGGGCTCCCTTGGAGTAAGAAAGAACAAATACTTTCCTATGAGGAAATGCTCAGGTTAGTATCAATTTTAGCTGATTTAGGGATTTCGAAAGTTAGAATTACTGGTGGAGAGCCATTTGTGAGGAAGGACTTGATCCCTTTTATGACGGAATTAAGTAAGATCAAAGGTATTGAAATGATCAATATCACTACAAATGGAACTGCCCCATTGCGTCATATTGAAACAATGAAGCTCATTGGCATTCATGCCGTTAATCTTAGTCTAGATTCTTTGAATAAAGAGAGATTTAATAAGATCACCAGAAGAGATGAATTCGAGCAAGTTTGGGCTTTTTACCAGGAACTATTGGCAAATGATCTTAAAACAAAGATCAATGCCGTTGTGATGCAAGAGCATAACTTGGAAGACATTCTTCCTATGGTTGAACTAACCAGAAAGGATCCTGTTAATGTCAGGTTTATAGAAGAAATGCCTTTCAATGGAGGAAGCAAGGGATACGAGCCGATAGAATGGAATTATAAAAAGATCCTGGATCATATTCAGGACAATTACCAATCTATTGAAAGACTAAATGACGAAAAGACCTCTACCAGTTATAACTATAGATTACCTAACGCTAAAGGTTCATTTGGTGTAATCCCAGCTTATAGCAGAACGATATGTGGCACCTGTGACCGGATTAGATTGACTCCAAAAGGAGAATTAATGACTTGTTTATATCAGAGCGGAGGTTATAGTTTTAGAGATTTAATGAGAGCAGGAACTACTGACGAAGACATTAGAGACAAGTTTTTAGAGCTATTTCAAAAAAGGTCGAAAAATGGCTTTGAAGCAGAAAAGCAAAAGAATAGTTCTGGTTCATTTGAGTCAATGGCAACCATTGGAGGTTGATGCATTTGTTAATTTTGAATTCATTACCTATTGATACTTAAACATCGCATATTAAAATGATCAGTTACCAAGAGGCTTTAAAAATCATTTCTGAACATCCATTCCCTCTTACCAAAGAGAAAGTTCAGATAGAGTCTGCCAACGGGCGCATACTTGCTGAAGATGTGCTTGCTGACAGAGACTTCCCTCCGTTCGATCGGGTGACCATGGATGGAATTGCTATCAATTATAAGGCATTTGCTGCCGGTCAGAGAACCTTTGATGTTCAAGAGGTAATTGGAGCTGGAATTCCCCAGAAAACGATCACAGCGCCCGATAAATGCGTTCAGATCATGACAGGTGCCATCATGCCCAAAGGACTTGATACCGTCATTCGATATGAGGACATCACTATTGCTGAAGATAAGGCTACTATTAATGAAAGTTCGATCAATAAGAAGCAAAACGTTCACTTTAAAGGTGAAGACCGTAAGCAAGGAGAAGTAGTTATTCAGAAAGGAACAGAACTCAGCCCTACCGAATTGATTGTGGCTGCAGCGGTCGGTAAAGCTGAACTTGACGTTTATCAATTACCCAAGGCAGCGATCATCACAACCGGTGATGAGCTTGTAGATATTTCAGATCAACCTATGGAACACCAGATCAGAAGGTCTAGCAACTATGGTGTACTTGCTTCGCTTCAGAGTTGGAAGATCCAAGCTAATCAGCTTCACCTGAATGACAATAAAGATCAATTAATCAGTCAGTTAGGCAATCTTATTGAAACTTATGATTTATTAGTGATCACAGGTGGAGTCTCTCGTGGTAAATTTGACTATTTACCTGATGTAATGGATCAATTGGGAGTTGAAAAGCACTTTCATAAAGTAAAGCAACGGCCTGGAAAACCCTTTTGGTTTGGTACAATTGAGAACAAATGCACCGTATTCGCATTACCTGGGAATCCGGTTTCATCATTTGTCTGTGCCAATGTCTATTTAAAATTCTGGATAAGGAATTCTTTAGGATTAGATACCAAGTTTGATCTCGTTAAACTAGCTAAAGACATCAGTTTTATACCTCCCCTTACCTATTTCTTAGAATGCGCTGTACATACCTCTTCAACAGGAGAAAGACTGGCTGAAACGATCAAAGGAAATGGCTCAGGTGATTTCGCCAATATGACATCAGCGGATGGCTTCGTTGTTCTTCCAGATAACCAAAATGAATTTAAAGCAGGAGAAGTTTATCCGTATATTCCATTTAGATTTTGAATTGTATGAATAAAGAATTCACGCATATAGACAACGACAAGCCTTCAATGATAGATGTAGGCGATAAAACCGAAACGAAGAGAACAGCTATCGCACGATCGATAGTTCAACTACCTGATCATATGGCTGAGCACATTCATGATGGAGAAATAAAAACACTTAAAGGACCTGTATTCCAGACGGCTATTATAGCTGGTATCCAAGGTGCCAAAAGAACATGGGACCTTATTCCTATGTGTCATCAGCTAAATCTAAATAAGGTATCAGTCGATATACAGCTCTTAGAAGGATTGAAAGTTGAAATCACTTGTGAAGCTAAATGCAGTGGGAAAACAGGTGTCGAAATGGAAGCTTTAACAGGGGCTTCAGTAGCCGCATTAACGGTTTATGATATGTGTAAGGCCTTCTCTCAAGAAATAGTGATCAGCAATACACGACTTATTAAAAAGTCAGGCGGCAAATCTGATTATCAAAAAAGCTGATCAGGACTCTTTCAATTCTTTGATGGTCATTAGTGGCTCAACAGATTTGAAGACAAAGCTACCCGCTACTAGAACATCGGCACCAGCATCCAACAAAAGACGTGCATTTTGTGCATTAACTCCCCCATCGATCTCGATCTGGGTATGAGCTTCATTTTCAGCAATAATCTCTTTTAGCTGTCTAACCTTTTTATAGGTATTCTCAATAAATTTTTGACCACCAAAACCGGGATTGACACTCATAATACAAACCAAGTCAATATCATTGATTGTATCTTCTAATAACTGCACATTAGTATGAGGATTGATCGCAACTCCTGTATGGCAATCCAATGCTTTGATTTCCTCTAATGCTCTATGCAGATGGTCACATGCTTCGTAGTGAACTGTTATATTGGCTGCTCCAGCATCTCTAAACGCCCGCAAGTACTTTTGAGGGTCCGAGATCATTAAATGCACATCTAGTGGCTTCTTTGCATATTTATTAATCGCTTCCAAAACAGGAAGGCCGAATGAAATATTCGGCACAAATACACCATCCATGATGTCTATATGAATCCAATCAGCTTCACTTTCATTCAACATTTCAATGTCTCTTTGAAGGTTTGCAAAGTCTGCAGCTAGAACGGATGGAGCAACTATGGGAGCATTCATACCCAAATATATTTAATATTTGATAATCCTTTGTGTTAGTGTTTGGCTTGTTGTTATCACACGGATTAAATAGACACCAGACCTGTTTAATTCTACTGATACTGTGTTTCGAGAACCAAAAGGAACAAAAGAGGAGGTTCTCACTAATTTACCCTCAGAATTAATCACTTGAACAACCATCTTTTCTCCAAAAGTAGATTCATCAAATTGAAGTTGTATTGCTGAAGTAGTTGGATTAGGAAATGGCCTGAAGAACGACTCAACTACATCTCCATCAGCATTTTCGAGAGCTATGATCTTTTCGAAACTTGGTATACCGTAACCAAATGGCTCTTGTGGATCTTGTGCGCTTGAGCCTGATGCATTGATCAACTGCCTTATCTCCGAAGCAGATTTATCAGGATAAGCTTGCCAGACTCCAGTGGCTAAACCCGTAACCAAAGGTGCAGAGAAAGACGTACCATTCTGCGCAAACACACTACCGCCTCGTGTAACTAAAAGTGTGCCCACACCCTGAGCCATGACATCGGGCTTTAAAATACCTTCATTATTTAGTCCTTTACTACTGAAAGTCGCTACCACCCCACTCGAGTTAACCGCCCCTACCGAAATAACATTTGGACTATCTGCAGGGGCATCAACGAATCTTCCGGAGTTACCAGCACTACTAACTAATAAAATGCCCTTAGAAGCAGCAAAGTTGGCAGCTTGAGTAATAACGGTTGTTTCTCCATTTATTTGTGATGAAGAGTAATTCATAGAATCATCATCGAAATAATCAAAATAACCAAGCGAGGTGTTGATCACATCAACTCCTGCGGAATCTGCCTTTTCAGCTGCAAACAACCAGTTATACTCTTCAATTCTATATTCTGTAGCAACTTCTTCTGTAACAGAAAGTATATAGCTTGCTTCAGGAATCACTCCTTCATAATCCTCTGTTTTAGCAGCCAAGATAGATAAGACCCTTGTTCCATGACTGAAATTGTTATTGACCTGAATGGAATTGCTGACAAAATCGAAGGTGTATAATAATCTGTTCTCTCGTAACAAATGATCAAATGCAATTAAATGATCATAATTATCGAAGCCATCATCGAAAATCGCTACCAACATACCTTCCCCCCGCAAATCAAATTCGTGCATTTTATCGATGCCGAGCATTTTTTGCTGTGTGAAAGCCCTATTCTGATCAGAAGGTAATTCTGCCTTCTCGGCTTTCTCATTTATTCTTGATGTCAATGGTGCATTGGGTGCAACATATTCAACGCTCGAAACAATTGAGAGTGCTTCAATTTCTTCGATTTGGGCATCATTAGCTTGGACTAAAACTGCATTAAACCATTTTGAGGAGTAAAAGACTTCAATTCCAAAAGACTCTACTAGTGACACATATGATTCGTTGACCGGTAGATCATCTTCAGCCAAGGGAATATCCTGGTTTTGCCTTCTAATTATCGCTCTTTTGGAAAGGAATTCCTCTGGGCGCTCTATGGAATAAGTACTACCTACTTTATCCTGAAAGAACACAACAAATCTATCTTGGGCAGATAGCTCAAGACTTACGAAAACAAAGAAAGCGAGGCTAATCCTCTTCATTAATAAAACCGTGTGCATATAGTTCTTCACGGTAAAAACGTCCAGACTCAATAAGTTCTTGTCCGATACACTCAGGTCTTGAACAGATCTTCACTTGATCATACAATTTGTAAATCAATCCAATGCTATCTCTATAAACCTCTTTCCTAATATCTCGGAAGGTAATTCCATCTTCATCATTATTGATCTCTATTTCTGAGGTTTCCAAAAATGTATTCAGTCCAACGGTAAAATTAGAGTTAAAATTCAAGTACTTCTGAGTGACAACTTCTCTGCTATTCAGCAGATTACCATCCCATCTTTTCGTCCTGTCAACAGGGAAGACCATCTTCACCAAAGGCACATTATTCTCTACTGAAATGGCTTTATCACCATCAATTCTGGCAGTCCATACTGAATCTAGCTCCCAAGGTTGGGCTTGATCATTACGAATATATCGATTAATGAAATAGGATGTCTTGCCTGTGTTATTAGTAAATGGGTCTCCTACTTCTTCTCTTAATTGATATTGAAATGTATCTGAGATATCTACTGCGTAATACCTGATCTCCAAAACATTGTATTCACGATACTTACCTTCTTTGAGAAAGAAATAAGATTTACCTAAATCAGGATCTAACGGTGGCTCAGGAGCCTCATCAGCAGCGTTTCCACAAGCATAGACCACTGCCAAGACTACTAATACCTGGAACCAAACCTTAAGATTCATATTGCTAATTAATATCTATTTAAAACGTTTAACAAACGAAATCGATATGCATGACCAAGTATTATACAGTTCAAGCCATTTTCCACCCACTTCTTTGAATAAACTAAGTCAAAAAAGGTTAGAGGAAACATCAAAAAACTTAGTTTTGTGCACAAATCAATATTTGATATGGCATTAAAGACCTTTGTGAAAGTTAGCGGAATTAACAATCTCAGTGACGCACGATATTGTGCTGGAATGGGCGTGAATCAGTTGGGGTTCAACATAGAGCCCAATCATGAAAACTATACGGATCCAAAGTCTTTCAAAGAATTATCAGATTGGGTTTCTGGCGTTGAATTTGTTGGTGAAGTGGAATGCGAACGGAATATTGAAGGTTTAATCGCAGACTATGCTATAGATGCCTTGCAGGTTTCAGAGATATCATTGATCCCTTCTGCATTAGCCTCTGACAAACCTGTAATTTATTATTCCACAGATCTTCAATCAGCTCAAAAAGCCTCTAATGAATATGCTGATCAGCTCTCCTATATTCTACTCGAGGATGAAAGCGCCGATGCAAATTCTGTAAAAGAATTGGCTACTAAAGTAGATCTAGTAATCGGTTCTGGACTAGAAGCTGATTCTATAGATGATCTTCTTAATGAAGTACAACTTAAAGGGATAGCTTTGAAAGGTGGAAATGAAATCAGACCTGGATATAAAGACTTTGATGCCATGGCAGATATTCTTGAAGCCTTAGATGCTGACGAATATGCATAAAGAATTCTTGCTAATTTTTCCTTCGATAAAAGATTAGGACTGAGTTATTGGATAAATTCATAGATTTAAACCTATGAAAAAGTTAAGCCTTTTATTGCTGCTCACATTTTTATGTTTAGGGTCAATTCAAGCTCAATCTGAGCTCACTACTTTTATTTTAGTTCGTCATGCTGAAAAGGCAAATGATGACCCCAGAGACCCAACACTTTCCATAGATGGTGAAGTAAGGGCAGAGATGTTAGCTCAACTTTTAGCTGATCAAGAGATCACAGCCATTTACTCCACTCCTTTCAAAAGAACAAGGGATACTGCTAAGCCTTTGGCCCAGATGAAACGCTTAGAAGTAGAAATTTATGACTTCCGTAGTTCTACCTATTTGCAAGACATGTTAAAAGCCCATAAAGGAGGAACAGTATTGATCTCCGGGCATTCAAACACCACTCCTATGATTGCCAATACACTATTAGGAGAAGAGAAATTCAAGACCCTAGATGAGAATGAATATGGTAAAATATTTATCATCTCGGTTTCAGAGATCGGTGAAGGAAAGGTTACTATGGTTCGGTATTAGGCTTCTCTGGTCTAAGAAAAGAAAGACCAGACAAAGCACTTACCAAGCTGATCAAGAAGAACAAAGTCGCTAAAGCAGTAGCATTTACCTCATTAATAAAGAGATATTCAGCACCTTTGACCATGACCAATTCTCTAATCCCAATTCCTCCTGGCAAAGCAATTGGAAAAGTTGCGGCTACAGAAGTAACCAAAAATAAGGTCAAGTAATCGATATAATCAGCTTCTACTCCCAATGCTCTAAGAATCAGGAAGGCACATAAAACCTGTAAGGATTGTACAGCTAACGCTTGAATGTTAGTTACATGGTTTACAGCTTTAAAACTTTTAAAGAGCAAATGCACTAATACATAATATGCCGGATAAGCAATTACGAGTCCTATCCAAAGTAAAAAACCATAAGGTTGAATAGCTTCCTGTCCACTACCAATAAGAGCAAGAATAAACGTTAAGAAACCCAAAGCCACCACTCCACTGATCCTATCAAGTAAAGTGGCACTGATCAGTTTCTTAAGAGGTGAGTTATACCATTTATTCAATAAATATACCTTATAACCATCTCCACCAATACCACCAGGTAAGAACTGATTATAAAGCATTCCTAAATAATAAAGCTTAAGATTGAATTTCTCGGAGAGTTGAAAACCTAATACCCTGAAAAAATGATTCAAACGAAAGGCACTTAAGATCTTTGAAGCATTAAAAGCTAGCAAAGCTAAAAGCAACCACACTAAATCCGCTCCAAAAACTGTCTTTTTGAGTTCTTCAAAATCAATATCCTGAAGAACCCAGTAAATGGCCAAAGCTGCAAAAATGAGCTGACCAATTAAATTAAGCCAGTTTTTAAGCTTTTTGCTCACCTATAAAAGTTTCTTTGAGGCGATAGACCTTTTTATTCTGTGACTCGAAGTAAGTTCTCATCATTAATTCAGCAATTATTCCAACTGTTATAAACTGAATACCCGCCAAAAGAAGAATACTTCCAAGAAGAAGTAATGGCCTACCCCATATATCCTCTCCAGTAGCAAACTTGTAAATCACTAAGTATAAATCGATTACGAAGCCTAAGATGAAAGTTAGAATACCCAAGCCACCGAAGAGGTGCATTGGTCTTCTGAAATACTTCTGAAAGAAGATCATTAATATCAGATCAGCCATAACCCTGAAGGTTCGGTTGATCCCATATTTCGACTCTCCATGGATTCGAGCATGATGCTTAACATCCACTTCAGTCATTTTAGCCCCTTGTAGCTTAGCCAACACGGGAATAAACCGGTGCAGCTCACCATACAATCCTAAATTCTTTGCTATGTCTTTTTTGTAGATCCTTAAACTACAGCCGTAATCCGTTAAACGAACGTCTGTTGTATTTCTAATGATCCAATTCGCGATCTTACTCGGGAATTTTCTCAAAACAAAACCATCCTTACGATTTGCTCTAACACCCGCAACAACATCTACTCCGCTATCCTCAAGCTTCTTTAACATAACGGGGATATCGGCAGGGTCATTCTGCAGATCTCCATCCATTGTTACAACAAAATCACCTTGAGCTGCATCAATGCCTGCAGACATCGCAGTACTCTGTCCGTGGTTTTTATTAAAGATCAACAGCTTCGTCCTATCATTAGCTACCTTTTTGACGTTTTCAACTGTCTGATCAGAGGAACCATCGTCTACCAAGATCAACTCATAGTCGATTCCCTCTAGAGCAGCATACTCTTTTTCGCAAAGGGGTATTACGTTATCTTCTTCGTTATAAAGTGATACTACAACGGAAAGCTTCATAGGCTAAAAATTGGATTGCAAATTAAATCAGTTCTATCTCAAATACCTAATAGACGAAGTTTTACCTGAGGTTGGCAAAATTAAATTAGTTTTGTGGTCAATGAATCTCAAACTCATTTTTGCCAGCATAATGGCATTATCCATCACTGTCATGTTCGCCAATATAGGCGGACTGGACATATATGCTTTAGATGAAGCCAAAAATGCCGAGGCAGCTAGGTATATGTTCGAGTCTGGCGATTATGTGGTACCCAAGTATAATGGCGAATTAAGAACTGACAAGCCTCCTTTGCATTACTATTTCATGGCAACTGGATATGAATTATTTGGAGTCAATGCTTTTGGGGCCAGGTTCTTCAGTTCTGTTTTTGGTGTTTTAACCATTGTAATTACTTTTCTTTTTACCCTTAAAAACTTTAATACTCGAGCCGCCATTTATTCGAGCCTAGTATTAATTGCCTCGCTGCATTTCAACCTGCAGTTTCATATGTCGGTACCCGACCCTTATTTGATCTTCTTTACCACTTGGTCTTTCTTTTCATTCTATAATGCTTACAAACATAAAAGTCGATGGGCACTATTCTTCTTTTACTTTGCTATCGGCTGCGGATTATTAACCAAAGGACCAATTGCTATTGCTTTACCAGGATTGGCAGCTACTATCTTTCTTATTTTTAGCAAAGATTTTAGGTGGAAGACCATTTGGCGTCTTCAACCCTTTGGAGGATTGATTCTATCTTTATTTGTTGCGCTTCCTTGGTATTATGAGGTAGACTATCGAACGAATGGACAGTGGACGGAGGACTTCTTTTTTAAACATAATCTCTCAAGATACTCCGAAGCTATGGAGGGGCATGATGGCATATTCTTGATCACTTTTGCCTTTGTTTTTCTTTTGGGTATGCTAACTTTTATCCCCTTTGTTTTCCAAAGTCTTAAGCATGCCAGTACTCAGAGAAAGAATGAGCCTCTTCTATTTACGCTCATATCAGCCCTCGTCATAATTATATTCTTTGCCTCTTCAAGTACTAAGCTACCTAACTATACGGTTCCTGCTTATCCAGTATTAGCTATTGTTTTGGGATATTATTTATCACAGATCAATAATTCTTGGTTTAAAAATAAGTGGAATCAGCTCGGAATGATACTCTACTCTTTATTATTAATCGGATTTCCGTTCGGAATATTTTTTGGCCTTCAAGCGGACCCATCATTAGAGCATTTAACCTATCTGGGGTACTACTTCGTAATTCTTTCAACAATCGGTCTTTATAACCTTTATCAAAACTTTAAGAATAAAAATATTCGTAGAACACTCTTTTGGAATATTTCAGGCTGGATCGTAATGACCTTGCTCTTCTTTTATTCTTTATATCCTCAAGTCGATGCTGAGAATCCCGTTCAAAAATTACTACCTCAGATTGACTCAGAACAGAAGATCATTTCTTATAGCAGGCTAAATCCAGCTTTTGTATTTGCACTTGAAAGAGAGATTCCTCGTTATCCAAGCATAGAAGAGATACAAGAGATAGTAGAGACCTATCGATCAGGTTATGTGATCTCAAGAACAAACTATCTGGACGAGCTTTCTCAGATTCCAGGATTAGAATATCATGCTGAAGCCAAAGACTTATTTGAAACACCTACTACCTTGGTGATGAAATGGTCTAGATAGATCAGGATTTCTTTAATAATCCCCTCTGTAATTTTGGTCTGTCGCTCTTAGAGGCCATGCTCATATAAGCAAGTAATACTGATATGATTCCGAATAGACTACCAACGTATACATCTCGGGCAAAATGCTGCAGAATATACATTCTACTGACTCCAACCAGAACTGCAGAAATGAAAAGAGCAACCCTCAAAGGAGTAGATCTAAACACTAAGATCAGGAAGAAGGCAAGCGTAAATGCCGAAGCAGTATGGCCTGAAGGAAATGCATCAAAGCTTCTCACATCTACTCCATCTACAAAATTCAATTCATTGATACGATCTTGGAAATAGAGCTTAGGGCGTGGTTCTCCTGCATAAAGCCACTGTTTAAAAATGTGAACAAAGATGGTTTGAAAGACTATAGCGATCAAAAATGTATAAAACTTATGGTAGTTAAAGAACAAGAAAATGAGAGCTACCATACCCAACAAAAACCCATCACCTAAGTAGGTCCAATATTTAAAGAAAATATCCAGAAAATGATAATGCTGGTCATTCAACCATAAGACAAGATCTCCATGATTAAAAGTGACCAATAACACCCCACCAAATACCAGATAAGTAGCAGTCAACCAATGAATTGTATTTCCAAAAAGATCAGTCTTCATGAATAAATTGAAAAGTTAAGTATTTGATTTTCTCACCCTTATCTAAGAATTTCATTTCGAAATTAGTTTTAATACCATGATGATGATCGACCAAGTCAGATTGGTAAAGATCAAAAGTATAATCTATCACTTGAACATCATCTCTCGTCTCAAAGAGTTCGAGTGTATAATCAAAAAGCTGAGTATTATCTGTTTTAAAATGAATTAGACCATTTTTTGTCAGAATCGATTTATAGAGCTCTAAGAATCTAGGTGACGTTAATCTTCGTTTGATGTCTCGCTTCTTTGGTCTCGGATCTGGGAAAGTGATCCATATTGAATCGACTTCTTCAGTTCCAAAAAAGCGATCAAGGTGTTCAATTTGAGCTCTTAGAAATGCAGTGTTTTCTAAATTATTCTCAAGAGCAATTGTACTTCCTACCCAGAGCCTATCCCCTTTCACATCTACTCCAACAAAGTTCCGGTTCGGATAAACAGCCGCCAAACCGGTAGTATAATGAGCCTTTCCACAAGCCAACTCCAAGGTTATAGGTTGCGAATTAGGGAAGTATATTTTATTCCAATTATCCTTCAATTGGTCGAAAATAGGCATATTGTCCTCTATTACATTATCCCTTTCGTTGTTCTCATTAAAACGCTTGAGTTTAGCTCTTGCCATTAAATATTCTGTATTTCTGCCACTACAAAGGTACTTCCTCCAATAAATATTACATCACCTGTTTGAGCCATTAGCTGCACTGATTCAATAGCCTCATTGACATCAGGTGTATATGACTTGGTCTGAGGTATGCTTTTAGTTCTTACTTTAAGATCCTCCAACTGTAATGCTCGTGGGACTTTCGGAATACAGAACGTCAGTTCCGCATGTTTAGGAAGCATATCTAGTAATGGTGCTATATCCTTATCCTTCATAAATCCTAAGACCATATACAGCTTATTGTGTTTTAGTGAAGTGACCTGTTCCATCAGATACTCGAAAGCCTCTTTATTATGACCCGTATCGCAAATGGTTAAAGGCTCATCTTTGAGTATCTGCCACCTCCCCTTTAAACCAGTGTTTCTCTGAACATTAGCCAACCCTTCTTTTATAGCCTTAGCTGGAATTGTCCAACCATTTTTGTTAAGGACATCAATTGTCACTAAAACTCCTCTTAAATTTTTGTCCTGATACTTCCCTTTGAGATCAGTATTTGGAATTGCCTCATTTACGAAATCTTC
>CBFIDS010000028.1:0-1621 GCA_965661435.1 Roseivirga sp.
CAACGGGCGGTACCAACTGGCAAAAATATCTACCACCTAGATTCCAGAAAGTGATATTCTTCCCCGAGCTTTGGACAGATCAGGAGAAGAAAGAATGGGGAAAACATTGGGTGCTCGATCAGTTGTCAAATAAGAAATAGATATGAAAAGAACTTTTCACCGTCAGGTGAAATCAGAAATTCATGCAGAAGACCGTTAAAATTACTCTCAAGCCTGAAGAGGCATTCGATCCAGAAGTTCTCGATCAGGCTATCCTAAAACGGTCAGGTATCTTTGAAAGCGAAACGTTAGTTAGGCCACTGAAAAGATCCATCGATGCTAGATCTAAAAGGGTTAAGGTGAATATTGAAGCTTTGATTGCGATCAAAGAAGATTTACCGCCACTTATTTCATACAAAAGAGATTATCCAAATGTAACTCATGCAGACTCAGTTGTGATTGTTGGCTGTGGACCTGCAGGAATGTTTGCAGCACTCAGGTGCATTGAATTAGGCTATAGACCCATCATAATTGAGCGTGGGAGTGATGTCAGGACTAGAAGAAGAGATATAGCAGCCATCAACAAAGAACAAACAGTCAACCCGGAATCTAATTATTGCTTTGGTGAGGGTGGAGCAGGAACTTATTCTGATGGAAAGCTTTATACCCGGTCAAAAAAGAGAGGTGATATTCAGAAATCTTTAGAGATTTTAGTGGCTCATGGAGCTACAGAAGAGATCCTGATTGATGCACACCCACATATTGGTACCAACAAGTTACCTAAAGTCGTTCAGGAAATTAGAGAATCAATTTTAGGTGCTGGTGGAAAGATCCATTTTGATACGAAGGTGACTGATTTTATGATCAGTGAGGGAAAGATGAATGGAGTGGTTATTGAAGATGGTTCTAAAGTCGAAGGTATTGGAGTTATTCTGGCTACGGGTCACTCTGCCAGAGATATCTTTGAATTACTTCAGAAGAATGAAGTACTGATTGAAGCCAAACCCTTTGCCTTAGGAGTTAGAATAGAGCATCCTCAAGCGCTGATCGATAAGATACAGTACAATTGTGAAACCGACAGAGGGGAGTGGCTTCCTGCTAGCTCTTATGCTTTAGTACATCAAACCTATTTCGATCAAAAGCAGAGAGGCGTTTTTAGCTTTTGTATGTGTCCTGGCGGATTCATCGTTCCTGCAGCCACAGCACCAGGTGAAGTGGTGGTGAACGGTATGAGTCCTTCTAGAAGAGATTCTAAATTCGCTAATTCAGGGATTGTGGCAGCTATAGAGTTAGAAGACCTCAAGGGATATGAAAAGCACGGTTCATTGGCAGGAATTCAATTTCAAAAAGAAATAGAACAAAGAGCCTGTCAATTAGCAGGTAACACCCAAGTAGCACCAGCTCAAAAAATGATAGATTTTGTGAAGAACAGGACTTCATCATCTTTGAATGATACTTCTTACCAACCAGGCTTAGCCAGCATAGATATGAACGAAGTCTTGCCGGAATTTATTCATGAAAGACTAAGGACTGCTTTGAAAGCTTTTGGAAAGAAAATGCGGGGTTATTACACCAATGAAGCACAGATCGTAGGAGTGGAGAGCAGAACATCATCTCCGGTTAGAATTCCAAGAGACCGTGA
>CBFIDS010000029.1:0-3260 GCA_965661435.1 Roseivirga sp.
CACAATGAAAGATTCTGGAATAGTGAGTTTCGAGAAATCGTTTTGTGGCTTTTCAAGTAGTTTCAGTTTCTGTCTGTAAAGATTATTGTTAAAACTTATATTTGCCCGAGAATTATCCTCTTATGATTTTCAGAATCATTGCTTCACTTCCTCGATGGCTCGTTTACATTATTGCCGACATTATTTGGTTTTGGGTATTTAAGGTATTTGGCTACAGACGAAAGGTCATTTTTAGAAATATTAGATCTTGTTTTCCTGAGTTATCGGAAAAGGAAATTAAAAGGGTTTGGAGTGAATTTGGCCGACAGTTCTTCCATGTTCTAGGCGAAGCTATTTTTGCTTATAAATTCAAGCTTGAGGATTGGAAAGAGAGGATTATTATTGAGGACAGCGATAAACTCAAAGAATACTTAAAAAATAATAGAACTGTATTATTGACCTATGGCCACATGTCTAATTGGGAATGGCCACTTGTTTCATTAAGTAGTTTGTTAAAACTAGAAACAGAATTTCTTTATAAACCAATGGAGAAAGATGCAGTAGACAAGACCTTACTTGAGTTTAGACAGAAACATGGTGCAAAAGGATTGGCCAAAGACAGCGCTATAAGACACATTCTCAAACATAAAGATAGACCCAAGATGATTGGAATGGTAGCAGACCAGTTACCATCAATTGGAACAGAAAAACGGTGGCTTGAATTTTTCGGAATAGATACCGCATTCTATACAGGTATAGAAAAAATTGCAATTGCAACTCAAAGCCCCGTATTCTTCCTAGACATAGTACGCACAGGTCGTGGTAATTATAGATACAGTTTTAAAGAGATTGCTGCTCCTCCTTATGAGAAAGGTCATAAGGGTATTGTTGAGAAATATGCAGAGTGCCTCGAGGAAAATATTCGAAAAGCTCCATCTAACTATCTATGGTCACATAAAAGGTGGAAGTATACTAAGGAGCAAGATCCGACTTTGAAAACGACTAAGATAAAGTCGAATAAAAGCAGTCGGTAAAACAGAGCTGTGTCACTTTTTAATACTTAAGTAACTAAATAAAAAAATGCCATACCTTTTGGCATGGCATTAATATATCTGTTTTAGTCGAGTATTACTTACTCAAGATCTCTGTACTACGTTTGATGAAATCTGTCAGTGATTTTCCTTCCAACAAACCTTGTGATAACATCGCCAAGTCTATGGCTTGTTTTGCGATCCCTTCTTTAGCATCGTCCGCTTCAGCTTTTAAGATCTTGTCAGCTAAAGGGTGGTTACCATTAACAGTTACATCGTAGCTATCTGGCATAGAGCCGAACATGTTGAATCCGCCACCGCCACCAGTTGCTTGCATTTCCTTCATTCTTCTCATGAATTCAGGCATAGTGATGGTTACTGGTGCATCGTTTGGGGCCAATGCTTCAATTTCAACTTTGTAGCTCTCGCTAGGCACAGCCTTACCAAAGATCGTTTTTAAACTTTCTTTTTGGTCATCGCTGAGAACAAGCTCTTTCTTTTCGTCCTTATCGATCAATTTGTTCAAGTTGTCAGCATCTACACGTTTGATCTGTGTCTTTTCCAGTTTCATCTCCATGTGATTGATGAAGTGAGAATCGATCGGTGTATCAAATGTCAAAACATCATAGCCTTTATCTTGGGCGGCTGTAATGAACGCATCTTGTTGAGCAGGAAGATTAGAGTAAAGCCAAATCTTATTACCATCCTTGTCAGTTTGGTTAGCTTCTATCTGAGCTTCATATTCTTTGAGAGTAAAGCATTTACCATCAGTGTTTTTCACTAATGCATAGTCTACGGCCTTGTCGTAGAATTTCTCTTCAGAGATCATTCCATACTTCACGAATAGGCCTATGTCATCCCATTTGGATTCGTAAGACTCACGCTCTTTTTTGAAGAGCTCACCCAGCTTATCTGCTACTTTTTTAGTGATGTAAGTGTTGATCTTCTTCACATTTCCATCAGACTGCAAGTAGGAACGGGAAACGTTCAATGGAATGTCTGGTGAGTCGATCACACCATGCAAGAGCATCAAGAATTCAGGAACCACATCTTTTACTTCATCAGTAATAAATACCTGACGAGAGTATAGTTGAATTTTGTTTTTCTGTACTTCAAAGTCATTCTTAAGCTTAGGAAAGTAAAGGATTCCTGTTAGCTCAAATGGGAAATCTACATTAAGGTGAATCCAGAACAAAGGATCTTCAGCAAATGGATAAAGCTCTTTGTAAAAACTCAAATAGTCTTCATCTTTTAGATCTGAAGGGCTTTTCGTCCAAATAGGATCTGTATTGTTGATGATGTTATCTTTTTTGACAGTTTTGTATCTCGGCTTATCGTCTTTGTCTTTACCATCTTCAACTTGTTCTTCTTTCGTACCGAATTTCACTTCAATAGGTAAGAATTTCGCATACTTATCAAGGATTCCTTGAACCCTAGCTTCTTCTAAAAATTCTTCTGAATCTTCGTTGATGTGAAGGGTGATAGTAGTACCTCTCTTTTTGCGTTTTCCAGCTTTGATCTCGAATTCCGTAGAACCATCACAGAGCCATTTGGCAGGCTCAGCGCCTTCTTGATAGCTCAAAGTGTCTATCTCAACTTTTCCAGCCACCATAAAGGCAGAGTAGAATCCAAGACCAAACTTTCCGATGATTTCTTTAGCATCGCCAGCATCTTTGAACTTTTCTACAAACTCAGTAGCTCCTGAAAAAGCGATCTGGTTGATGTATTTCTTGATCTCCTCGGCTGTCATACCTATACCGTTATCACTAACGGTAAGCGTCTTCTTCTTTTTGTTCACTGAAACTTCAACTCTGGTTTCACCCAAGTTGCCAGTGTATTCTCCTAGCGATGCTAGTCTTTTGATCTTTTGAGTAGCATCTACACCGTTCGAAACTAATTCTCTTAAAAAGATCTCATGATCTGAGTAGAGAAACTTCTTAATGATCGGGAATATGTTCTCGGTATGTATCGAGATCGTACCTTTCTCTTGCATAACGTTTTGTCAGTTTTTTTAAAAGAACACTGAAAATCAAATGCCATACCAATGAGAAAAGAATGACAGCCTGACAGTTTAGGGTGGAATATGTTCAGTGTTGTTCTACATTCTGCAACTCTTTTGGCATTCTGGGTGTCATTATTGAAAGAGTGTCGTATTTTTAGTTTTACATTGATAAATAGGATATGAAGAAGTGGGTAGTCTTATTGTTGACTTTTAGTGCTTGGGGTTGTTTAGGAGAAAACGATGATGTT
>CBFIDS010000030.1:0-15081 GCA_965661435.1 Roseivirga sp.
GGTACTCGGTAAGGGCATCAAAAAAGGACTAGAAAAGACTAATAAAATATTAATTCCAACCCTATTCGGCTTGTTGATCGTAGTTGCCATTTTTGCGATCCAAATGCCTGGTGGTGTAGAAGGACTTGAATATCTATTTACTATCGATGTTGATAAATTCAGTGATCCAATCATTTGGATCGAAGCGATCACAGACTCTGCATGGAGTACTGGTGCCGGTTGGGGGCTTATGATCACGATCGGAGCCTTCTCTCGACAGAAAGAGGATGTTACTTTAAATACATTCTTGGGAGCCTTTGGTAATAATGCTGCTGCTCTATTAGCGGCAATGGCCATTTTGCCTGCCGTGTTTGCTATGGCGGCCACTCCAAACGAAGCCATTGATTTCTTACATGGTGGAAACACAGCATTGGTATTTACCATATTACCACAGCTATTTGCGCAGATGCCTGGAGGTGCATTCCTTTCATGGATCTTCTTCGGGGCTTTTGCGATGGCAGCCTTTAGCTCCATTCTACCCATGATGCAGCTGATCATTAAAAACTTAACTGACTATGAAATCCCTAAGAAAAAAGCAGCCATCATTGCTGGCGCATCTTGTTTCGTTGTTGGCTTCCCCTCCGCTTGGAGTTTAGCCATATTCGAGAATCAAGATTGGGTTTGGGGTGTTGGTCTGCTGGTGAGTGGAATTTTCATTGCTTTCCTAATTCTGAAATATGGCCCAATGAAATTCAAAAGAGACTTTATCGATGAGAATTCTGACTTTAAGGTTTCTAAATACTACTTCGCATCAATGATCACTTTCATCTTCTTTGCCGGTATTTTCTTAACGTATTGGTGGATGGATCAGGGCTACAGTGAGTACCCTTGGTTCGATGCAGAAGGTAATTGGAATTTCTTCGATAGGTATAGTAATGCATCTATCGTTACTCAGTGGGCGATTGCTCTTCTAATTGCAGTGGTGTTTAATGGATGGTTCTACAAAAAATTCGTGAAAAAATGAGTACAGAAGCAATAATTGGAATGGTTACATGTCTAACGATCACTTTTGGAGGCTTCTTGGTCTTTCTAGTGATCGCTTTAAGAGCAGATAAAGATGAGGACCCTGAAACTGGTGAAACGGCTTGACCACTTCTAGTAGAAAGGGAAATAAAAAGTTGTCGAATTTTAATTTTAGGATCCTATTTGTTCTGCTACAATTGCGATTCCTTCATCGAATGAATGAGGCTCGTATCCTAATTGGGTGCGAGCCTTCTCTATGATAAGGCCTGTTTTGGGCGGTCTCTTAGCAGGCTGGCTAAATGTGCTGGCATCAGCCTTCTTCATAGTACTGGTATCTAAATTGAAAAATGCAGCTGTCTTTTCAGCCATTTGATACGGATTCAAAACGTCTTTTCCACTGATGTTAAATACACCCGAAGCCTTCTGCTGAACGATCAAATAACAGCCCATGGCCAAATCTTCTGCCAAAGTTGGGCTTCTTAGCTGGTCGTCAACTACTTTGATCTCTTTACCCTCTTCTAAGCTCTGCTTGACCCAAAGAATGATGTTATTTCGACTCATATCATGAGCTATTCCATAGACTAAAACAGTTCTAGCAATGGCATAATCAATAGATGAATTCTCAAAGAGCTTTTCGGCAGCTAGCTTACTTTCACCATAATAGCTGATCGGATTTGCCGCAGCTTCTTCATCGTAAGGACCATCTTGCCCATCGAATATAAAATCCGTAGACAAATGGAGTAGGAAAATATTATCATCGGCACATGCCTCAATCAGATAATTAACGGCATTAACATTAAGGCCCCAGCAAGCTTCTTTCTCAGACTCACACTGATCTACATTGGTCATGGCTGCTGTATGAATCACTGCGTCAGGTTGATGCTTGGAAATTACCGTTTTCACCTGATCCTTATTGGTTATATCCAATTCATCGAAAACATATTTGTCCTCAGGATACGGCAACCTATTCTTACCTCGGGCAGTAGCCACTAATTCATCTACACCCTTTTCAATAATAAGTTGAACAAGTTTCTGTCCTAATAAGCCATTAGATCCGGTAATCAGTATTTTCATCGATTCTATTTTTCAGGATACTTAATTCCGTATTTGCTAGTCACTTCAGATTTAGGAATCTCAATCACTTCAATGTTCATTCTGATTTCTTCTAGAGGTCTATCTCTCTGATTGGTTTGTACAGCAGCGATCTTATCGATCACCTCCAAGCCTTCAACCACTTCTCCAAAGACCGTATACTCACGATCTAGATGAGGGGTTCCTCCTGATGTAGCATAAATCTCTTTTGCCCAATCAGCATAACCAGGGTCCGATTGATCTCCAAATTCTTCTTCGATTACATCCATTGAATTCCAGATCAATTTATTGTAAGCCGTTCCAAAATCATAGGTGGAATCTTCGTCCTGCTTCATTCTGTGATACTCTACTTTTTCAGTTAACTCAGGAAACCTTTCAGACCGTAACATTCTAGTGAATAATCCGCTGATCTTTAAAAATTGTCTTCTTTCGGCTCTTAGAGTTAATCCTCCATCGTCATAAGTTTCTCCCTGCACGATGTAGAATTGAGAACCACTCGATTCTTTTCGAGGATTCACAGCATCTCCAACTCTTGCTGCCGCCAAAGCCCCTTTCTTGTGAAGGTACTTTTCAGGTCTAAATTCAGCAGCTATTCTGTAGTCTATATTTTCACTTGTATCCGCTGTAGAAACATCTCCAGTCTGGATCATGAAATTTTCAATGACGCGATGAAAAAGTACTGAATCGTATTTACCAGACTTAGCCAGTTTTAAAAAGTTCTCTTTGTGTAAAGGAGTATCATCATATAGAGCCGCAGTCATCTCGCCATAAGGAGTTGAAATAACCACAAGCTCATCCTTTTCTGAACAAGAAAATAGAAATGAAAAAAGGAAGGCTCCTAAAAGAGCCTTTTTAATACTATTTATAAAGTTCATCACCGTACTTTTCGTTTATTTCCTTAATAGGCATCTGCTCTATACTCACTTGCATTCTTACATCTTTTACCGGACGATCTCCTGCAGCAGTTTGAACAGCAGCAATGGCATCAACAACGTCAAGACCGTCAATCACTTGCCCAAAAACTGTATACTGATCATCTAATTGGGGAGTTCCACCAACGGTAGTGTATGCGATACGTCTTTCTTCAGACATTGATGATGAAAGGTCCATTCCTGTTAACTCTTCCAGAGCGTCAATAGAATCGAAAACCTTATCTACAAAGACTTGCTGTCCTGAAGCCCTTGCTTCATTCAGTTCCTTAGCCAAATCGCTTTCTGGCATTTCTGTCAAACACATTTGTAGTGCTTGACCGATCTTTTGTTGATCATAAGCAAGCTCTTCTTCACTTGCAACAGCACCCTGAACAATATAAAATTGGCTACCACTAGATGCTCTTTCTGGGTTGGCCTGATCACCTTGTCTAGCTGCCGCTAAAGCACCTTTTTTGTGAAATAGGCTTTCAACAAACTCCGCAGGCACGGTATATCCCGGACCACCATTACCAAGTCTTTGACCTGGTCTTGCATCTTTTGAATTTGGGTCACCACCTTGGATCATGAATCCTTGAATGACTCTATGGAACAATAAGCTATCGTAGAATCCATCATTAACTAGTTTAATGAAGTTCTCTTTATGCTGTGGGGTCTCGTCAAATAGAATAGCTGTCATATCTCCATATGGAGTCGAGATAACGACTACGTCTTTCTTCTCTCCTTCACTACTACATGAGAGTAGGAACGAAAAGAGAAGGATACCTAAAAGTGCTTTTTTCGTCTTATTGAATATTGAAATCATAACCATATTTTTCATAAATCTTTTGCCTTGGTAGCTCTTCTACCGACATATACATTCTAACATCATCTACGGGTCTATCTCCAGGCCCAGTTTGAACTGCAGCAATTGCATCGATGATATCAAGACCATCAATCACTTGTCCAAAAACTGTATAGTCTCCATCTAAAAATGGAGTTCCTCCTACAGTCATATAATCTTCTTTCTTATACTCCTCCATCTCAGGTTGAGTAAGTACAATTCCTGTTAAACTTGACAGTTCATCCAAACTTTCCATGACAACATCGTTCACCGCTTGATCTCCCCCTTCTTCATAAGCGGCTTGAAACCTCTCATTTAATTCGTGGTCAGGATAGTTATTTCTAAGCTCTTGAAATGCTTCACCAATGGCAGCTCTGTTCACCCCGCTAAATTGTCCCATATTCGTTTCATCTATCACCTGTCCTTGAACTAGGTAGAATTGAGACCCATTTGAGGCTTTTTCCGGATTCACATTATCAGGTTGTCTAGCGGCAGAAAGTGCCCCTTTTCGATGAAAGAATTTATCATTGAATTCTGCGGGGATGGTGTAACCTGGGCCACCCGTTCCTAAAGGTGTACTTGGACCTGCATTCTTGGACTCTGGATCTCCCCCTTGAACCATAAAACCTTCTATAACTCTATGGAAAGCTAGACTATCATAATAGCCCTCTCTCACCAACTTTAAAAAATTCGCCTTGTGCTGAGGAGTATCATCAAATAAAACGGCTTTCATCTCTCCCAGAACTGTCTTGATAGTAATCAAATAATCTGTGCCTGAGAGTTCAACATCAGCAGATGCATTTTCATTAGAATCATCAGTCGATCCTCCACATGCACTAACAAATAATAATAGCGTAAGTGCTAGTCCTATCTCCTTCAATCTAATCATTAGCTAAAGTCTCTTTGATCTCCATCAAAATCTTTTCCCCTCCCGAAGATAATACTTCATCGGCAAGTTTTTTACCCAATTCTTCAGGTTCAGAAGCATTCATTGTTAAATCCTTCTTGATTCTATTCTCTCCTTCTAAGTCAACAATACCTCCTTGAATCTTCAGTTGATCTCCTTCCAACCTGGCAAGTGCAAAAACTGGAATGCTACAACCGCCATCCATCTTTTTCAAGAAAGCACGCTCTGCCAGCAAACAAGTCTCTGTATCAGCGTGGTTCAGAACTTCTCTGATCTTGCTTTTCTTTTCAGCATTAAGAGAGGTATGCATTTCAATGGCCACACTGCCCTGACCAACAGCAGGGATAAATTGATCTATTGGAAGTTTGAACTTGATTCGATCATTATAACCCATTCGGTGCACTCCCGCATAAGCGAGAAGAAGAGCATCGCAAGCTCCTTCTTCCATTTTCCTAATCCTCGTTTGAAGATTACCTCTAACGGGAACGGTTGTGACTTTTGGGTAAAGGTGTTTGAGTGTAGCGACTCTTCTTGTGCTTGATGTACCTAGAACCAAATTTCTATCATGTAAAGAAATTTCATTCTTATGGCTAAGTACCACATCATTTACATCCTCCCTTTCCATAAAGGCGATCAGCTCGAAACCTTCTGCCAGAGTTGACTGTAGATCCTTAGCTGAATGAACAGCTATATCTATAGTTCCATTAGCTAATTGTTCTTCTATCTCTTCAGTAAAAACCCCTTTGCTTCCTATTTTGGCAATAGAAACATCTAAGATCTTATCTCCTTTAGTTTCAATGGTAACAATCTCTGTCTCTATTCCAGCCTCTTCAAGTTTTTCTTGAACGTGATAGGCTTGCCAAAGAGCCAATTTGCTCCCCCTCGTTCCAATTCTAATCTTCATTAGGCCTTTAACTTAGATATTGTACCCTTTTTCTTCGGTTGATTTCTTTCGATGTATTCAACAATATTACCAGCGATATCTACTCCTGTGGCTTTTTCTATCCCTTCCAAGCCTGGTGATGAATTTACTTCTAGGATCAATGGCCCTCTTGAAGATTGTAACAGGTCTACTCCCGCTACAGATAAGCCCATAGCATTGGCTGCTTTAACAGCAACTGATCTTTCCGATCTGCTTAGCTTCACAACCTCAGCGCTGCCTCCTCTGTGTAAATTACTTCTGAATTCACCTTCCACACCTGTACGCTTCATGGCTCCTACCACTTTACCATCAACCACAAAAACTCGGATATCACTGGCTTTAGCTTCCTTGATGAATTCTTGAACAATTATTCTTGCCTTCAATCCATGAAAAGCCTCAATAACTGATTGTGCAGCTTTTTTAGTTTCAGCCAGCACGACACCCAATCCTTGAGTTCCTTCTAATAATTTAATGATAACAGGTGCTCCTCCTACATGATCTACTAGCTTTTTATCCTCTTTAGAATAGTTAGTGAAAGCTGTTTTAGGCATTGGAAGTCCTGCACCACCTAAAAGCTGCAAACTTCTTAACTTATCTCTAGATCTGACAATAGACTGTGAATAGGTGGTGCTGAAGACCCCCATCATTTCGAATTGTCTTACAACCGCAGTTCCATAAAAAGTGACAGATGCACCAATTCTTGGTATAACAGCATCAATATTTTTCAATTCCTCGCCTTGATAATAGACTTTAGGGCCGCCAGACTCTATAAGTAGGTCACATTTTAGATGGTCTATAACTTTTGCCTCATGACCTTTAGCTTCTATGGCTTCCACCAATCGTTTAGTAGAGTAGAGATGACTATTTCTTGAGAGAACTACTATCTTCATTTTTCTTCTTTTTTTTAAATGCCAGATTTTTCTTCCTAACATCAATGATAAAGCCATTCCTTAATAGCTTTCTACCCAACAAGATCGGATACTTCATCTTGCTTCGGTCGGATAGTGAAAACTCTGTTAGGATCTTATGACCGAATAGTTCAATATGTGTCTTAACTACATACCTTTCTTCAATTGAACCATTAGAACTCTTGATTCTCTTCCTTTCAAAGTTTGTAGTAGAAAACCTTCTGGCTCTTTTTTCGTGGATTCGATTACCCGGAATACTGAAGCTAAGGACCTTCTGCCCATTTTCAGTTTTTACTTTTACTTTCGAACAGTTGATGGCCGAAGTATATGCTCCGGAATCAATTTTCGCATCAATGTCAAATAGTTTAAAGTCAGGTAGATCAACCTTATCAGCTCGGCCAATCGTGATGGATCGTTTACACATTCACTTGCTTTTAGGCTCGTGCAATTTGGGCAATGGAAAGCGATAAATCAAGAAAGAGTATTTTAGGATTCGCATTCCGCTCGATATGATAGTGAGCTTCATCGAACTTTGGAGCTACTTGAGCAATTTTCTCTGCCTTAAAAACTCCTGAGAACTTTTCAATGAATCCTTCTTCTTGGGAAGGAATTCGAGAAATATTAGATGCTTCGGCTCCAGCAAGCATAGCTTCTCTCATATAACTATTGGCCACTGATAGTAAGTTGGTTTGAAACTCCTTACCCCTTTTCTGAAAGTCGTCTCCCAATTTGATCAGCTCTTCAAAGTTATAGGTGAAGCATTGGCGCATCCAGTTCTTGAAATAATCATTTACATCTGAGGTCCCAGTTTCAGAATCGTTTAAGGCATTCCTGAGATTACCATTGGCACGATAGGCTAACTGCTCAATGACTTGGCTTGAATGCTCTGTTTGCTCGGATAGCACCTTCTTAATATCCTCATCTGAAAATGCAGGAACCCTCAACTGCTGAGCTCTAGAAAGTATTGTAGTTAAGAGTTTATTTGAATCGTTGGAGACCAAAATGAAAATTGTGTTCTCTGGTGGCTCCTCTAAGATCTTCAAAATACCATTGGCAGCGTTTGAATTCATGAGTTCGGGCTGCCAAATGATCATTACTTTATATTTTCCTTCAAAGCTTTTTAATGAAAGTGCCTTGATGATATTTCGACTTTCATTCCGCGGAATAATTAGCAGCTTGTTATCCCAGCCAAAGTGATTACTCCAATCTCTTACATTGCCATAAGGATAATTGAAAAGGAATTCTCTCCACTCCTTTAAAAATTTCTCGCTGGTTGCATCCTCTCGCTTAAACTTATCTGTAGGAGCTGAAGGAAAAATAAAATTAACATCAGGGTGAATGAACTTTGCGTTCTTTTCACAACTAGAGCAAACTCCACAAGCATCTGTTTCTGTCGGGTTATCGCAATTGAGATAAGTTGCAAAGGCGAGTGCTAAAGCCAGATTCGCGGACCCCTCTGTTCCAACAAAAAGTTGCGCATGCGCCAAATGATTGGAAGTCACAGCTTCTATTAGTTGGCTTTTTGTACTTTCTACTCCCGGTATATCCTGAAACCTCATGATTTATCCCAAATTCTGTATTGAGCAGTTAGGTCAAATACCTCTTGGATTATGCCTTTTTCAACATTATCATAAGACAGTCCTCTTCGCTTCATCACTGCTTCCGCAACATCGGCAAATTTTCTCAATTGGTAAGTAGTGAATCCTTGAGCGCCTCCCCATGAAAAAGATGGGATAAAATTTCTTGGGAAACCAGCACCGAAAATATTGGCTCCAACACCTGTCACAGTGCCAGTGTTGAACATGGTATTAATTCCGCACTTAGAATGATCTCCCATCATCAGCCCACAGAACTGCAGTCCTGTATTTGCAAACCGTCCTGAGGCATAATCCCAAAGCTTTACCTCAGCATAATTATTCTTAAGATTCGAATTATTGGTATCTGCACCTAGATTGCACCATTCACCAATAA
Source organism: Roseivirga sp. (assembly GCA_965661435.1). GTDB lineage: Bacteria > Bacteroidota > Bacteroidia > Cytophagales > Cyclobacteriaceae > Roseivirga. The sequence continues at coordinate 8,555 of CBFIDS010000030.1, forward strand.
CGGAATTGCCTAGAAATCCATCATGGCCCTTATTCGAGTATCCGAAGATCACAGAATTACTTACTTCACCTCCAACTTTTGAGTAAGGACCAATGGTGGTATCTCCCTTGATCTTAGCGCTCATGTTCACATGCGCTCCTTCACAAAGCGCAAATGCACCATTGATGATAGCCCCTTCATGGATATAAGTATTCTTGCCTATATAAACTGGGCCATTCTCCGCATTGATAATTGCAGCTTTAATAGAAGCCCCCTCTTCTATAAATAGATTTTCTTCACCATAAACAATGGTGTGCGGGTCAGGGACCTTTGTTGAAGTTCTGCCTTTAGTGAGGACTTGAAAATCAGTTTCGATCTGTTCACGATTGTATTTGAAGATATCCCAGGTATTCTTGATCTGAGTAAATTCTCCAAAAAACTCAATTCTTTCATCTCCATCGGAATTTTTGGCCAAGGTCAATTCTCCAGACACCAACTCTTGACCTGCCCGTAGTTCTTTGATTGCTGAAATAAGTTCTTGATTTGGGCAAACAGCACCATTTACGATTAAATCGGTACCACTGTCACCGAACTTTTCTCTTAAATACTGTTCGGTCCGATATCCGCAGGTAAATCCGTGAGCAGCCCATTTTTCTTGAATGGTTAGAATACCCACTCGAATTGCCGCTATGGGCCGAGTAAATGTGAAAGGTAAAAGCTGAGTGCGGATCTCGGGAGAGTCAAATAGTGCTATATCCATGCACAAAAATAAAAAAGTCTCCATCTGAAAAAATGGAGACCTTCATTATTACGAAATGTATTTTTCGAATTCTTATTTCTTGTAACGTCTGTTGAACTTCTCAACACGTCCTGCAGTATCAACAAATAGTTTCTTACCAGTGTAGAATGGGTGAGATGCAGAAGAAACCTCAACCTTAATCAAAGGATAAGAATTGCCGTCTTCCCACTCAATAGTTTCTTCAGAAGTCATAGTAGACTTCGTCATAAACTTGAATTCACTCGATGTATCGTAGAAGATAACTGGTTTGTATTCAGGATGTATATCTTTCTTCATTGCTTCTAAAATTTGTATCTCCCTCAAAAAGGACTGCAAATGTAGTGACTTGCAGAATATTTCACAAACTTCTCGCTTTTATAATTAAATAAAAATCAATGAATTGACTTTTTTTTTACTTACGGTCGATGATACATTACCTTCGTGCTGATTTCTATGATGAAAAAGCTCCTTTTCACTTTCATTCTCGTTTTTTCGATTCAAGGTTTGTGGGCCCAAAGCACATTTATACCTTACAATAGAGACTATTACCATCTAATAGATCAATTTCAGGTCAAGTACACTTCCAAGGAAAACATACTTCAAACTACTTTTAAACCTATCAGAAGGTCTGATCTTGCTGTTTTCCTGAATCAAATAGCTTCTAAATATGATAGCATGTCTTCAAAGGAGCAATTCAATTATGAATTCTTGATGAACGATAATTGGAGCTACACTGATTCTAAATTAAATGATAATCCCAAGAACTGGTGGAATTTGATGTACAACAGGAAATCCGATTTCTATGTATATGAAGGGAAAGACTTTTTTCTTCGGGTAAACCCGATGTTCTATTTTACCGGAGGGAAAGATCAGAACGAAGACCAAACTCTTTTCACGAATACAAGAGGTGCAGAGATTCAAGGGGAGATCGATGGTAAGGTCGGTTTCTACAGCATGCTTACAACTACCCAATCTAGATTCCCATCCTATGTTCATGATTTCATTAGGTCGAATAGAGCATTGCCTCAGGAGGGTTTCTGGAAAGACGGTGAGACCAATTCTCGCACTTGGGATTTTTTCCACGCCCGAGGTTATGTCACTTTCAATCTGACTAAATCCATCAATGTTCAAACAGGATATGATCGCCACTTTATGGGTAACGGAATCAGGTCTATGATGATGTCAGATTTTTCTAGTCCTTATCTATTTGGAAAGATCACTACTCAACTGGGAAAGGTCAGGTTAACGAACATGTTTGCCGAGCTTACTGAAGATATTGTATTCGCAGGGCAAAATCCTGGTGATGGGAAATACCCTAAGAAGTTTTTAGCAACGCATAGAATAGATGTGAGCATTTTGCCAAACCTAGAAGTGGGTTTATATGAAGCGGTAATTGCCGACAGCTCTAACATCAATTATTATAACCCCATTTTCTTTTATCGTTCTATTGAGCAACAGCAAGGTAGTCCGGACAATACAATAGTGGGTTTAGACTTCAAGTTTATCCTGAAGAAAAAGTATCAGTTCTATGGACAATTTGTATTCGATGAATTTGTGATCAGTGAGCTCCGGAATGGAGAAGGAAGTTGGAGAAATAAGTTTGGCGTTCAACTAGGAGAAAAATATTTTAATGTTTTCAATATACCCACCCTAGATATTCAAGCTGAGTATAATATAGCCAGACCATATTTATATGCGTACGAAAGAGGTGCCTTAAGTTATTCTAACTACCGAAATCCTATGGCTCATCCTATGGGAGCTAATTTTAAAGAGTTTATTCTTGTAGGTAGATATCAGCCTCTACCCAAGCTTTTCTTAACAGGACAGATGATCAGAACACAATATGGAGAAGACCAAAATGGAATTAACTTCGGAAGCAATGTTCTATCAGATACTGATGATCGCGTTGGGAATTCTGATATCAGAATAGGTCAGGGTGTAGCTACGACAAATACCTATCTAGAATTAACTGGAAGCTACATGCTGTTGCATAATTTGTTCATCGATTAGAAAAACATCATCAGAAATAATAACAGTGAAATTAACTCAAGGTCTTCTAAGACATTTATTTCTATGCTTTCTCTTCGATGGAATCTACCTCAACGTCAGCACGAATTCTAATTGCACTGTATTATTATCTAAATTGCCTGCCTAAATCGCATGAGTACATACGGTCGTATCATTTCCTTCGCTAAGCCTTACCACAGATATTTTCCTCAATATATCGTGTTCGCGCTATTGGCTATTATTTTTAGTCTAACAAATCTGGCTCTGTTAGAGCCTCTTTTTACTGTTATTTTTGAAACGAAAACACAGGAAGAATTGGCTGAATTAGCCGCTTTGGGTAAGCTCGAGTTTGGAATGGATCAGCTAAAAGGCTTGTTCTATCAAAAACTCATTGAAGTAAGAGACTCATATGGTCGAGATAGTGTGCTTATATATGTCAGTCTCGTAATAGGGATTTCAGCTCTTTTATCTAATCTATTCACTTATCTCTCCAACGTAATTATTGGATACTTGAGAGCCGAAGTCATTCAAAAAATTCGAAATAAAGTTTTTTATAACACTTCAGGGCTTCATCTAGGCTTCTTTGCAGGAGAACGCAAAGGGGATATCATGTCTAGAATGACCAATGACGTTCAGGAGATTGAAGTAACATTGATCAGCTCCATCAAGGTGTTTTTTAGAGAGCCTGCTACAATCATAGTCTACCTCACATTTCTATTTGTCACATCTGTACAGCTAACTCTTTTCACTCTCATCTTCTTTCCAGTTATGGGGACCATTATTTCGGAAATAGTTAAACGATTAAAGAAAAAAGCAATTCTGAGTCAAGAATCTCTTGGTCGTATAGTAAACTTAATGGATGAGGTTTTTGGTGGAATGAGAGTTATCAAAGCATTCAATGCAAAAGAATATGTTAATGACCTTTTTGCAAAAGAGACAGATGAATATAAAAAGATCAATATGTCCATGGCTAGGAAGAATGAGTTGGCCTCTCCTATTTCACAGTTCCTTGGAATACTAGTAGTAGCGACCTTATTGGTTGTAGGTGGGAATTTGGTTTTAAGTGAAGAAAGCGACTTAGAGCCAGAAGCTCTCTTGACATACATCATTGTATTCAGTCAAATCCTAAATCCAGCAAAGAGTATTTCTCAAAGCATTAGTAATATTCAAAGAGGTCTAGCATCATCAGAAAGAATATTTAAGCTCATTGATGAAAAACCACTGATCGAAAATTCTTCTGATGCAAAAATTGTCGAAGAATTTGAGCATGAGATAAGCTTTGAAAATGTTGGTTTCAAATATCAGAACGAACCCATTCTTCAGAACATTAACCTCAAAGTTAAAAAAGGGGAAACAGTGGCATTAGTTGGCGCTTCTGGTGCGGGCAAATCGACTTTGGCTGACCTGGTTCCAAGGTTCTATGATGCCACAGAAGGACAGATCAAAATAGACGGTATCCCGATTCAAGAAATAGAGATCAATTCCTTAAGAAAAATGATGGGAATTGTAACTCAAGAATCTATTCTCTTTAATGATACAGTGGCTAAAAACATTGCTTTTGCCATTCCTAATGCCAAGAAAGAAGATATTAGAAGCGCAGCTGAGATTGCCAATGCACATGACTTCATTACCGAATTAGAAGAAGGTTACGAAAACAACATTGGCGATAGAGGTGGTAAACTTTCTGGTGGTCAAAGGCAACGAATTAGTATAGCTAGAGCTATTATGAAGAATCCTCCTATCCTTATTTTGGATGAAGCTACTTCTGCATTGGATACAGAATCTGAAAAGTTAGTTCAAGAAGCATTAAGTAACTTAATGAAGAACAGAACTTCTATAGTTATAGCACACAGGTTAAGTACAATACAGCATGCCAATAAAATATTGGTGATGGATAAAGGTAAGATCATTGAACAGGGAACTCATGATGAGCTCTTGACACTCAAAGGCACCTATTTTAAGCTCATCAACATGCAATCCGTATAGATTAATTGACTTATAATTTGGCTTATTACCCGCCAAATGTTTTTATTTATTTCACCTTAGACCCATGGAGAATCAAGAAATAATCCTCAGAGAGCTGAATGAAGCTGCAAAAGTTTTAGAACAATTCCTGTCCGATGAAGCGAATCTACAGGCAATTGAGGCTGCTGCAACTTTGATGTCCGATGCAATAAATGATGGCAACAAGATCTTCAGTTGTGGAAATGGGGGCTCTCATTGTGATGCCATGCATTTCGCTGAAGAGTTAACTGGAAGGTATAGAGAAGATCGAAAAGCACTACCAGCGATTGCTATTTCCGATCCTAGTCATATTTCTTGCGTCTCCAATGATTTTGGTTACGATGCTGTTTTCTCAAGATACCTTGAAGGTTTAGGCCAAGAAGGAGATGTTTTACTAGGAATTAGTACAAGTGGAAACTCAAACAACGTTCTCAGGGCAGTAGCCATGGCTCGTCAAAAAAAGATGAAGGTGGTTGTACTTACGGGAAACAATGGTGGAGAGGTAGGAGAACTAGCAGACGTGCAGATCCGGGTTCCCCATTTCGGATATGCAGATAGAATTCAAGAAATACACATAAAGGTGATTCACATCATCATACAATTAATAGAAAAACACACAATTGGAACTAGCTAAAGGATATGGAAGTGCCGTTTTTGGCGTAGATGCTCGAATAATTACCATTGAAGTCAACATTGTTGACGGAACCAAATTTTACCTTTCCGGCCTACCAGATAGTGCCGTTAAAGAAAGTGAGCATAGAATCGAATCAGTATTTAAGTACTTTGATTATCGCATGCCACGTAAAAAGATCGTGGTTAATATGGCACCCGCTGATATTAAGAAAGAAGGCTCCTCTTATGACTTACCCATCGCTCTAGGTATTTTAAAATCATCGGGTCAGATCACAGCAGATGACATGGAAGATTATGTCATCATGGGGGAATTAGCATTAGATGGTACCCTAAGGCCTATTAAAGGTGCTTTGCCTATTGCTATTGAAGCACGTAAACAAGGATTCAAAGGCTTCATTTTACCATATGAAAATGCAAACGAAGCAGCCATTGTCAATGACCTTGATATTATTGGTGTTCATAACCTCATAGAGGCGATGGAATTTTTGAATGGCTCCAGACCTATAGAGCCTGTCATCTATGATACCCGAGAAAACTTTTTTAACCAGCTGAATGATTACGAGGCAGATTTTGCGCATGTCCAGGGACAAGAAAACATTAAAAGAGCTTTAGAAATTGCGGCAGCCGGTGGGCATAATGTCATTATGATCGGACCTCCTGGTGCCGGAAAGACTATGCTGGCCAAAAGACTTCCCTCTATTCTTCCTCCTCTTAGTTTAAAAGAGGCATTGGAAACTACAAAGATCCACAGTGTTGCAGGAAAACTAGGATCGAATGCAGAACTCATCACCAGAAGGCCTTATCGAAATCCTCACCATACAGTTTCAGACGTTGCATTGGTAGGCGGAGGTGGAGTTCCTCAACCTGGTGAGATCTCATTATCACACAATGGAGTTTTATTCTTAGATGAACTCCCAGAATTCAAAAGAACGGTTCTAGAAGTTATGCGTCAACCCTTAGAAGAACGGAAAGTCACTATCAGCCGAGCCAGAATGTCGGTTGACTTCCCTGCCAATTTCATGCTGATAGCAAGTATGAACCCTTGTCCTTGCGGTTACTATAATCATCCTGAAAAGGAATGTGTTTGTGGTTCAGGACAAGTACAGCGCTATCTCAATAAAGTAAG
>CBFIDS010000031.1:0-11319 GCA_965661435.1 Roseivirga sp.
AACCACCAGGGCCAGAGCCAATATTCTGAGAGAGATGCTAACCGACTCAAAGAAAGCGAATCCTTTTGCTTCGAAAGAGATCAAAGAGGTAATGGATCTCTGTCTTTCCTGTAAAGGTTGCTCATCGGAATGCCCTTCGAATGTAGACATGGCTAAGCTTAAAGCCGAGTGGCAATTTCAATATTACAAAACCGAAGGCCTTCCAAGAAGAAATAAAAGAATCGGTCATTTTTCGAAGAACATGGCCTTGGCTTCGAAGGTACCTTGGGCTTATAACCTAATCTTCGGCAACAAGTTTACCGCTAACCTGGCCAAAGCTGGTGTAGGTTTTGCTAAACAAAGAAGCATGCCAGAGCTTGCCAAAAAACCACTTAAGAAATGGCTTAAAAAAGATTTTAAGGCGAATATATACGATAAAAAAGTCTATTTCTACTGTGATGAATTCACCAATTACAATGACGCTGAGATAGGTCAAAAAGCTATTGAGCTTCTAGATAAACTTGGCTATCAGGTGCTATTTGTAGATCATCCCGATTGTGGAAGACCACAGCTTTCTAAGGGAATGTTAGACGAAGCTAAAACACTTGCTGAGCAGAACATTCAAGTTTTCTCGGAAGTCATCGATAAAGACGCGCCCTTAGTAGGGATTGAACCCTCCGCAATTCTCACCTTCAGAGATGAATTTATTGGTCTCACGCGAGGCGATATTCAAGCCAAAGCGAAACGACTTTCCAAATTCGTATTTACCATCGAAGAATATCTGGCAAAAGAATTAGAGAAAGGAAGAATTACAGCGGATCAGTTTACCATGGATGAAAAGCTGATCAAAGTACATGGGCACTGTCATCAGAAGTCTCTTTCTAGTATGACCCCTACCAAAAAGATCTTGAGTTTACCACAAAACTTCAAAGTGCATATGATTCCAAGCGGTTGCTGTGGTATGGCGGGTTCATTTGGGTATGAGAAAGAGCATTATGAACTTTCTATGCAGATCGGTGAATTAGTACTTTTTCCAACAGTTCGTGAGCAACCCGAAGAGGTCATCATAGCTGCCTCTGGCACTAGTTGCCGTCATCAGATCAAAGATGGAACAGGAAGGAAGGCTAAACACGTGGTGGAGATACTTTGGGAAAGCCTGAAATAATAAGATATATGAGAAAATACATTGTAGCATCTATCTTCCTAATAGCACAATCCCTCGCTCTATTATGTCAAGAATTACCTGATGTTTATCCTAAGTTTATTGCAAGAAATGAACCTATTGAATCTTTCTCAGAGAAAAACTTGATTCCATTCCAAGAGAAACTAGATTCTTTTTTAGAGTCATACCAGAACATCTATCAGGCATACCAAGCACTAGAAAAGGATGCGCTAAGTAAATTTCCAGATTATACGTTTATGGTGGGTGGAAAATCATATACCTTAAGACGACCTAAGGGTGGTGACTTAATGGGTAAGATTTACAGTAATGGAGAACTTAGTTTTGTGCATTACTACAAAGACCTAAGTATGGTACTTATGAGAATACAGTATAGCGAAGGAAGTTCATTTCTCTTGGTCAATCTCATCAATAAACAGGAAATTAAACTGCTTTCACCTCCAATATTCAACGATGATAAAAGTCGAATTCTTACTTATGATAACCAAGGCGAAGCGGATTTTGGGCCACATGGGTTTCGTTTATTGAAAAAAGACGACAATGGTAATTATTGGGAATACTTTTCCTATGACACCACACCACTAGGTCCAGTTTACGGTGAATGGATCAATGACAAGCAAATAAGAATGAAGTTTGAATCTCGCTGGGGAGGAATGGATATAGATACTCAATATTATCAAATCACCATTGAAGAAACTCAATAGACGTAATTTCTTTAGACAGGTCATTTCGATACTATTGATTCTGCTAATTGTTGGGTGTACATCATCAACCGATAAACTCACCATCGCCACCTCTGCCAATATGCAATATACCATGGAAGCTTTGGAAGAGGCCTTTGAAGAGAAATCAGGAATTGAGATCGAAGTGATCTTAGGCTCATCTGGGAAACTGACAGCACAAATTCAACAAGGCGCTCCTTACGATCTTTTCCTTTCAGCCGATAATGAATATGCTATTACCCTTAGCCAAAATGAATTAACGGTTGGTCCACCCCAAGTATACGCAAGAGGACAACTCGTGCTCTGGAGTTTGAAAGAAAACCTTCTAGTAAATATAGAGAGCTTAGAAAAAGATGAAATAGAACATATTGCTCTGGCTAATCCTAAAACTGCGCCCTATGGAAAAGCCGCTGACGAGGTACTTAAAAAGCTTCGGTCTGTAGATCAGCTAGTACCTAAACTAGTTTATGGTGAAAGTATTTCACAGGTCAATCAGTTTATTGCCACCCAAGCAGCAGATATAGGCTTCACCTCCAAATCTACAGTAATTGCCAATCCACGAGGGAATTGGATCACTATTCCTGATAGCCTCTACAGCCCTATTGAGCAGTATATGGTTATTATAAAAAATCAGAGAGGCATGAAATATCAAGCAGATGCTTTCGCAGCATTCTTGCTTTCTAAAGAAGGACAAGAAATTTTGAATAAATTCGGATACAAAAGCATTTCTCTGTGAACAGCCTTCAAGCTCAAATAACAGAAATACAAAGCACTAAGCAATTAAGCTTGGTTACTTTGCAGTCTGAGCGTATTTATCTAAAAAGTATCGTGATTGATACACCAGAATCTTGTGATTATTTAGTCGTTGGGAAGACCATTAATGTGATTTTCAAGGAAATGGAAGTCTCCATTGCAACAGAAAACAATCTACCCATGAGTCAACAAAATGAAATTCCAGGGGAGATCATTTCTTTAGAAAAGAAAGAATTGTTAGCCAAGATCAGGCTTAAGACCAAAGTTGGTGAAATTACATCAGTGATCACCAGCGCCTCAGCAGAAAGGCTAAAGCTCTCCAAAGGATTGCAAGTATATGCTTTGATTAAAACCAACGAATTAATGCTAAGTCTGGGATGAATTGGTCACCTATCATATTATCCCTCCAGTTGGCTTTTGTAACCACGGTCATACTCTTCTTAATAGCTATTCCCATTGCCAAATGGCTGAGCGAAACAACATCAAAGATTAAACCTGTGGTTGAGGCTTTGATCAGTCTGCCGCTAGTTCTTCCACCTACTGTACTTGGATTTTACATTCTAATCGCATTTAGTCCGAATAATTCCTTTGGTCATTGGCTAGATCAAACATTGGGTATTCAACTTATATTTTCCTTCCCCGGATTAGTATTCGCTTCAATTCTCTACTCCCTCCCTTTTATGATTCAACCCATTCAGGCAGGCTTGAGTAACCTTTCATTAAATATGAAAGAATCTTCATATGTTTTAGGGAAGAGCAAATGGAAAACCATGCTAATGGTCCTTCTACCCAATATCCGCACTTCAATATTGACCGGGATAGTACTTTCCTTCGCTCACACCATTGGAGAATTTGGTGTGGTTTTAATGATCGGAGGAAACATTCCTGGAGTCACCAAAGTAGCATCCATAGCCATTTATGATGAAGTAGAATCGCTTAATTATGCAGCTGCTCATGAATATGCCATCGTACTTCTGCTCTTGACTTTCGGAATATTGGTCACTGTTTATTCATTGAATAAAAGGCTCAACCTAACTGGGAATTATGCTTGAGGTAGACATTCAGAAAAAATTAACCTCAGCCAATGGAGTGCTGAACATGAACCTCCAATTCACTTGCCAAGCCAATGAATTCCTTGTGCTGTCTGGGGTTTCAGGTGCTGGGAAAACATCGATACTAAGAATGATCGCTGGGTTGATGAAGCCAGATCAAGGAAGTATTGTTTATGGCTCCGAAACATGGTTTGACCAGGGAATTAACCTTTCACCTCAAAGAAGGAATTTAGGATTAGTTTTTCAAGATTACTCTCTTTTCCCTAACATGTCAGTCGAGCAAAACATTCGTTATGCCAAACCTAAAAAGACTCCTGAGTCAGAGATAACCAGTCTTTTGGAAACTTTAGAGTTGAATGGACTTCGGAATCAAAAACCCGCACAATTATCTGGCGGACAAAAGCAGAGGGTTGCCATAGCCAGGACATTGATTCAAAAACCAGCACTTCTCCTCTTAGATGAACCTTTGGCTTCAGTAGATCCAGGCATGAGGGTAAAACTGCAAGGTTTCATCCAAAGGATACATCAAGATTTTCAACTGTCCACCATCATGGTTACGCACGACATATCAGAAGCGATCAGATTAGCAGATAGGATCATCCAAATTGATGAGGGTAAGATCATAAAATTAGGAACTCCGACAGAAGTATTTGGTCATCATGAACTCAGTGGAAAATTTCAGTTCACAGGTACTGTTTTAGAAATTTTAAACGATGACCTTATTCAAATTGCCTCGGTTTTAGTAGGCAATCAATTGATCAAAGTAGTTATAAGCGACTCCGAAAGCCAAGAGATCAAAGCTGGTGATGAAGTAATCGTTGCCTCTAAAGCCTTTAATCCTATCATTAAGAAGCTTTAATTGAGATCATTGCTGGTCTGAACTGAACATTCTGGACTAATAACTACATCAAAATATTCTTCTGGAGCTCCGGCCAATAGAGCTAAACATACTGCACAATCAGATGACATTCTTTCATCTACGATCTTCACATAAAAGCTATCTCCTTCTTCAGGGTAATTAGGATCGCATCCGTCTAAAAATGTCATAAAGACATTCTGATAAGTATTACCGTTATGATCCGTCCAAGAATTAGCAATTCCCTCGGGAAGAACACTTCCCACAACTTGAAGTACCGCGTTACCACAAACATTGGCCACTTCCCGCACTTCTATACATCCATCTTCTAGTCCGTTTTCGCAGCTTGACAAACTATAAATACCAAGTGCTAATATTAAGATCCACTTTTTCATATTCGTCCCTTTGCTATTTAGACACGACTTGGAGTAATTCAGTTGGAATATGACTAGAAAATAAACTACTTGATCATATGAAAGCTCTACTCTGCCACCAATTTGGTTTACCTGAAGATTTAAAGATCCAGGAGGCTGAAATACCCATCATTCAACCCAATCAAATACTCATAGAAGTCAAAGCTTGTGGCGTGAACTTCCCAGATTCCTTGATCATTCAGAATAAGTATCAATTTAAACCAGAGCTCCCTTTTGCCCCAGGAGGCGAAGTCTCAGGATTGGCGGTTGAAGTTGGGGATGAGATTAAGCACATTCAAAAGGGAGATAAAGTCTTTGCTTTAACCGGCTGGGGCGGATTTGCGGAATATGTGGCAGCCGATGGACACAAATGCCTTCCTATGCCCAAAGACATGGATTTCATCACTGGAGCAACTACCATGTACACTTGTGGCACCTCCTTACATGCACTCAAACAGCGCGGTCAACTTCAGGAAGGTGAAAAACTATTGGTTTTAGGCGCCTCTGGTGGTGTAGGACTCGCTGCTGTTCAAATAGGTAAACTCATGGGGGCACATGTCATCGCTGCGGCCAGTACCGATGAGAAGCTAGCGGTCTGTAAAGCTTCTGGCGCAGATGAATTGATCAATTATGAGTCAGTCGACCTTCGAGCTTATATTAAAGAGCACCATCCAAAAGGTATTGATGTAATTTATGATCCTGTCGGTGATCGTTTTGCAGAGCCCGCTGTACGTTCTCTGGCTTGGGGAGGCCGATACTTGGTGGTGGGTTTTGCAGCGGGTAAGCCCTCGGCTATTCCTATGAATTTACCCCTACTCAAAGGAGCCTCGATTGTTGGTGTTTTCTGGGGTGCTTTCGCTCAAAAACAGCCAAAAGACAGCATGGCCAACTTCCAGCAGATCTTGGCTTGGATCAAATCAGGACAGCTGAAACAGCATATCAATCACGTCTATGCACTTGAAGATGGCGCTCAGGCAATTCGGGACTTGATGAATCGCAAAGTGATTGGGAAAAATGTTGTGGTTATCGAGAATTAGTATTTGGTGCTCGGTGCTCTGAGTGACGGTACTTCTTTATTTTGGTAAATCAAGAATAAATAAAGCAGCGAGTTCTTTAATTCGAACTCCTATAAGAAAAAAGGCCATTGGCAAATGGATAGTTAACTTCAATCTGGTTTCAGGAATTAATATAAAAAGGAAGAAAGTATGACTTTTCAGACTATTTAGTCTTCCATCAATGACCTAAACCCGAATTAAGCTTTTGTTAAATAAAATTCATAATTCGTAAATCTATTCTGAAAAGCTTTTCTACTATCCTTTCTATCTTTGTCCAAATTTTATTTCATGAGAAAATTCACAGCCATTTTTGCTTTAATTCTTATTACTACGCAAGTCAATTCAGACAGTATGTTTTGGGGACAGATCGGGCATCGAACTGTTGGACATATTGCAGACGGAATGGTCAGTAAAAAAGCTCAAAAACAGCTTAGAAGAGTTCTTGGACACGAAACCTTAGCAGAAGTCAGTACTTGGATGGATGAAGTAAAATCTAATGATGCTTATGATTATGCCAACTCTTGGCATTATTGCACTATTCCCGATGGAATGACATACGAAGAAGCACCTGAACAAGAAGGAGGAGATGTCATTTGGGCTATTGAAACTATCATTGAAGAATTAAAAGCTGGTGGATTATCGGCAGAAGATGAGTCGACCAAACTCAAATTCTTAGTTCACTTGGTCGGAGACATACATCAACCTTTGCATGTGGGCAATGGTGAAGATCGTGGTGGAAATGATGCCCGCGTGCAATATTTCGGCACTAAAACTAACCTCCACAGTGTCTGGGATAGTAGAATGATCGAAGGAAAGCAATACAGCTATACTGAATTCGCAGATTGGATCAATCATCCATCAAAAACTCAGGTGAAGGAATGGCAAGCCGCTTCTGTTAGAGAATGGGCTTATGAATCAATGTCATACAGAGATCAGGTTTATGATGTTCCAGAAAATGGTAGGCTGAGCTACGAATACGGCTATAAATATTTCGATATCATCAAACTCAGAATTCTTCAAGGAGGCATTCGTTTAGCCGGGGTGATCAATGAGATCTACGGCTGAACATTAGAAGCGGTTCATGGGTTCTATGTCTGTTCAAAATAGAATTTTACCCGATGAAAAAACTACTTACACTCGTTATACTTTTCGTAGCACTATCGCTTAATGCGCAGAATAGAGCTACACCTGATCAGATCAAAACCAATGATGGCACAGCTTGGGTTCAACCTATTACCCATGGCTCCGTGGTTTTAAGTTGGAAAGATCAATACATATATGTCGACCCATATGGTGGTGGCGACCTTTACAAAGGTCTTATGCCCCCAACTATGATCCTTATCACGGATATTCATGGTGATCATTTGAACAAAGGCACCTTAGACGCTATAAACACTTCAAATGCCACTTTGGTCGTTCCACAAGCCGTAATGGATCAGTTACCAGATAACTTAAAAACTAAAGCTAAGGTCATTGGTAATGGTGAAAACATGGATGTGAATGGAATTAACGTTGGTGCCATTCCGATGTACAACCTACCTGACGATGAAACATCAAGACATACCAAAGGAAGAGGTAATGGCTATATCTTAAGCATGGGCGGTAAAAAGATCTATTTCTCAGGAGACACAGAAGACATTCCTGAAATGAGAAATCTAACTGACATTGATGTAGCTTTTGTTTGCATGAACCTACCTTACACCATGGACATCAATCAAGCGGCTAGTGCGGTGCTCGATTTTAAACCAAGCATCGTTTATCCATATCATTAACGAGGCACAGGAGGATTAGCAGATGTGGAAGCCTTCAAAGCTCAAGTTAATGATGTCAATTCCTCTATTGATGTAAGGTTAAAGGATTGGTATCCGTCTAATTAGACTCTAGACATTAGATACTAGACATCAGACATTAGATGCTAACTAGTCCTCGTTTGTAACGAGGACTTTTATTTGATAATAGTCCCACAATACTTGGCTGAAGCAGAAAGAAGTTCCATTTTTACAACTTATAAGCTTAGTCCAAATTGAGAGTTTTTATCCTTTGCACAGGTCGAAGTGGTTCTTCAGCAATTATTCAAGCATGCCGGCACATCACCAACTTCACTGTTGGTCATGAAACGCAAACTCAATTCTTTGGCGATCAACGTTTCGACTTTGCTGACCAACATATTGAGGCTGATAACCGACTTTCATGGCATTTAGGACAGCTTAATGAAAAATATGGAGATGAGCCTTTTTACATTCATTTGAAGCGAAATAGAGAGGCCGTTGCGAAAAGTTTTAAGAGGCGTTATTTCCTACCCGGAAGCATGATCGATGCCTACACAGAAGGAATACATAAGATGCCACCAGAGAAATTAACTCAAGAAGAAAGAAACCAGGCCTGTTTTGATTATGTGGATACGGTAAACTCTAACATCGATCTCTTCTTGAAAGACAAAAGCAAAAAGCTTGAAATAAATTTGGAGAGTATCAAAAAAGACTTTGAAGCGTTTTGGTCATTTATTGGTGCTGAAGGAGATCTGAATGCTGCGCTCGCTGAGTTCGACAAAAAGCACAACTCTTCCAGTAAAAGGACTCTTAACCTACCCTATCGCTTAAAACTGCTTTTCAAAAGAGAGATCAAGCATTGGAAAATGGCTCTCAAGAATTAAGAATTATAAATTGTCATTTTTCAATTATCGATTGATAATTAAGAAATTCATTGACCAAACTTTTTCCTCTAGTCGGTCATTTTAGCTAGCAGATTTACTATTTTTCATTTCAACCTTAATCTCATTCTTATGAAAACTCATCGACCCAATCTGATTTTGAGTCTATTCTTCGCCTTGTTATTAGGAATTCCTTCCTTCATAACTGCGCAGCAAACCAGTAATTTACCAGTAGAGCCTTCATTTTACAAAAGCTACGAGTGGCGCAATATCGGCCCCGACCGTGGTGGGCGCTCTTTAGGTGCATCCGGAAGCCCAGGCCGCCCGAATGAATACTACTTTGGAGCTACCGGTGGTGGTTTATGGAAAACTGTAGATGGTGGAAATGAATGGTTCCCTGTCACTGATGGACAAATTACCTCTTCCAGCATTGGAGCGGTAGCTGTTGCACAAACCAATCCAGACATTGTCTATATCGGTGGTGGAGAAACTCAATTGAGAGGTAGTATTACCCAAGGTGATGGTGTTTACAAAACCACTGATGGTGGTAAGACCTGGAGACACCTAGGCTTAAAAGAAACTCAAGCAATTTCCAGGATCAGGGTCCACCCAACCGATCCCAATATCGTATATGTAGCTGCTTTAGGTCACGTTTATGGTGACAATGAAGAAAGAGGTGTTTTCCGCTCAACTGACGGAGGAAACAATTGGGAGAAAGTACTTTATGTGAGCGAAAAAGCCGGTGCAGCTGATCTGATCATCGATCCGAGCAATCCCGATGTTCTTTATGCTTCAACTTGGCAAGTTTATAGAAAAGCATGGAAAATGTGGGGCGGTGGTCCTGATTGTAAGCTTTTCAAATCTATGGATGGCGGAGACACCTGGGTTGAGATCTCCAAAAACCCAGGAATGCCTGATGGTCCTTTGGGTAAAATAGGAATTACCGTCTCCCCTGTCGACTCGAACAGGCTATGGGCGATCGTTGAGGCTAACGAAGGAGGTGTTTTCCGTTCTGACGATGCTGGCTGGACGTGGGAGCGAGTAAATTCAGAACGTAAGCTGAGACAAAGGGCTTTCTATTACTCTCGCTTGGTGGCAGATCCCTTTGATAGAGATGTGGTCTATGGCCTGAATGTTGGATTATATAAATCGACTGATGGTGGAAAGACCTTCGATATCAGAATAAGACCTCCCCATGGTGATCATCATGATTTATGGATCGATCCTAATAATCCCGAAAGAATGATCAGTTCCAATGATGGCGGTGGTACTGTAAGTATCAATGGTGGTCAGACTTGGACAGAGCAAGACTACCCCACTTCTCAATTCTACCATGTAATGACCACCAGCGATGTGCCTTATCATGTTGCCGGTGCGCAACAAGACAACAGTACCTTAGCCATGCCTAGCGATGGCTGGAACCATAAATTAGGAAGAGGCCCAGGTCATGGCTACCACTACTCTGTAGGTGGTGGAGAAAGTGGCTGGATCACTCAAAGTCCGACAAACCCGGATGTTTTCTATGCTGGTAGCCAAGGAGCCTTGTTGACTCGTTATAACCGTGCAACAGGCCAGTACCGAGATATTCAGGTCTATCCTAGATTCTTCTCAGGAGAACCTTCTAGTGCCTTGCCAGAGCGTTGGCAGTGGACCTTCCCTATTATGTTCTCTCCAATGGATCCTTCAACCATGTACACCACTTCGCAACATGTATGGAAAACCACTAGCGATGGTCAAACCTGGGAAAAGATCAGTCCGGACCTGACCTACGCTGACCCTGAAACCTTAGGAGAAACAGGTGGAATCATTACAAATGATATGAATGGGCCAGAGATCTACGCTACAGTTTTCGCGTTAGCTCCATCGAACCACGATGTGAATACCATCTGGGCAGGCTCCGATGATGGAAAAGTACATATCACCAGAAATGGCGGTAAAAAATGGACAGACATCACGCCTAAAGACTTACCGAAGTTTTCTAGGGTCAGTATCATAGACGAGTCTTTACATAACCCAGGCACTCTCTATTTAGCAGCTAATCGCTATCAGGTAGATGATCGCCAACCTTATGTATTTAAGACCAAGGATTTTGGTAAAACATGGACAAAGATCACCACTGGCATCAAGGATGGACATTTTGCCCGTGCGATCAGAGAAGATCTTCAACAACCAGGCCTTCTCTATTTAGCGACTGAGCATGGCGTTTACATCTCTTTTAATGATGGTGCCCATTGGCAGTCGCTGCAACTGAACTTACCTGACACCCCTGTTAGAGACCTTGTTCTGAGAAACGATGATGTCGTGCTCGGAACTCACGGCAGAGGTTTCTGGATCTTAGATGATATCAGACCATTAAGAGCAGCAGCGGGTATCAAAGCCAATAACCAAGTAACACTCTTTGAGCCAGCCAATCCTATCAGAGGAGTATATAATGCGAATATCCAGTATTACTTACCAGAAGATGCTGATAGCGTGACGATAGAGTTTATGGATGCTGAGGGTAATCAAATTACATCCTACACCGGAAAGAAAGGCGATAGAAATAGGTCCAACCCTCCTACTGAAAAAGGGATCAATTCCTTCCAGTGGTATATGAGATATCCAGGAGCAACTGTTTTTGAAGGCATGATCATTTGGAGTGGTAGACCTCAAAGCGGAC
>CBFIDS010000032.1:0-2113 GCA_965661435.1 Roseivirga sp.
TTAAAAACTATCCAAAAGAGGAGTACAGGACTACTCCACTTTGTCGAAGACTACAGAAAGCTCACCAGAATCAAAACTTTAGAATTAGAAGAGGTCGATATCCTAGATTTAGTTAAAGGCACAGTAACCCTCTTAAGAAAAGAATTTGAAAACTCTGGAGTAAAACTTTCTATTGATGAGTCTGTCAAGGGTTTGATACCGATGGATCAAAAACTAATTGAGCAAGTACTCATCAATTTACTCACGAATGCACGACATGCCACAACCTCAGATCCAAACGGGCAGGTCAGCATTGCATTGATCAAAGAATCAGACCAAAAGATACTTCAGGTTATAGACAATGGAGAGGGTATCAATGATGAAAAAAAAGACCAGATATTCATACCATTCTTTTCAACGAAAGAAGAAGGTTCTGGTATTGGACTAAGCCTTTCCAAACACATCATGAAGAAGCATCGAGGTGATCTAACAGTTTCTTCGCAAGAAGGAGAAGGAGCTACGTTCAAACTCATTTTTAAAATTTAAAGGTCTTTGCGAGGAGAAAACTTTGCGTTAGCAAAAGATTGGGACGAAGCAACCTGCCTGTCGGCAGACAGGTCTCCCTATTGAGACTCGTTACTTCAATTTGGGAGATTACTTCGTCACAAAGCTTGTTAGGACAGCTTTGCTTCTCGTAATGACGATATTGATTTTATCTGCCATTTAAATCTTTTAGCAAAGTACTCATATGACCTATAATTGCGCCAGTGTCCGTTCCACAGGTGATCAGTTGATAACCATTTTTCATAGCCGGTTTTACTGAATCAGGTGTCATGCCAAAGTAGCCTAGTGCCAGGCCGCTTTTTTTGGTCACTTCTTCCACCCTTGCAATTGCTTTTAAAACATCAGGATGATCCACTTGACCAGGAAGCCCCAAACTGGCTGAAAGATCAAAGGGTCCAATAAAAATAACATCCACTCCTTCAACCTTCACGATCTCTTCGATATTATTCACACCCTCAATATGCTCGATTTGGACAACTACCAGAGTCTCTTCATTAGCTTTTTCAATATATTCTTGAAAATCTATTCCATAACCGTGAGCTCTGGCCGCCCCTACACCTCGGTCGCCTAAAGGCTGGTATTTGGCATATCTGACCGCATTTTTTGCTTCTTGAGCCGAGTTCACTTTAGGAATGATGACCCCTCCTGAACCTATATCTAAAGCCTTTTTAATAGAAACTTCAGAAAGTTCTGCCACTCTCATGAGAACAGGACATCTGTCGCCAACAGCCTGAAGCATTCTTTGTGCTTCAGGATAATCGATCACGCTATGTTCTAGGTCGAAAAAGAGCCAGTCAAATCCAATTCTACTTATCACATCTGCCACTTCTGGTGAAGGCAAACTGAGCAATGTACCGAACACCTGATCACCTTGCTGAATTCTTTCCTTAAGCTTCATAAGTTGAAGATAATAAGAGTTTTTAGAGCTCTCTATTTCAGCTTCAAAGAACTATCTCTATTTTCATATCGATTTCAGCCAAGCAACTATGGATATATTTACCATTATTACCATACTTATCGTTTTATCGGCCCTATTCGCCTATATCAACACCAAATTCTTAAAACTTCCTTTTACCATCGGTCTGATGATCATTGCCATGTGTTTTACTTTGGTCATCATTATCTTAGGTTATTTTGAACATTGGGTTCTTGATGAAGCTAAACTGATCATTGGTTCGATAGATTTCGAAACTGTATTACTCGAAGTCATGTTAAGCTTCCTGCTCTTTGCTGGAGCTTTACATACCAAGCTCGATGAACTGAAAAAGCAGAGAGCCCCCATACTTATGTTTGCCACTTTAGGCGTAATAACTTCTACTTTCCTGATTGGTGGAATGATGTATATGGTGGCAGGCTGGCTTGGGCATGAAATAGACTTTATCTATTGTCTGCTATTTGGAGCACTCATCTCTCCTACTGACCCCATCGCAGTTTTAGGCATCTTAAAAGAAGCCAAGGCTCCTAAAAAATTAGAGATCAAAATTGTGGGCGAATCGCTCTTCAATGATGGTGTTGGAGTAGTTGTTTTTCTTGTGATACTGGCTATTGCTGAAAAAGGCCTGGCGTCAGT
>CBFIDS010000033.1:0-72822 GCA_965661435.1 Roseivirga sp.
AAAGATCAATTCAAAACTGATAAAGGTAAGTACATCTCTCCCGCCCCAATCGAATTAGAAATACTAAAGAATACAGATATCGAACAGATCTGTATCGTTGGTACGGGTATTCCTCAACCCATTGCACTTATTGTGCCTTCAGAAGCGGCTCAAAAGAAAGCTAAAGAAGCTTTAGACCAATCCATTTGGAGTACGGTTCAGGAGATCAATCCAGCTCTTGAATCTTATGAGAAAATAGCTAAAGTGGTTATCATGAAGGAAGTATGGTCGGTAGATAACGGCTTGATGACACCAACGCTAAAAGTTAAAAGGAATCGTGTGGAGTCTATTCACATGCCTATGTATCCAAAATGGTTTGAAAGAGAGGAAAAAGTGGTTTATGAAAGTTAGGTTTCTTATCCTCTTGTCCATTGCTGTTCTTTCAAATCTACCAGCACAAGAGTTAGATACCACACCCTATATCTTAGATCATCACCAAAACCGATTGGACCAATTTTCTAGAGAACCAATGAAAACTGGTCAGATCATTTTTTTAGGCAATAGTATAACTGAAGGTGGTCAATGGAGTGATTACTTTCCTGACCAAGATGTGCTGAACAGAGGCATTAGTGGAGACATTGCTCACGGTGTTTTTAATAGACTCGATGAGATCATCGAAAGACAGCCCAGCAAGCTATTTCTACTGATCGGTGTAAATGACTTGAGTAAGAATATTCCTGAAAGTATCGTTGCGAATAAGGTAGATGATATTTTAGGAAGGCTTCAAAAGGGGTCTCCGAATACGGAAATCATAGTTCAAAGCATTCTGCCAGTGAATGATAGTTTAGATGATTTCCCAGATCATTACAAACAATATGCGGTAATGATCACTAATCAGCTTTACAAACAGATTTGTAGAAAAAGAAATATTCGCTTTTTGAATCTCTACTTGTCCTTCTTAAATGATAGTGGAAGGATGGATCCTATGTATAGCTATGATGGCTTACACTTGAATGACAAAGGGTATGCTCTCTGGGTGAAAATTTTAAAGAAAGAAGGTCTAATGTAATCACTTAACTGCTCGAAAGGACCAGTTGTAAACGACCGCAAATATTCTCATCGTAATAATGAATGAAACAGTAATAATCACTCCCAAGTCATTATTCAATTCAATTTGTTCTAGCAGTAGATAAAGTATCCCTCCTCCTAAGCATAAAGTCGCATAAACCTCTCTCCTGAAAATGAGTGGAATTTCATTTACAAGAGTATCTCTTAAAACACCACCAAAGACTGCAGAGATGGTTCCCATCATAATCGCAATAACAGGCGCTAGACCCATATCTATCGTCTTTTGCATCCCTAGGATCGTAAACATTCCTATTCCAATTGAATCGAACAAAAACATAGTCTTTCGTAACTTTTCGAAAACGCTTTTAAAGAAGATGGTTGAAAAGATTGCGACTAGAATAACAATGAGATAATTGATGTCTCGCATCCAGCCTACAGGAGTACTTCCAATCAATAAATCACGAAGTGTGCCTCCTCCTAATGCGGTAATGAATGAAATGACTGAAGCACCAAAGAAATCTAATTGCTTTTTTGAAGCCAATAACCAACCACTGACCGCAAAAACAAAGGTCCCTGCCAGATCCACATAATAGATCAATTCATTGGTGGATATTTCATTCATTCCTCAAAAGTAATTGATAAAATCAATCACATTGTCATATCAATTTCGGCATTTTAAAATATTGGAGTCTTTTAGTCTGTTTAGTTCTTAATTATCTTCGATCATGGATTCAGAAATAATCTTGAGGTGGGTAATGCCAGAGGATGCTCAACAAATTCTAGATATATACGCTCCCATCATTACTAATACTGCTACTTCCTTTGAAACTGAAGTACCATCCAAAAGTGAATTTCAACAAAGAATACTGATCTACAGCTCAAGATCACCTTGGTTGGTAGCTGAAAAGCAAGGAAGGATCATTGGCTACGCTTATGCCACTGACCATAGGAGCAGACAAGCCTATCAATGGAATCAGGAGGTAACAGCATATGTCCATAAAGACCATCGTAAAAAGGGTGTTGCCAAACTACTTTATCTAAAACTTTTGGAGATTCTGAAAATGATGAGTTTCAGCAAAGTTATCGCAGTAATCACACTGCCCAATGACCCAAGCATAGCCTTCCATAAAGCTTTAGGTTTTAAACACATTGGTGAGATGAAAGACGTTGGATTTAAGAATGGAAAATGGCATTCTACCAGTTGGTGGGACCTTGACCTGAGACAAAGTAAGAAGGCACCATCAATCCTTAAAACCATAAATGAAATTAGAGAAAAGGTGGACATGAAATCATAAAGCATCTTTAATAGCATCCTCTTCTCTAAAAATAAAAAATGCCACCCTCTAAGAGAATGGCATTCTAAACGTATTTCGATTTCTTCTACTTTTCAATGACCAAAGATTCTTCATCCTTGTTCACAATTACAGGTTCTCCTAGTCCTGTGTTTTTTAATCTAGGCAATTGTGTTTTACCATCGCCTACGACTACATATACCAAGTTATCCGGATTCATAAACTCATCAATGAGTCTTTTGACCTCTGCTTTGTCCATTGCCTTCAATTTGGCTTCATCTTTAGCAATGTAGTCTAAATCGAGCTCGTATTTAGATATGTTTTGCAGGATACCCAGTAGACTTCCATAAGTCTCATAAGATTGAGTATTACTTCTTAAAATTGAGTTTTTAGTCATATCAAGATCCTCATCTGAGAACTCTTGACTATAGTTATCAAGAAGCTCCTTGAATAGATCTACAGATTCTTTGGTCACATTGGTTCTAACACTAGATGACGCTTGAAATACTGCACCTTCTGAGGTTCTGCTGTAACCAGAATAAGCTCCATAGGTATAGCCCTTTTCGAGTCTTAATTCTTTAAATAGTATTGAACCCGAACCTGAACCCAATCGGTAGTTAGAAACAGAAGCCGCTGCATAGCCGTCATTGCCTTCATCCATGGCTATTCGTCCAATATTGATCACCGATTGCTTTGCATCTGGATAGTCAACAAAGAAGAGTCTAGAATCATCAACATTAGTTTTGACCTCGTATTCAGGGAATACAACTTCTTTGGCCTCCCATGCCTCAAATGGCTCAAGAGATCTGATCACATCAGTCTTTTTAATAGCACCTACGAAATGAAAAGAGGCAATTGAAGGCGAGAAATTCTTCTCATAATAATTCTTCAGATCGTCTAGCGTAATAGAGGCTACTGACTGCAAAGTTCCTGAAGTAGGCTTAGAGAAGATATGATCTTTGCCATATAAAACTTCATTGAAGACCCTCGAAGCTATTGAATTTGGACTGGCATTAGACTGTTGTATAGAATTTAAAGCTGAGCTTTTTACCCTTTCAAATTCAGCTTCATCCCATCTTGGTTGCATCAAGATTTCTTCAACCAAAGACAACACTTCCTTGTAATTCTTTGCCAAACTACTTCCTGAGATCGTAATATCCTCTCTAGAAGAAAAGACTCTGATACTTGCTCCTAATTGACCAATTGCCTCTTCTAGCTCGGCTGGAGTTTTGTTGGCAGTACCTTCCATTAGCATATTATCTAATAATGAAGACGTACCGACCTTAGCATGGTCATCTAAGAACATCCCCCCTTTTATCCTTATGCTGAATTGCGCCATCGGAAGTTCATCCTGATAAATATGAAAAACCTTCATGCCATTTGATAGCTGGTCCGTTTCGATGTTTGGTGGCGCAAAACTTAATTCACCATCTAGTTCGGGGATAACTGATCTATCTATTCTAGATGCAGTTTTCTCAAAACTCACATCTCTATCATATTGATCTAGATTGGTTTCTGCCCCTTGAACAATTGGTTCTTCAACAACTTCTGCTTTTACCGATCCCTCTAGTACTAAGTCTTTTTGTCCTAAAGGAACAAAACTGGTGGCTAAATAATTCTGATCTTTGATGTACTTATTGTATACCCTCATGATGTCCTCTCGAGTAACACTTAACGTCTTCTCAAGGTTTTCTGTGATATAACCCGGGTCATTTGCATAAGTATTATAACTAGCCAATTGGAAAGCCTTAGTCAATACGCTTGATACAGAATTATAAACTCCTGTTTCAGCTCCAACTTTAATCCTTTCAAGATCTTCATCTGAAAAACCCTCTTCTTCGAATTTTTGGAATCCCTCGTAGATAGCATCTCTCAATACGTTAAGGTCAACTCCGTCAAAGGCTCTTGCTCCAACGCTGAAGGTTCCTGCAATTTCATTTGAGCTATTATAAGCGTAGATACTTGGTGCAAGCTCACGTTCTTCCACTACTACTTGATAAAGAGGTGCTTCTTTACCATCGGTCAATAGCTGCCCTAGCATATCTAATGCCCACATGTCATTATCGTATTGCTCTACAGTAGGGTACATCATCTGTAAGTCTGGAAGATTAGCGAACTTATCTTCATGGTAAAGCAGTTTGGTCTCGTTCAGAACTGCTGGCATGGGTTCTATTGTTTCTACTTCAGGTCCAGAACCTATCTCTCCAAAATATTTTTCAACTAGCTCCTTTGCCTGTGCTATATCAATATCACCTGCTATGGTAAGCGTAGCATTTCCAGCCCCATAATATTCAGCATAGAATTCCTTAACATCGGCAATCGTAGCATTCTGAAGATCTTCCAGACTCCCAATAACATCCCAACTATATGGGTGTCCTTCAGGATAAAGGTTCTTTAACTGCACATCTCTCTTGTGTCCATAAGGTCTATTATCAACGCCTTGCCTTTTTTCGTTCTTTACAACTTGTTTTTCATTTTCAAGTCCCCATTCAGAAATGGTATTGATGAAAAATCCCATTCGATCAGACTCCATCCATAATACTTTTTCTAAAGCATCGCTCGGAACTGTCTCATAATAAATGGTTTGGTCTGGTGAAGTCCCTCCATTGAAAGACCCTCCCAAGTCGTTCACATATTTAATAAAGTTACCAGCTCCTACGTTCTCAGAGTTTTGGAAAAGCATATGCTCGAAAAAATGAGCAAAACCTGTCTTACCTGGCTTCTCTCTATTAGAACCTACATGATAAAGCACTGCAACAGCCACTTTAGGATCTGAGGTATCTTGATGTAAAACTACATCTAAGCCGTTATCTAAAGTGAATTTTTCATAATCTAGGGTGAATTCACCGTAGGTAGAATCTGAAGATGTCTGACATGCCGAGTAAAAAACAAGGATCAGCAACAAGCTGAAACCTTTGAAATTCTTAAAAAATGTTTTCATGGTGTATTGATCTATTTGATATTAAAGCTAATGAAAAAGCCATCCGAATATATCAGATGGCCTTTCAATTATTTAAATGGACAAGTCCTTTCTAATGAACGTCTCCCATTAATTTACGAAGTGGTTTATTTATGGCTAAAAGTAAAAGAGCGGCACCAAAAGTTGTCAATACAATAGTCATATACTGATCTGGCATGTTAGCTAAAGCTTCAGCGTCTCCACCACTTGCCTCGCCAGCAATAAGGCCAGCAAGCAAATTACCAAGAGATACTGACAGGAACCAGATTCCCATCATTTGCCCTTGGTACTTTTTAGGGGCCAACTTAGTAGTTAAACTTAAACCTACTGGACTCAAGCTTAATTCACCCCAAGTATGGAATAAGTAAGTAAAAATCAACCAGGTTGGAGCTGCCATATCTCCTGATGCGGCAATTTTCGCAGCGAAGTACATAACAAAGAAACCTATTGCTACACCCAAAAGTCCAAACACGAACTTTAATGGCGAACTTGGTTCTAAATTTCTTTTAGCCAACCAGATCCACATAGCTCCAAAGAAGGGTGCAAAGAGAATAATAAATGTGGAATTGACTGATTGGAACATCCCTGCCGGTATCTCCCATCCAAATACGGTTCGATCTGTAAATCGATCTGCAAAAAGGTTCAGGGTTGAACCAGCCTGTTCAAAACCAGACCAAAATACAGCGGAGAAAAGGAAGACTACACCAATCGCTGCCACTTTCTTTTTATCTACTTTATCCAATCCTCCAAAGAAGATCACATAGGCTAAATATGAGAAAGCGATCACTGCGATAATAATTCCAGAAACATTGGCAATTGCTGAAGCATTTACTTCAATAACACCGGTAAACAACATTACAAGTACTAATCCTAGAATAGCTACTACGGCAGAAGTCCATTTCTTTAAAGAAGACCTTTCGTTCTCTTCCTTGTCGCTCGAGGGCAATTCTAGATTTCCAACATCTGCCAGATGACCTGCAGTTAATTTATATTGAATAAGACCAAGTACCATTCCAAAACCAGCTAGACCAAAACCTAAGTGCCAGTTATAATCAGCCAGAGCACTGGTCAATAATGGAGCAGCGAATGCGCCAATATTAATACCCATGTAAAAGATCGAGAAACCTGCATCACGCTTGGCATCTCCAGGAGCGTATAATTGTCCAACAATTGAAGAGATATTTGGCTTCAATAAACCTGTTCCAACAACAATCAGAATCAGTCCTAGAAAGAAGGCATTGGTGTCAAGAGCGGTTACTTCTGCTCCTTCACCGCCCATCCCTAGAAGTTCTGCAATTCCAGGGATTCCCATGGTAAAGTGACCAAGGGCGATAATTATTCCGCCATACCAGACAGATTTCTTTAATCCAAAAAGTCTATCAGCTAACCAACCTCCGGGAAGAGCTAATAAATAAACTCCCATAGTGTAGAGGCCATAAATGGCTCCAGAAGTTTGATCATCAAAGCCGAGACCTCCCTCAGAGGCAGCTGTTGCCATAAATAAGATCAATAGGGCTCGCATACCATAGTAGCTGAAGCGTTCCCACATCTCCGTAAAGAAGAGTGTAGCTAAGCCACGCGGATGGCCCCAAATCGTTTTCTGTTCTGACATAGTAATAGTTTAGTTTTCTAAAAATCCGTTCAATCTACAAGTCCATCAAAGGATTTACAAATTGATTTTTGTAAAAGAATACCCCATTTCCCGACATGGGGCTGTAAGCTTAAAGTAACAAATGATCAAAATCATGAATTAGTGCCCCAATAATATCGATTTTTAAGCTTTGATAAGTATTATTGCAATCGATTTCAACAACCATTGAAAAAACCCGAAATCCATGTTAGAAACTGGAAAAAAATCAAACAAAGCCGGACTTGAAGCAGCCGGAATTAAAAAAGTAAAAGAAGCACATTGGAACCTGAGCCAGTCAGAGCTTATCGAACAAGCATTGAAGAATGGCGAAGGGCACCTGGCTGACACTGGAGCCCTCGTTTGTGATACTGGTAAGTTCACTGGACGTTCGCCAAAGGATAGATTTATTGTAAAGGACGAGATGACGGAAGACCAAGTCTGGTGGGGTGACATTAACATACCTGTTACTCCTGATTCTTTCGACAAGCTTTACAATAAAATGTTGGGCTATTTAGAAGAAAGAAAAGTATATGTAAGAGATGCCTATGCAGGTGCCGACAAGACTCATAGGCTAAAACTACGTGTGATCAATACCTATGCTTGGCATAACCTCTTCTGCTACAATATGTTCATTCGTCCAGAAGAATATAAGTTGGCAGACTTTGTCCCAAACTTCACAATCATCTGCTGTCCAGAATTTGAGGCAGATCCTGAAACAGATGGTGTAAGACAAGAAAACTTCGCCATCGTGAACTTCACCAAAAGAATGATCTTGATCGGTGGAACTCAATACTCTGGTGAAATGAAGAAGGGTATCTTCTCGGTACTGAACTTCTTATTGCCAACACAAGATGGAGTTCTTCCTATGCACTGTTCTGCTAACATGGGAATCAAAAAGAGAGATACAGCTATCTTCTTTGGTTTGTCGGGTACTGGTAAAACAACCTTATCTGCTGACCCTAAAAGATTATTGATCGGTGATGATGAGCACGGGTGGACTGACAAGAACGTATTCAACTTTGAAGGTGGATGTTATGCAAAAGCCATTGACCTAACTGAAGAAAATGAACCTGATATTTTCAGAGCCATTAAATATGGGTCTATCGTAGAGAATACTAGGTTTTTCGATGGTACAAGAACTGTTAATTATGAAGACACTGCTGTAACGGAAAACACAAGGGTATCCTACCCTATTAACCACATCAACAACATTGCTGAACCTTCAATTGGTGGTATTCCTAAGAATATCTTTTTCTTAACATGTGATGCGTTTGGTGTGATGCCTCCACTTTTGAGGTTAAGTAAAGAGCAAGCGATGTATCACTTCATTTCTGGTTATACTTCTAAAGTGGCAGGAACTGAAGCGGGTGTTACAGAACCACAACCAGTATTCTCCGCCTGTTTTGGAGCCCCTTTCATGCCTCTTCACCCAACCAAATATGCAGAAATGCTAGGAAAGAAAATGGACGAGCATGGCGTAAATGTTTGGTTAGTGAACACTGGATGGACTGGTGGTCCTTATGGCGTTGGTTCACGCATCAAGTTGAAATATACAAGAGCGATGATCTCTGCTGCTCTTTCTGGAGTACTTGACAACGTTGGATATAGAAAGCACTCGATCTTTGGTGCAGAGATTCCTATGACTTGCCCAGAGGTACCTAGTGAGATCCTAAGTGCTCGTGAAACTTGGCAGAACGATCCTGGTTTCTATGAGAAGGCCAATAAGCTTGCTAGAATGTTCAATGATAATTTCAAACAGTTTGAGTCATATGCAAGTGAAGAGATCTTAGCAGGTGGACCTAAACCAAGAACTGATTACGATTAATTAAATTAGAACTCACCATAATAAACAAAAAGCCCCAGCCGTATGCTGGGGTTTTTTATGGCCTTTCGACCAATCCGACACTACTATTTCTTAGTTAGAATGATTCTCTAATTGCTGAACCATCTCGAGTTTATTCAGAGCTGTTTGAAGCTCTCTCTTTAATTTCATTTGATTCTCAGTGGCTTGGAAACGCTGATTTCTGTAGTCATCTACGATCTTGGAATAAGCTGACTTAACTCGTTTCACCACATGACAAACGTGTTTGATCCTACCATACATAATGATCATGAACAAGCTCATCAATGTAATCAGTGACCAAACGAAAATGGAATAAGTCATTTTATTCATATCAATACCCAAGAAGCCAATCATGTTAGCCTTTTCTTCTGAAGCTTTTAGATCTGATTGAACTGAATTGAATTGAGATTTCAATGCTGTCATCTCTTCTTTTAAATCAGATAATTCACTTTGTAGATTTGAAATGTTCGATTGATAAATAGATAGACTATCAAACATTTGATTCCTGAAATATCTCATTTTCGAGGTCTTGATTACCTTATACTCTTCATAGCTTTCGGCATCAGCTATGATCTCCTTTAAGGTTTGATCTAAAGTAGGTTGATCTTGCGCGTGAATCGAAAAAGAACTTAAAAAAATTAGAGTAAGTACAGTTAATAAAAGTTGTCCTGTTCGCTTCATAATACATGGTTTAGATAATGAATTCCAGATCAAATTAGAAAATGAAAATAGAAGAAAATGCATTCTAGGGTACAAAGCATTTTTCTATTGATGTGCCTCAAAAAACCATATAAAAACTACATGAGCAATTTCTCAAACGTGTAACGGATGTCTAGTATCGCTCATAAGAGTAAAGACAAATCAATAAAGAAAAACATAGAAAATGCTTAGATTCAAATCCATATTCAAGCCGATGAAATCTATCCTGCTCTACTTAAGCTTAAGCATTATTTTGGTACTCTCCTGTCAACCCAAAAGAACATTAGAGTTTCCACCAACTGACCTAGAAACCTCGATGATCATTCCACAACCATTAAATATTAATGGAACGGGTAGTGGATTTGCGTTAGACATGTTCACATCAATAAGGGTTGAAGAAGATGATGAAGCTTTTCAATCCGTTGCTGATTATTTGAGTCAAAAGATCGAAAGTAGAATCGGTCATAACCTTAATGCCACATCGAATAGTTATACTGATATCATTATCAGGAAAGCTTCAAGCCTCGAGAGTGATGAAGCCTATGAATTGATGATCAATGAAAATTCTTTGGTATTGATGGCAGGAACTGCAGCCGGAGCATTTCGTGGGATTCAGACCATAAGACAGTTGATTCCTGAAGAACCCAATAATTCATTAGCAGACAACCCGATTTGGGTGATCCCCACTGGAACGATCAAAGACCAACCTCAATACGGCATAAGAAGTACTATGCTAGATGTAGCCAGACATTTTTTTTCAGTGGAAGATGTTAAGAAATACATAGACATTCTGGCTTACTATAAGATCAACACTTTCCATATGCATCTCTCTGATGATCAAGGATGGAGAATTGAGATCAAGTCTTGGCCTCGGCTTACTGAGGTTGGAAGCACCACAGGTGTTGGTGGTGGCCCTGGAGGTTATTACACGCAAGAAGATTATCAAGAGATCATTGAATATGCCGCAGACCGGTACATCATTGTTATTCCTGAAATAGATATGCCTGGACACACTAATTCTGCATCACTGGCCTACCCTTTTCTTAATGGCAATGGACAAGAAATTGAAGTGGTGACTAGCATGGCAGTAGGCTATAGCACATTGGATACGAGAAAAGACAGCGTTTATGCATTTGTAGATGATGTCATAAGAGAAATCAGTGGCATTACACCGGGTCCATATTTTCATATTGGTGGTGATGAAAGCCATGTCACTGAAAAAGATGACTATATCTATTTTATTGAAAGAGTTGAAAAGATCGTTCAGAAATATGGCAAGCAAATGATCGGTTGGGACGAAGTAGCCACGGCTAACTTAAACTCAAACTCAGTTGCTCAATGGTGGAATAATGAAGACAATGCAAAGTTGGCAATCGATCAAGACGTTCAACTTATTCTCTCTCCTGCTAAAAAGGCTTATCTGGATATGAAATATGATAATGACTCAGAGTTCGGATTACGATGGGCCGGCTACATCCCAGTAGATACAGCTTATCAATGGAATCCAGAAGAATACTTCCCCATTGAAAATGTCCTGGGTGTTGAAGCACCTCTATGGGGTGAAACTATCCGCACTATCGAAGAACTAGAATACCTGGCCTTCCCTAGAGTGATTGGCTATGCCGAATTAGGCTGGTCTATCCAAGAGAATCGCAATTGGGAAGATTACAAAAAACGTCTAGCTCATCATGGTGCATTCCTCAGAAGGAATAATGTCAATTATTATAAAAGCCCAGTGATTCAGTGGGGGAGAAACTAATGGGTAGTGAGTATTGGGTATTGATACTATTTGGGTGTGTGAAGTGATGTTTGCTGATGAGACCACAGACAAGTGCAAAAGTATTCACAATAAGTGAGCACTAATTACTAGCCTAATCTATAGGTAAGCTCTTTCTCGCCTCCTGATAAAGAAGGGATTGGGCCTGCCTGCTGGCAAAAGCATGGTGGTTTAACCAAACAAAGCTCCAGCTATCGTTGCGGTCATCATAGTAGCGAGGGTCGCGGCCATAAGGGCTCGAAGTCCTAGTTTAGAAAGGTCGGATTGTCTTTCTGGCGCCATTCCTCCTATTCCTCCTATCTGAATGGCAATAGAAGAGAAATTGGCAAAACCACAAAGAGCATAGGTAGAGATCACAATAGCCTTTTGGCTGAGCATACCATCTGCCTTCATGTCTGCGAGGGCTAAATAAGCCACAAACTCATTGATGACAGTCTTTTGTCCGATGAGTGATCCCACCTGAAGTGTTTCACTCCAATCAACACCCATGGCAAAAGCAAAAACCCTAAATAATTGGCCAAGGATGTATTGTAAACTGAGACCGTCAAAAACGCCATCGGTACTTTCCGCTATCACTGCATTCAATCCTGTGACTGCTCCAATGCCATCTACTAAGATCCAGTTCAGGGTGTAGATCACCGCAATGAAAGCCAATAGCATAGCGCCTATATTCGCTGCTAGTTTGAGTCCATCACTCGCTCCACCTGCCAAGGCATCGATCACATTGGAACCTATCTGATCTTTACTGACTTTTAGTTCTTTATCTACCTCATCTTCTTCAGGCAGAAATATCTTAGCCATTAAAATAGCGGCTGGAGCATTCATAATTGATGCACTTAATAAATAGGTGGCAAACTGTGCTTGTTGTTCTGGATCACCTCCTCCCAAAAAGGAAACATATGCACCTAATACTGAACCGGCAATAGTGGCCATACCTCCGGTCATTAAACAAAGGAGTTCAGATTTGGTCATTTTTCTGATAAAGGGCTTGACCAATAAAGGAGCTTCTGTCTGACCTAAGAACACATTTCCAGCAGCCGACATAGATTCAGCTCCAGACAGTCTCATGGTCTTATTCATGACCCAAGCGAAAACATAAACGATCTTTTGAAGTATACCGAGATAGTAAAGTCCTGCAGTTATAGATGAAAAGAAGATGACGGTGGGTAGTGCTTGAAAAACGAACAAGAAGCCTAAACTGTGTCGGGCTCCATCAACATTGTCACTGTTCTTGGCTAAGTCACCATAAAGAAATTCAGCACCATCTAACGCAAACCCTAAGAAGGAGACAAAGCCTTCGCTAAGGAGTCTAAAAGCTGATTGGACGAAAGGGACATTGGAGATGAGTAAGGCAATAATGACTTGAAGTAGAACTCCTACTCCAACCAATCGCCAACTGATGGCTCTACGATTTCCAGACAATAAATAGGCTATTCCTATAAAAATAGCCAAGCCTAATAATGCTCTTATAATGTCCATGAGTATCGCTTACATCATTTATGAGATCCTACTGAGTTCAGAATGTCGTTAGCTTAACTTCTTCTATTGATCTCGTCCCTGATCTTTGCGGCCCTTTCGTAGTCTTCATTTTTCAGGGCTTCGTCTAACATCTCATTCAACTTGTCTACTGTAAAATCTTGAAGTCTATCTACCTGTTCTTTTTCAACTACCACTGGTTCTTCTTCGTCATCAACAATTTCTTCTTCGTCAGTGAGGATAATTCCAGCCTCAGAAAGTACCGTTTCATACGTATAAAATGGAACTTCGAATCTTATTCCAATGGCAATTGCATCAGAAGGTCTTGAATCTATTTCAATTGTTCTTTCTCCGTCTGTACAGATAATCTTCGCGAAAAAAATTCCTTCTTTTAGGTCAGAGATAATGATCTCTACTAATTCATAGTTAAATGCAGAAGCGAATGATTTGAAGAGATCGTGTGTCATCGGTCGATTTGGCGTGATCTTCTCTATCTCTAAGGCAATTGCTTGTGCTTCGAACATACCAATGATGATCGGCAGTCTTCTTTCACCTTCTACTTCTCCTAAAACAAGGGCAAATGAGCCAGTCGATTGCGACTGGCTCGATGATAATCCTAAGATTTCAATTTTTACTTTGTCCAATATTAAAAAATTCTAAGCGAGGGCAGTTTTAAGTGCCTCATTCAACTTAGGCAATACTTCAAAAGCATCACCTACAATTCCGTAATCTGCTGCTTTGAAGAATGGCGCTTCTTCATCTTTGTTTATCACTACAATATACTTAGAAGAATTGACTCCTGCTAAGTGCTGAATTGCTCCAGATATACCAACAGCAAAATACAAAGTTGGACTTACTTTTACACCTGTTTGACCAACGTGCTCATGGTGAGGTCTCCAATCCATATCAGAAACTGGCTTTGAGCAACCTGTGGCAGCACCTAAAGTTTTTGCTAGGTCTTCAATGATGCCCCAGTTTTCTGGACCTTTCAATCCCCTACCACCAGAGACAACAATGTCGGCTTCTGGTAAAAGAATATCGCCTTCTGCCTTGTCTGTAGAAGTGATCTTTGCACCAAACAAAGAATCGTCTAAGGAAACTGAGAATGACTCAACAGAAGCGTCACCGCCATCTGTTTTCAATTCTATTGCATTCTTTTTTACAGCTAATATCTTCTTATCTGTAGTTAAGGAAGACTTAGCAAATGCTTTACCCGTGTAAATACTTCTAGTTACTACAAACCCATCTGAAGTATCCGGTAATTCAGAAACATTAGACACCAACGAAGCTCCCAATTTTGCTGAAACTCTTCCTACCACGGCATCAGCCAATGATGACTTAGCAGTAACTAGAATTTCAGCTCCTGTATCATTCATTGCTGTAGCTAAAACTTCGGCATAAGGCTGAATAAGCCCAGCGTTCAATTTCTCATCTGACACATGAAGCACCTTTGTAGCTCCATTTGATCCTGCCGTTGCTAATTCAGATGCCTCTGCAGATCCAATGGCAACTGCGGTCGTCTCACCAATTGCAGCGGCATATGATATAGCCTCTCTCGAGGATTTCTTGATCTTTCCGTCTTCTAATTCTATAAATACTAATACTGACATTTCTTTCTCCTTTAAGGTTATATCACTTTAGCTTCATTCTTTAACAGATCTACTAACTCTTGAACATTGTCAGCATCTATCATTTTCACTTCTCCTTTTGCAGGTGGAAGATCATACTTCGAAAGTGAGCTATGTACCGTTGCATCAGTAGGTTCTACCACGTTCAATGGCTTAGTTCTAGCGGACATGATTCCACGCATATTTGGAATCTTCCATTCTGCAATTGGCTCTTGACATCCGGCTACAAAAGGTAGCGCGACTTCTAGCTTTTCTTTACCACCTTCGATCTCACGAGTCATTTTTGCAGTAGTTCCTTCAATATCTAGTTGCATAACGGGGGAAAAAGAAGGCAAACCTAACATCTCTCCTACCATACCGTGAACCATTCCACCGTTAAAGTCGATTGACTCTCTTCCCATCAAGATCAAGTCATATTCACCTTGCTTGGCCATCGCAGCAATTTGATTTGCCACGAAATAAGAATCTGATGGAAATGCATTAACTCTTATTGCCTCATCAGCACCTATCGCCAAGGCCTTTCTAATCGTTGGCTCAGATTCAGCCTCTCCAACATTTAATACAGTAATTTTTCCTCCATGCTGTTCCTTCAATTCCACAGCTCTTGCCAACGCATAATCGTCATACGGTCCAATAATAAATTGGACTCCGTTCTTATCGAATTCTGTATTGTCGTTGGTAAAAGCAATGCGGGAAGTGGTATCAGGAACATGTGTAATACAAACCAATATGTTCATGCTTGCTTTATAGTTTAATGATTTCTATATCAACCCCTCGTAAGCTTAAAAGTTTTCAAAAAGAAGCCTTACGATTTTGAATAAAACCTAGGTTGAATGCCTAAATTTGCCCGAAGATAGTTAATAATGAAGTAAATAAAAACGAGACCGAGAGATGAATGAGAGCAGAGTTGAGTTGTTAGAAAAGTATATAGAGGAAGAACCAAATGAGCCTTTCAACTATTATGCCTTGGCGAATGAATACTTGAGCTCTGATGCCTCCAAAGCACTCTGTCTATTTCAGTCTTGCCAAGACAAATTCCCTGATTATCTACCCACCTATTATCAGTTAGCCAAACTTTTGGAAGAATTTGAGGAAGAAAATAAAGCCTTAGAAGTCTATCAGGCAGGTATCGAACTGGCTAAAATACAAGGAGAACATAAAACGATCAATGAACTGAATACGGCATATCAAAATTTGATGTTTGAGATTGAATGATCAACTTAATGAATCCTCATGACTAAAACCCACATTCGAATTGGTGGAGTGCCTGAACACTTTAACCTACCTATTCATCAGATTAAAGAGAATGGCAAATTTGACCAGCATGGCATTTCCATGGAATGGACAGACTTTTATGGTGGCACAGGCCAGATGACTAAAGCGCTAAGAGATGATGAAGTCGACATTTGCATTCTCTTAACTGAAGGAATAGTAAAAGACATTATTAAAGGCAACCCAAGTAAAATTATCAGCGAATATGTGATTACTCCATTGACTTGGGGGATTCATACTGGTCTTGAGAATAGTCTTCAGAAAAAGGATTACAACTTTGACAAAAAACATGCTATCAGTCGATTTGGCTCAGGTTCTCATTTGATCTCTATTGTTAATGCTAATAGTAAAAATCAACAGATTTCAGAAGAGCAGTTTATTGTCATTAATGATATCAATGGCGCTATAAAATCTTTGAATGAGCTTGAAACAGACGTTTTTTATTGGGAAAAGTACACTACAAAACCTTACGTGGATGCAGGATTGATTCGTAGAATTGATGAATATCTTACTCCCTGGCCTTGCTTTGTCATTGCGGCTACGGATAAAATACTTAAGCAGCATCCTAAGCAGATAGACCTATTGCTTGATTTGATACAGGAAAGCTGCCAGCTGTTTATGAATGATGACTCTGTGATTCCGATTGTTTCCAAACGTTATGATCAGCAATTGAATGATGTGGAACGCTGGTATCATAGCACAGAATGGGCTACTAACAGTTGGGTCAGTGATAAAATGTTGAAGAGTGTTATCTATCACTTGAGATCAGCCAATATTGTCGATCAGGATCAGCATATTCCTGAATTGATTTGGAGGAAATAAAAAATCCAGCTTCAAAAGAAGCTGGATTTTATTTAAATGAATTGAAAATCTTAGTTTGTCACTAACCCACCTTTTGCACTGTCAACAGTGATCTTTGGTGTGCCGCGACCTGAAACGATCCAACGTACTTTCACTATCGAGTTTCCAGGAATGTTAGCTAACTCCAGCTTCTGAGGATTCACCTCTTGCTCCATGGTCACATTTCTATCCTCGTCATCTACGATCATTCCGGCTTGAACATCAACTCCAGTTATAGTGACGTAGTCAGGTCTTTCGATCTTAAACTTTAAGTCCTGAGAGGCATGAGTAGGCATCAATCTTTCATTCTTGATATATGCTGTGATCTCTCTCATGCCACCACCTAGGTCTTTCTCCTTCACCTCACTGATACTCAGCTTTGGCATATGGAAAGCATGATAGAGCGTGAAAGCCATATTTCTATGGAGTTCTTCTTCTAACATGAATCCAGGAGTAGCTCGACCGAAGTTCTTCTTAAAACCACCGATCTCAATTTCACCATAAGTTGGGTGATTGTAAGTTTTCCATGGTTCGAAGGCATCTCCAAATAATAGGTCCGTATCTACTCTATAAGATTGATTTGGGTCTCTTTCATTCGTTTTGAAATAAGCGAAATTGGTAAAGATTTCATTGGAGAAAGTGTAGATCCCTCTACTTCCATAGAACCAATCTAGCTCACCACCAAACACTGAATACAAGTCCTTATACACAGTTAAGTACCGATAACCCGGCATGATCTCTTCTCCTTTTCTACCAATCGCATCGTAGATCCTAAGGTCGGCACGGTTGTAAGTCGAAACATCTTCTTCAGCTCCAGGACCACGAAGGATCATTCCTCCTGAGTTGTGGTAACTCTGTCCACCTGCAATATTTGGATGCGCTAAAACAAAGTCGGCTACATTTCTATTTTCAGGAATACTGAAAGGATATTTGTAAGCTCCCCCTTGGATATAATCAGGTTGCCATTTCCAAGCCCAGTCACGGTTAGGGTCATAGTAACCGATTCTGTCTTCATTGACACGGCCGTCACCGTCATTATCAATACCTTCAGAACCGAGATATTCATATCTCTGAACATTAGGGTCTATGTCATCATCCACACCGATCTGAATCATTTTTCTTGGATCCATAGGATCTAGTATGAAGTCTCCGTAATCGTTCTTTCTTCTCATTTGAGTAATAGAACCATTTCCATCCAGATCATCTGGCTGATCTTCATCTACCAAACCATCTCTATCATCATCCAAAGGAATCATACCTGAACGAGGAGAACTTCCTGTATTTGGTTCTTTCATGTAATTGTATCGAGCATCAGGATTCAATGAAGGAAGAATGTAGAATATCCGTTCATCGAGCATTTCAGTGATGTAATCGATAGCTCCATATTGCTCAGTTAAGTACCAAGCTGTATAGATCGAGATCTCGGCTCCTTGAATCTCGTTAGAGTGAATATTTCCATCGATGTAGAATCCTGGCTTTCTCTCAGGATCACCTTTTTGATAATTCGTGATCTGAAGCATCCACATGTCTCTACCTTCATAAGATTTACCGATAGATACTCTTTTTACCAAATTCGGATGAGCATCAGCTATCTTCTTAGTGATTGCCGCTAGTCCTTCAGGCGTATAATACCTATTAAAAGAGATCTGAACTTTTGGATTCTCAGGTGAACCTACAGCTCTGAATACCTCATCTGCCGATTGTGCAAAAGCTGGAATTGTAAAACCTATTAATAGGAAACCAGCGAATAAATGTTTGATATACTTTTTCATCTGTTTTCTTATTTAAGGTTTACAGTAATTTGATCTTTCCCGATATGAGCAGCACCCGCTTCAATCTGAAGACTACCCTTTCCTTTTACTAGCCAAGTCATTTGCATTGATTCATCTCCATCAACACTACTGATCAATTGGATCTTTCTTCCGGAAACGATCTCTTGCCCATTACCTAGTTTAACTTCAACTTTTACTCTTTGAAGCCATTTAGAACGCGTCCCCATTTGAGAATGAGTTGGCAGAGTACCTGGATTATATAAGTCAACCGTTATACGCGTCAAGCCCTTCCCTACTTCTTCGGTTTGAAGATTAATAAGATCAACACTTGATTGCAGGGAAGCCAATTGAACAATAAATTGATTGTGCTTTTCTGCTACATCATCGATCATCGAGGTTGGTGGATTCATCATTCTGTAAGGCGCAATACCTCCAACTTCCACTTTTTTACCGGGGAAATCAGGATGTTCAATCTCTGTCCATTCAACAAAGTAATCTGACAGTCCTTCTTGTTCAGCCCATCTTAAGAAATTGACTTCTCTATTCTTATCTGAATTAGCGGCCATGGCAGAATCTCCTTTAACCATTGGCGCCCACCATCCTGGTGTACCAAAGCTTAATCTACCAAAATGGAAATAAGCCCATTGAAAGAAATCGCCTCCTTGAGCACCAGAAGGAGGTGCATCTTTCAAGCCAACTGTTTCATTATAGGCTTTCGAAGCTAGTTCATTCAAACCAGCATCTTCACTTAAAATGCTTGTCACAACTCTTTTCGATGCACCGGCTCTATTATATCTCCATGGTGAAGAAAGGTTGTTTCCTGGGCCAAAAGTGAATATTCCGTAAATATTAAATTTGGTGTAGAGTAGATCTAGAAGAGCCCTATTCTCCAGTTCAGAAACAGGATGCTCTCCCGCTCCCGGAGTAAAATATGGAAATTCATAAGTCAAACTCTTATTAAAGTGAATCCCACCAGGTCCGTCTTCATTGAACGCACCATCATTATCATTATCTTTTCCTTCAGTAAAATAGTGATAAGCACCTTTTTCTCCTTGACCTTTATCAGCAGGAATCATGACTCTACCATCGGCAGGATGCATTACCCAATCTCCGGTCACATCTTCAACTCTCATCATAGTGATCATGCCATCACCATTCAAGTCGTCAAATGGATCTTCTCCATTTCTACCATCACGGTCATCATCGGTTTCTTTGGCATTTCCACTTCTCTCCCATTTTAGGTTTGCAAAGTAATTTTCATAAGCATCAGGACTCATGTTAGGAAAAACGTAGTACGTGGTCTTCTCCAGTGCATCAGAATTATCAGCAACACTTTCCGCAAAACGAATAGCCATTTCTACACCTAACAAATGGCTGCCTTCTACTCCACCGACTACGGCCATGGCAGGTTTACTGTCAAGATCACCTGTGCCAATTGAAAGCATCCAAACGTCTTTACCACCTATGGTTTTTGTTAAGGAGGTAAGGGTAACATTTGAAGAATTAGCGAGCGTCCTTAATCGTTGAGTTTGCTGATTCAGTGTTGGGTAATCTTGTGCCCCAACTGAATTGAATAAACAAAACAGCAATCCCAAAAGACTCAGCTTCTGTAAATTGTATTTCATAGAATTCTCGGTTTGATATAAATTGGTTTAATGCGGTTAGTTAACCAAAGAAACGATGGCTTTAAATAGTGGTGCTTTTGAACGGTTTGAAACTGTTATGGAAGGGTATTAAAAAGTCAAAACCAACTTCCCAAACTGTTTCCCTTCCTTCATGGTATCAAAAGCTGAAACAGCTTCTTCAAAAGGCCTAACGGAATCTATGATGGGCTCGATCTTATGTTTGGAGATAAATTTCACCATACTTTCGAATTCTTTGTCATTGCCCATGGTTGAACCTTGCAAAGTAATTTGATTCCAAAACATTTTGAATAGATCTATCTTTTCGGGTAGACCGTTAGTTGCACCATAGAATACAACCCTCCCTGCAGGTTTCATCAATTTAACAAAGTCATTGATTTGATTTCCTCCAGCACTATCAATCACTATATCAAAACCACCCGCGGACCTGGCCTTTTTGGTCAAATCTTCTTCTTTATAATTGAATCCATCTTGAGCGCCTAATTCAACGCATTTAGAAATTTTCTCATTTGACCCCGATGTCACCCAAACCTTGGCGCCAACGCTTAATGCAAAAAGAAAAGCAAACTGAGCAACCCCTCCTCCTACTCCAGAGATCAATACATGGTCATTCCTTTCACAATGGCCATGATGAAATAATGCACGATATGCTGTGAGCCCTGCTAATGGAAGTGCTGCGGCTTGTTCGAAACTTAGGTGTTTTGGTTTTTCAACGACACGATCTATATTCACCACCACATATTCTGCTAAAGTCCCATCTTTCGGCATTCCTAAAATATTGAACTCTCCAGATTGGACCGCTAGGTCTTCCCCCCAATTCAAATTTGGATTGATGATCACCTCTTTTTTCAGAAAAGACTCAGATACTCCTTCTCCAACAGCAGAGATAAGTCCTGCTCCATCAGAACCCAAAGTGGTGCCTAGCTGAATATTGGGGTACATTCCTTGACGGATCCACTGATCCCTATGATTCAAAGCAGCCGCTTTTAACTCAACTAATACTTCGTTTTTACCAGTTGCTGGTATAGACTTATCTTCAAACTGAAGGGGTTCATTTTGATCGGTTACTGATAGTGTCTTCATAGGCGATTCAAAATTATAATTAATCAACTATATGACTAACCCTTTATGAAAAACTACTGTTTTTGAAAATAATAAGGTAGAATATTAGAAAGGTGCCTCCCCACTTCCTCCTTCAGGAAGATTAGGCTTATTATCACCACCATTAGCCTTACTTGGGAATGTCATAGTTCCGCCACTTCCTGATTCAAAATTGGAAGATCCCGAGGGGAAAGTACTTCCATAAGTTGCTGTTCCTCCATAGTTCACATCAAGGTCACAGAACTTAGTATACTGACCAATGAATTTGAGTTGAACATTCTCTAGAGACCCATTTCTGTGCTTCGCAATGATCACTTCCCCAGTTCCCTGAGTTGGCATACCATTTTCGTCTTCGGTAATGCCATAGTATTCTGGCCTGTAAAGGAACATTACCATATCGGCATCTTGCTCAATAGAACCGGATTCCCGGAGGTCGGAAAGCTGGGGACGCTTATCTCCGCCTCGGGTTTCCACGGCACGGCTTAATTGCGAAAGTGCAATCACAGGAACACTAAGTTCCTTTGCCAGATTCTTCAAAGCTCGGGATATGGATGCGATCTCCTGTTCACGGTTACCGGATCCTCCTCCGCTCTTTGAAGAGTCACCAGACATTAGCTGGAGGTAATCAATTACCACCAGCTGAATGTCATGTTGTTGTTTCAACCTTCGGCATTTCGCTCTCAATTCGAGAATTGAAAGTCCTGGGGTATCATCTATAAAAATGGGGGCTTTGGTCAAACTTGCTGTTTTGTGCACCAGCTGAGCCCATTCGTGCTCTGCTAGTGTACCTTTTTTGATCTTTTCACTTCCTAATTCCGCTTCAGCTGAGATCAATCTGTTCACCAACTGAACAGAAGACATCTCTAGGGAGAAAATGGCACATGCATGACCGTGATCAACAGCTGCATTTCTTAAAGCAGATACCACAAAAGCGGTCTTACCCATACCAGGGCGTGCTGCAATGATCACCATATCGGATTTTTGCCAGCCAGAAGTCACTC
This sequence comes from Roseivirga sp., assembly GCA_965661435.1. Classification (GTDB taxonomy): domain Bacteria; phylum Bacteroidota; class Bacteroidia; order Cytophagales; family Cyclobacteriaceae; genus Roseivirga. Next base: position 21,981 of record CBFIDS010000033.1, read on the forward strand.
GATCCAACGCTGTGAAACCTGAAGGAATTCCAGTCAATCCATCCTCATGATCCTTCCTTTTCTGAATTTCTTCAAGAGCAGTTGACATGATGTTTTTCATGCTGTCATACTCTTTTCGAATATTTGCCTCAGACACTTCAAAAAGTGCCTGCTCCATTCTATCCAAAAGCTTAAACACATCTGTTGTGTCTTCAAAAGCATCTTTTTGGATTTCAGAAGCGATTCGAATAAGCTCTCTTTTGATCGACTGTTCTACTATTATCCGAGCGTGGTATTCTATGTTCGCAGCCGAAGAAACTCTATTTGTGAGTTGAGTTATGTAATAAGGACCACCAACTATCTCAAGCTTACCAGCCTTTCTTAAATGACTCGTTACAGTAAGAATATCGATCGGTTCGGAAGCTTGGAAGAGATCATAGATAGCCTGATAAATTTCCTTATGACTTTCTTTGTAGAAAGAATTAGGATTCAGGATATCGATCACATTTGTCAGCGCATCTTTTTCCAACATAAGAGCACCTAAAACAGCCTCTTCTAAGTCTGTTGCTTGAGGAGGAAGTTTACCTAATTTTGCCCCTTCTGTTGACATATTTCTAGACTTGTAGCCTAGCCTTAATGCTGCCGATTTCCTTTCTTCCATTATTCAAACTTATACCCTTTCTCAACGCTTGACAAAGAATTGTCGCGTTAGTTTTTCAAAAGTTATCAACTCAATTATCCACGGGGTTTTGCACAGGGTTATCACCTGACTTTTCAACATAACTGCTTTACCAATTTCCAAATTGGTCTTTCTGAACCTAGTTAAATATAGAGATAAGCGAGCAGGTGATTCAATTCTCTAAATCGTCCATCCTTAAATTTTTTAAATTATTTTTTTAAGCCTACACCCTTCTCAACAACAAGATAATAGACATTAAGGAACTCACTATCAGATACTTTCAACTTATATTCAAATATACTACATGGTCATATTCAACAAGTCTTAACAATATTAAAATTTGATGCTTTGTCTATTTTTTAGAGGTTTGATCAAATCTTCAATTTTATGCAACTCAATCTCAAGAACCCACTTGTCTTTTTCGACCTAGAAACAACCGGAATTAATGTTTCCAAAGACAGAATAGTTGAACTCGCTTTTCTAAAAGTGATGCCTAACGGAGAAACTGAGAAAATGGTCAAGAAGATCAATCCTACCATCCCAATTCCTGAGGAGTCAGCCATGATTCATGGAATCAGAGATGAGGACGTTGCTAACGAACCTACGTTCAAAGAAATCGCGAAACCACTTGTCAAATTCTTAGAAGGCTGTGACTTAGGTGGATTTAATATCGTCCGTTTTGACGTCCCTATGTTAGTTGAAGAATTCTTACGAGTTGGAGTAGATTTTGAAGTTAGTCAGCGCAAGTTGATCGATGCCCAAAAGATCTTTTTCCTTATGGAACAAAGAACCCTAACCGCAGCCTATAAATTTTATTGCGGAAAGAAATTGGAAGGGGCTCATGGTGCCGAGGCAGACAATGACGCCACATACGAAGTATTTAAGGCGCAAATAGAAAGATACAAAGGGCAAGATGTTACCGATGCCTCAGGAAGAGAATTAGGGAAGATCGAGAATGATATGAACGCAATTCATCAATTGGTAGCAAGTAACATGGTGGACTTGGCTGGAAGAATTGTCTTAAACGACAAAAATGTAGAGGTCTTTAACTTCGGTAAGCACAAGGGTAAATCCGTGGGCGAAGTCTTTAAGCGTGAGCCTGGCTACTACGACTGGATGATGCAAGGCGATTTCCCTCTAGATACCAAAAGAAAACTGACACAGATCAAGCTGAAAGGCTTTCAGATGGGGTAATTCGTTTAATCTTGAATACTTGTTATTAGTCTCAAAAAATACATATCGATAAATAGTAGCGTTAGTTTTTGAGACCAAAAAAATAGGATCAGGTTATTTTAGTCCTGAAGGGTTCACTTCATCTCACTCCTCTCATAGTACTCAATCGCTTCTGGAAGCTTAGCATTAAGTCTTTCTATCCTTGTTTCATGAGAAGGGTGAGTACTCATAAATTCAGGCGGTGCTTGTCCCCCGCTTCCAGCAGACATTCTTTCCCAAAACTTAGGAGCTTCTGATGGATCGTAACCTGCAATTGCCATAAAGATCAACCCAAGTTCGTCTGCCTCTGATTCGTGCTTTCTAGAAAAAGCCAACATTCCAATTTCTGAGCCGATACCCACAGCTTGAAATACTAATCTTTGTGCCATACTAGGGTCTTGACCTAATGCAACAGCGCCTAAAGACAACCCAACTTGCTTAGCATAAGCGGTGTTCATTCTTTCTTGGCCATGCTTTGCCACAGCATGAGCTACTTCATGCCCCATCACTACAGCCACCCCTAATTCATCTTGGCAAATAGGCATTATCCCTGTATAGAATGCTACTTTACCTCCTGGCATTGCCCAAGCATTAACAGTCGTATCATTATCTATTAGATTAAACTCCCAATCAAACCCTTCTAAAAGATCACTTAGACCGTTATCAGCTAAATATTTCTCAACAGCTTTCTGAATACGCGTACCTGACCTACGAATGATAGCCACTTGCTCTGTATCATTGGAGATTTTTACAGAGTCCAATACATCATCATAAGCTTCTGCACTCATAGATATAATCTGCTGATCACCGATTAAACCTGTCAATTGAGATCTTCCGGTAATTGGTACTGTAGAGCATGCCCAAACAGTTACCATTGAAATAATAATAAGTAGAGTCGAACGAAGTGGAGTTAATCCTTTCATGGTGCTTTGTATCTTTGAAGAGTCAAATTTGTACATTACTTTCAGTATGTTAAAAGACAAGTATGTTTAAAATTAATTACTAAGCATATTATCGACCGATACTAAAACTACTTTATGAAGATCATTGCGATCGGCAGAAATTATGCCGCCCACATTGCTGAACTTAATAATGAAAAACCAGATCAGCCAGTTGTATTCATGAAACCGGATACTGCCATCTTACGAAAAAACGCACCCTTTTATTACCCAGAATACACTAAAGACATTCACTTCGAAGTAGAAATACTTATTAAGATCAATAGAGAGGGTAAATATATCGATCAAAAATATGCTCATAAATATTATCAAGAAATAGGAATAGGAATAGATTTTACAGCAAGAGATTTGCAGGCAAAATGCAAAGAGAAAGGTTTACCTTGGGAAATAGCAAAGGGATTTAATGGATCCGCACCTATTTCTGATTTTGTAGAGAAGGATAGTTTTGACTTAGGTAATTTAAACTTTTCCCTACAACAAAATGGTGAAAAGAAGCAGGTAGGGAATACCAGTTTAATGTTATTTCCTTTCGATGAGATCATTGCCTATGTTTCTCAATACTTTACCTTAAAAAAGGGAGACATCATATTTACAGGTACTCCAGCAGGAGTTGGCCCCGTTACAATTGGGGATAAGTTAGAAGCGTTTATAGAGGAGAAGAAAATGTTAGAGGTTGAGATCAAATAGACGAGTTACAATTACTTTCATCTTACAGCTGATAGGGCTGATAACATATGCTCAGTATGAAGGCATTGAAGCCGACTATTTTCAATTCCCAATACAGCCTAAACAAGATAATTTTCTAAGTGGGACCGTTGGTGAACTTAGATCCAGTCATTTCCATGCAGGACTTGACATTAAGACCAATGGCAAACAAGGGTTAAATGTCTATGCTGCTGCCGATGGCTATGTTAGCCGAATTAGAGTAGGAACAGGCGGTTACGGTAATTGCATTTATATTCAGCACCCTAACGGCACTTCTACAGTTTACGCACATCTCAAGAATTTCAATGAAGTAGTTGCTCAATACACCTTAGAGCAACAATATAAACGCGAATCATTTAATGTTAATTTATTTCCAAAACGGGGAGAAATCTCTGTAAAAAAAGGTGAGGTCATTGGCCTCTCTGGTAATTCCGGATCATCGACAGGACCCCATCTTCATTTTGAAATTCGTTCATCAGATCAAAAGGTCTTAGATCCTCTCCGAATGGGTTTCAATGAAGTGAAAGACAACATTCCACCTAATTTAAACTACTTGGCAATTAAAAGCATGGATATCGATGCTCGGGTAAACCAGCAGTTTGGTCGCTTTGAGTTCAAAGCCAACAATCTTCCAGATACAGTTTATGTTAGTGGCAAGATAGGTCTAGAACTCTATGCTTTTGATCAATTAAATGGCGCAAGTAATAGAAACGGAATTCCATATATCGACATGTTTTTAGATGATGAGCTTTATTTCAGCCAGGTCATTGACAGCATCGATTTCTCTTTACAAAAAAACATACTGATTCATACAAATTATCAAGCTGAGGTAGAAACAAGAAGAAGGTATAATAAACTATATGTGGACGAAGGAAACCCACTCAGTTTTTATAGAAAAAGAAAGAATAATGGAGTCATCTCCCTTCAACCAGGAGAGGTTAAAAATGTATTTATAGAAGCAGAAGATTCATATGAGAACAGAAGCAGCATTAGAGTGGTACTGAAAGGTGTAGAAAACATCAATTGTATCTCTGAATCTATCCGAAGTAGAAAAGGTGGTTATACCTTAGACAATACGCTAATGCTCTTCCATCAAAGAGATTCTCTTCAGAATAATATAACAGCCTACTTTAAAGCAGGTTCCGCTGTTCTAGAACCTGCTTATTACAACGAGAGCACTAATGTCTACCTTGTTGATCTTCGAAAGGTATTACCGCAGAAGGTAGTTTATGCAAATGGCGATGAGCAAGACCTAAAATTTTCAGACAGAGTACCAGCAGCAAGCGAACATTCGTTTTTAGCAGACACCTACTCTCTTAAATTTTCGAAAAGAACTCTTTTCGACACGATCTATTTCCAAACTGATCATTATGTTGATAAAAACACTGGTCATGACGTGTTTGAAATTCAGGATAACATTTATCCTTTAAAAGGTGGAATCATTGCTCAGCTAGAGATATTGGGGGAATATGATTCTCTAGAACAGTATCATTTGTACTCTATCAACAACCCGCGGTACCCTAGCTTTGCTGGAGGGAATATTGAAGACGGTAAGCTAAACTTCACCATCTATTCTTTTGGAAAGTATACTTTATTAAAAGACCTTGAGCCTCCGGTCATTAGGAAAAGATCTGTTTCCAAGGATGTAATTCAAGTGACCATCTCAGATAATATATCAGGGATTGACAGCTATGAAGCTAAGATCAACGGAAGATGGTTACTGATGAATTATGAGCCAAAACTCAACCTTTTATGGTCGGAAAGATTAGATAAAAACAAACCATTAAAAGGAGAGTTTGAATTGAAAGTGGTAGACAATGCCGGCAATGAATCAATTCTTAAACTAAACATTGAATAAACATGAGTTTACAAGTGGGTGACCTAGCACCAACATTTGAAGGAATAGACCAAGATGGTAACTCCATAAAACTATCTGATTTTAAAGGAAAAAAATTAGCCTTATACTTCTATCCAAAAGATAACACTCCAGGCTGTACCGCACAAGCCTGCAACCTTAAAGACAATTATCAGGCCCTTCAGGAAGCCGGTTATGAAATTGTAGGTATTAGCTCTGATTCTGCAAAGAAGCATACCAACTTCATCAGTAAATACGAATTACCTTTCCGATTAATTGCAGATGAAGACAAAAGCATTCATGAACAATTTGGCACATGGGTGGAAAAACAAATGTATGGGCGCAAATACATGGGAACCGCTAGAACAACTTTCATTATTAATGAAGAGGGTGTGATCGATAATATCATTTCAAAAGTGAAGACAAAAGACCATACTGCCCAAATTTTAAATTAAATTCAGACATCAATAAACTTTTTGAAAAGTGAGTACAGAAATAGGTAATCTTGAGAATATTGCTTCTCAAGTAAGAAGAGACATAGTGCGCATGGTGCATGGTGCCAGTTCAGGACACCCAGGAGGTTCCTTGGGCTGTACAGATTTTTTAGTGGCATTGTATTTTCAAGCCATGACAAGAAAAGATGGTTTTGACCTTGATGGAAAAAATGAAGACCTCTTTTTCCTTTCAAACGGACACATCTCTCCTGTTTGGTACAGCGTACTGGCAAGAGCAGGTTATTTCGAACCTAAGGAACTAGCCACTTTTAGAATGATAGATTCTAGGCTGCAAGGACACCCTGCTACTGAGGAAGGGCTTCCAGGGATCAGAATTGCTTCTGGCTCCTTAGGACAAGGCCTTTCTGTTGCATGCGGAGCAGCTCAAGCTAAAAAATTGAATAAGGAAGACAATTTGGTCTACATCCTCATGGGTGATGGTGAATTGGAGGAAGGTCAGGTATGGGAAGCAGCAATGTACGCTGCTCATCATAAGATCGACAACCTTATCGCTACAGTTGACTTTAATGGTCAGCAGATCGATGGCCCGACGGAAGAGGTAATGTCCTTAGGCGATCTAAAGGCTAAATGGGAAGCCTTTGGATGGCATGTACTAGAGAGTGAAGGTAATGACATGACTAGCCTAGTCAAATCTCTTGAGGAAGCGAAGTCTCTAACAGGCAATAGCAAACCAATCATGAATCTTATGCATACCGAAATGGGTTATGGAGTAGACTTTATGGTGGGAACTCATAAATGGCATGGAATTGCTCCAAACGATGAGCAACTGGCTTCTGCCCTTTCACAACTAAAAGAAACTTTAGGCGACTACTAATTCAGCAGAAATGACAAAATATACATTTACAGAAAAATCAGATACCCGTTCAGGCTTTGGAGCCGGATTAGCTGAATTAGGAAGAAGTAATCCAAATGTGGTTGCCTTGTGCGCTGATCTTGTAGGCTCTTTAAAAATGCAGACTTTCATCGATGAGAATCCAGAAAGATTCTTCCAAGTGGGAATCGCTGAGGCGAACATGATGGGTCTTGCTGCAGGTATGACTATTGGTGGGAAAATTCCATTTACAGGTACTTTTGCCAACTTTTCAACAGGTAGAGTTTATGACCAGATCAGGCAATCTATTGCTTATTCAGAAAAGAATGTGAAGATCTGTGCTTCTCATGCTGGTCTTACATTAGGTGAAGATGGTGCAACTCATCAGATACTTGAGGATGTAGGAATGATGAAGATGTTACCAAACATGACAGTCATTAACCCATGTGACTATAATCAAACTAAAGCAGCAACTATTGCTATTGCTGAACATCATGGACCTGTTTACTTGAGATTTGGCAGACCCAAAGTGCCTATCTTTACTCCTGCTGATCAGAAATTTGAAATTGGCAAAGCTCTCAAAATGATCGAAGGTTCTGACGTTACGATTTTTGCAACAGGGCATTTGGTTTGGGAGGCAATTGAAGCTGAAGCTGAACTGGCCAAAGAAGGTATTTCAGTGGAGGTGATCAATATTCATACGATCAAACCTTTAGACGTTGAGGCCATTTTGGAATCAGTGAAAAAGACAGGATGCGTAGTAACAGCAGAGGAGCATCAAATGAATGGCGGCTTAGGCGATTCAGTTGCTCAAACATTAGCACTTCACCACCCTGCTCCATTAGAAATGGTTGCTGTAAACGACTCATTTGGAGAAAGTGGTAAACCTGAAGAATTAATGAAAAAGTATGGGGTCGATGCCGAAAACATCGTGAAATCAACAAAACGTGTAATGGCACGAAAATAAAAAGGAGATCATTTAAAGCCTTGATTTAGTAATCAAGGCTTTTTTTATGCCCTTTCAGCGATGAGAATATCTTTATGCAGCAATTGGGTTGCATAACCCATTTTATTCAAAAATGTGACCATTTGTGAAATGGTCCCTTCAGACACAGGTACCCAATGATGTGTTTCGATTACAATTTTCTTTACTAAGCTGAATGTTTCAGGTTTTGTATTGAAAAGGATATTATACTCTGCACCTTCACAGTCAATTTTGAGCAGGTCAACGTGACTGAGCCCTTGCTCCTCCATTAGTTGATCGAAAGAAAGTACGGGTACCTTTAAACTCGTATTTGATCTTGGCTTAACTACCATAGAGGCACTAACACTTACCTGGTCATCCTCTTCAAAATACAATTCCAAATAGCCACTTTCATTAGTCAATACAGCCTTTTCAACCAATTGAAAATTATCAATTCCATTCACCTTCATATTCTCTAGAAAGGAATTATGATTCGCTGGTAAAGGCTCAACAGCAATTAATGTAATGTCTCTATTTTTCATTAACGCAGCTAAACTGAAGTAACCTGCATTCGCCCCTAAGTCAACAACCACATCACCGCCTTTTACATTAGTCAAAGCCTCATCGTAAACTCCTCTTAAATAGATCTCATCAAACGCACTGATAAGTTTATGAGGCACACCCAAGTGGAATCCATTTCGAAACCTGACATTATGAATATGATCGTTTTCTTGGTCCTTATATCTATAATAAGCCCTCCAAAATTGAATCGGGTTTTTTAATCTTTTAAGTGAATTTGTATACCTCCTCATGGGTTGTATTAATTATTGTAAAATGCCACCATTGTTGACTTCATTTAAAAAGTGATAATCATGGTTTAGGTTTATCTATACTGATCAACCAAATCTTATCCTGCCGATATAGAAATTCCTTCTTGATATCAAAGCTGATATTAGAATCTTCCATATTTTCTGGTTTGACGAAATAAAAACCTTCTGTAAGTTTATCGGCTGATCTCAAAATATCTTTTTTTTCTCTCTCCAAGTAAAATACTATTCCTAATGAAATCCTCAAGTCATTAAGACGATTCACCCTCTCTCCTTTTGTCATTTCTGCTATTTCTGCAGCAATTTTCTTATCACTTGCTGCTCCCGAGGTCTTAGCTCTAATCTCTGGTACAATTGAAGACATTGTCAATTTAACCACGATAAAAACCAGAAGAATGACCACATAAGCTCTTATTCGTTTTTGATAGAATAAATAAGCCAAGACACCAAGTATGAGCATCAAAGGAATAATGTAAAAGACCAACCCATTTACTGGCCTTACTGAATCAATAAATAAACTTGCAGGAAGGACTATTAACATTACTGACAAACAGAAGTATGCGATTACCTTCAAAAACTTCAATAAACCCTCGTGAGATATTGACATTGCAAGGTATGTTAATACTACTACAGCAAATGGAAATAAAGGATAGATGTATCTGGACCTTGCCTCTATTGAAAACCAATAAAGAGGAAAATTAAAAATGAAGATCAATAGACAGAACCAAACGAACTCATTCTGTTTTAACTTAGATCTAGTCCCTTTGATAAAAAATAATGGAATGAATAACGTTGCAGGTAAAAGTATCTTGATTATTTCAAAAGGAAACGTTACTATCTGACCAATAAATGCATTGAATCCTCCACCAGTCGCTTTATCTGCTGACTCAGAAATTAAAGTTGACCACCAACCACTAACATCCTCATACTTATTGTATTGATAAAAATACCCGAATATAATGGAGGTAAACAACAAGATTCCCAGCATATGCTGAATACCCAAAAATCGCTTAAATTCCTTCTTTTGAATAAAAAATACTAACAGACTAATTGCCGTAAAAGGAACTGATGTTAGTCCCTTAGTAAGAAACCCTATTGATGTTAAAAAATAAACTGAAAGAAAAAGCTTACCATAGGCCTCCTTTTCACCATAATAGAAGATCAAGAAAATAGATAATGAGGTCACAAGTGCATAGAAAAGATCAATCTCACCCAGCGTAGAAAAATAGGTTAAGATATCAGCCGATAGTAAGAACCCGAAAAAGGTAAAAACTGCTACTCGAATATTAATGTATCGCTTGGTAAAAACATATACCATAAGGCCTGAAAGCAAGTGACTTGCTACTGAGAAAAACCTTATCGCTAACTCATTAGCCTCTCCAAAAAGTTTAAATGAACCTATTAGCAACCAATTATAAACGGGTGGCTTCCTATAATACAATTCACCAGTCTGAGTTGGAACCCAAATATTATCATTAAAAAGCATTTCCAGGGCAATTAATGCTCTTCTAGGCTCTTCCAAAAGCAAAGGGTAAACACCCAAATTAAAGTAGAATGCAAACAAAAGAGCAAATCCTCCAAAGAGAAAGAGGCGTTTTTCAATTAAATTGAGTGGAGATTGCTCTATCATTGTTCAAATCTAATGTTTTGCCCTTAAACCAATTCATTCCTGATTATTTTTGTGTATGTATTCTCAAAAGGTATTTCTAAATCATGTTGCTCAGACCTCGCCTTTTCCTCTTATGATAGAGATAGAGAAGGCGGAAGGCTCTTATATCTTCGACACTGCTGGTAACGCTTTTCTGGATATGATCTCAGGAATTGCCGTTACCAACATTGGTCATAGGCATCCTAAAGTGGTAAAAGCCATTAAAGATCAAACAGACAAGTATTTACACGTAATGGCTTACGGTGAATTCATTCAAAGTCCACAAAACGATTTGGCTGAAGAACTTGCAAATCTTCTTCCCGAGAAACTCAATTGCTCTTATTTTGTCAATAGCGGTACAGAGGCCATAGAAGGTGCACTAAAGCTTGCTAAAAGAGATACAGGCCGTACTGAAATCATTTCTTGCAAGGGCTCCTATCATGGAAGTACCCACGGTGCTTTAAGTGTATCAGGAAATGAAACCAAGAAATATAGATTCAGACCCCTATTGCCTGATGTGAAATTCATTGAATTCAACAACGAAGATGACATCAAGCATATCACTGAGAGAACTGCTGCTGTTCTTATTGAACCAATACAGGGCGATGCAGGAGTAAGAATCGCAGACCGATCATACCTTAAAGCATTAAGAGCCAAATGCAGTGAAACAGGCACTCTACTCATTTTTGATGAAATACAAACGGGTATAGGTCGAACAGGTAAAATGTTCGCCTTCGAGCATTATGAAGTTATCCCCGACATCCTCACTTTAGCTAAAGGGCTTGGAGGTGGAATGCCTATTGGTGCATTTATCTGCTCACAAGAAAAAATGAAAAAGCTCTCTCAACAACCAATCTTGGGTCATATCACAACATTTGGTGGTCATCCAGTTATTTGTGCAGCAGCATATGCCAACCTTCAGGTTATTCAAGAAGAGAAATTACTTGACCAAGTAGAATCAAAAGGTGCTTTACTGGAAGAATTGATCGGACACTATAAGATCAAAGAGATACGTAGAAAAGGACTCATGATGGCTGTTGAATTTAATGACTCTGAAACGGTAAGAAGAATCGTTGATAAGTGCTTGGAAAGAGGTGTTATTACTTTCTATTTCTTATCATGTCCAGAAAGTTTCAGGCTTGCCCCCCCTTTGAACATCAGTTCTGAAGAATTGAAAAAAGCCTCTCAAATCATTTATCAGATCATAGAAGAAGAAGCTTAAAGAAGTCAAGTCGCAACTTCAGAATGATGACATATTGAGCAACCTAATCATCCTAGCATTCAAAAATGCCTAGCTAATTTTTTCGACAATTAAATTCGAATTAGTATAGATACAGATCTCTGCTGCTATTTTAAGACTTTCTTCAACGATTTCTTTACTGTCAAGATGTGATGCATGTTTCACTAAAGCTTGTGCAGAAGCTTGAGCGTACATACTCCCAGAACCTATTGCCGCTATGCCATTATCAGGCTCAAGGACATCACCTGTGCCAGAAAGTATAAGAATATCTTCCTTGTCAGCCACAATCAACATAGATTCCAATTTTCTTAGATAGCGATCCATTCTCCAATCTTTCGCTAATTCAATTGCAGCTCTTTTCATATTACCTCCATAAGCATTCAACTTCTCATCGAATCTCTCTAAAAGGGTAAATGCATCTGCCGTAGAACCAGCAAAACCAGTTACTACTTTACCGTCCTGTAATTTCCTGATCTTCTTAACGTTACTTTTGGCTACCGTATTCCCCATGGTAGCCTGACCGTCAGCTCCAATAGAGATAGTACCATTGTGTTTAACTGCTAATACTGTTGTTGATCTTATCTTTGTCATTCTCGTGTTTATCATTAAAAAATAAATCCCGCAGAAGCGGGACTTATAAATTTTAAATTAAAATTCTTACTGGATCTTCTAACAAACTTTTGAACGTTTTCAAGAAGCCAGATCCTACTGCTCCGTCTACTACACGGTGATCGCAAGACAAGGTTACCTTCATAACATTACCAACAGTAAGTTGACCATCCTTCACAATAGCTGTTTCTTTGATTCCACCTACAGCCATAATACATGAATCTGGCGGATTGATGATCGCAGTAAACTCTTCTATACCGAACATTCCTAAATTAGAAATAGTGAAGGTATTACCCTGCATCTCTTCGGGTTGAAGCTTTTTGTCCTTAGCTTTGCCACCAAGTTCTTTCACTTCGGCTGAAATATGAGAAAGTGGTTTATTATCAGCAAACTTAACTACTGGAACCAAAAGCCCTTCATCTACAGCCACTGCCACGCCTATATGTACATGATGATTAACTCTGATCTTATCACCTAACCAAGAAGCATTCACCATCGGATGTTGTCTTAAGGCTACAGATGCCGCTTTGATGACCAAATCGTTGAATGAGATCTTTACAGGAGAGATTTCGTTCATGCTTTTTCTAGCCTCCATGGCTTTATCCATGTTAATCTCCATGGTCAGGTAGAAATGAGGAGCTGAGAACTTGCTCTCTGCCAATCTCTTGGCAATCGTCTTTCTCATCTGGCTCACTCTTAACTCTTCGAAGCTTTCTTCTCCTACTATATTTGGAAGTTCAATAGCCGGAACGTCAGACTTAGCTGAAGCTGCTTGTGCAGGAGCCGCCTTTTGACTTGGCGTATAATCTTCAATATCTCTCTTAACTATTCTTCCACCATCGCCACTGCCATTTACATATTGAAGATCAACTCCCTTTTCTTCTGCCAATTTCTTAGCTAAAGGAGAAGCTTTTATTCTTCCGCCTGAAGTAGTGCTTGAAGAAGAAGCTGAGCTTGTTTGACTCGAGGAAGATGTCTCCTCCATTGGTGCTGAAGCGGCTTCATTAGTGGTAGAAGCTGGCTTTTCATCTTTAGCCTCCGAGTCTCCTCCTTGGTTATCGGCTTTGATCAATGCTTCATAATCAGCACCTTCTTCTCCAACAACAGCCAGAACCCCATTAACTTGAACAGAACTCCCTTCTTCTGCACCTAAGTATAAAACGGTTCCATCATTGAATGACTCATATTCCATGGTCGCTTTGTCGGTTTCGATCTCGGCCATCAGCTCTCCTGACTCAACCGTATCGCCAACTTTTTTATGCCAAACTGCAATAACACCCTCCTCCATAGTGTCACTCATTTTAGGCATTCTAACGATCTCAGCGTTAATATTACTTGTATCTATCTTTTCAGCAGACTCTGATTTATCAGGAGTTGACTCAGCTTCTTGTTGCTCTTCCTCTTTACCTTCTGAAGAACCATTATCATTTAATAATGATTGGTACTCCTCTCCTTCTTCACCAACAATTGCCAATACTCCATTTACTTGAACAGCGTCTCCTTCTTCAGCTCCTAAATAAAGTACAGTACCTTCGTTGAAAGACTCGTAGTCCATGGTAGCCTTATCTGTTTCGATCTCAGCCATTAATTCTCCGGACTCTACTTTATCTCCAACTTTTTTATGCCATACCGCTATAACACCCTCTTCCATGGTGTCACTCATCTTTGGCATTTTTACTATTTCAGCCATATTGCTTCTTCAAAATTTGAGCCCCAAAAATAGGTTTAAAACTATCTATATTCAAATTAAAGACTAGAGAATAGAACAGCCTATTTTTCAATCATTATTCCTAAGTATTTTTTAAATCAAATGAATGTCTATTTGATTGCAATCCCTTTTTTGCGAACTTGGTTTAACTTATAAATAAACTAAATGCTCCCTAACTACTCCATTGCATCAAAAGCTCAATTAATAAAAGAACATTTCGGAATAGATAACCCCTTTGACCACAATGGTGTTTATAATGCACAACCTACAAGTTTACTCCCTGTAATGACTAGTGCAGATCCTGAAAAAATCAGCTATTTTCATTGGGGGATAAATCCGGCCTTCACTAAAAGCAAAGGAGTCAGTCAAAAACTTCTATTTGCACCCGCAGAAAACATTTTAAACAAAGCATCCCAAAGAAAAAGTCTGAAAACAAAGCGCTGTATAATACCCGCTGATAGTTTTTATGTTTGGAAGGATATTGGAAAAAAAGAGCAAATACCTTACAGATTTCATTTACAAAACAACTCTCTTTTTAGCATTGCAGGTATTTGGGATACATTTGAATCTGAAGAAGGTGATGAGGTGAACACATTCATGATGATTACCACAAAGTCTATCGGAGAGGTCAAGGATATCTCTGATGTTATGCCAGCAATACTTAATGATGATCTGATGATCGAATGGCTCAATGATTCTAATACCTCTGAAAGCATCCTGGAGTACGTTGTCCCTTATTCGGAAAAACCTCTTATGAGCCATACAGTAAACCCTAAATTGGCAGATCCAGCCTTCAATTCTGAAGATCTTTGGAAAAAAGTCCCTCCTGCAAATCAGTTTGGCAACTTAACCCTTTTCAATTAATCCGCTTGGCTAGGTCGCTCTACTTTTATATTCTCGAGCTCAATTTTAGAGACCAATTCTAGCTGGTCTGTGAGAAATGCATAGTCTAACTCCTGAGCTGGATAGTCTTTTTTAATCGTATAGTTGATGTAATCTTGAAAAAGAATTCCTTCAACCTCTCTTTTGTTGAATGCTTCTCTAAACCTCACTCCACCTCCATTAATATTGAAAGCATAGGCTAGGTAATCCATGGTGAAGTTTTCTTTGTGAATCCAATAAATATAGACGCTTTCAAAGCTTTCTTTTTCGCTACCTGTTTCACCATAAGTAATTTCTACTTTATAATAAGGCTGCCCTTTAATCTCTACTGAACGCATGAGTTGGCGATTAACAACTGGGTCATCTAGATTAAAAGGAAGTAATGCAAAGTAAATAACAGAGTTAGTGGCGGTCCTGTATGAACTGAGATCTTCTCGATCAAGCTTAATCTCTTTTTCATCGATTAACCTTTTGAAGCGTTTGTTAGACCAGATATCTGTAACCCACCCATTATCTGATTGAAAGGTCCTTTCATAAACGTATTCGCCATCACTGATCTTGGCTCTATAATGACGGTCCCTGAAGTCGAATTGAAGTAACATATTATCATACCTTCCTCCTCCATGACGCTCTACAGCCTTTTCAATGATCTGATCAGCCGTTAGCTCCGTTTCTTTTTCACCACAACCATAAACCATAGACAAGGTCAAGATCAAAAAGTAACAAACACCTGTTTTATTCATCTTACTCAAACTACTCCCGAACACTGATACGAATTAGTTTCGTTGGGGTTTCTTCTCTTTCAAACTTCAATCTTACAGTTATTTTCTATTTACATCCATTATTTGAATAAAAATGTTAGTGATTACTTTATTAATGGAGGTATTCAGGGATTAGGGCTTTAGATTATTCTGTTCAACCAGTATAAATCTTATTTTAATTAAATTGTCGGCCTTCGGTAGAATGGAAATGCCGTTAGTTGTTAAAAACGAAAAATTACACCTGTGAAGAATTCTGAAATTATTGGCTTAGGCCATTATATCCCTGAAACTGTTGTTAAGAACAGCGATCTGGAAAAGATCATGGACACAACGCATGACTGGATCATTGAAAGAACTGGAATAGAAGAAAGAAGATGGTTCGACCCGGATAAAGACACTGTTTCTAATATGGCTACTTCTGCCACTAAAATGGCTGCAGAGAGAGCTAATATAGATCTTAAGGAGATTGACTTTATTGTTTTTGCTACCATTACCCCAGACTATTTCTTCCCTGGCTCAGGGGTCTTACTTCAGAGAGAATTAGGCTTGCAAGGAATAGGTGCGCTAGATATTAGAAATGCATGTTCAGGATTCATTTATGCTCTCTCAATTGCCGACCAGTTCATTAAAACTGGAATGTACAAAACGGTTTTAGTAGTTGGAGCTGAGATCCAGTCATCTGCCCTGGACAAGTCTAATGAAGGAAGGTCTAGTTCTGTGATCTTTGCCGATGGTGCTGGTGCAGCCATTCTAAGAGCAACAGATGAAGAAAAAGGTATTCTTTCCACCCACCTTCATGCTGATGGAGATCATGCAGAAGAACTATATGTTAAAGACCCTGGGTCTAGTAGAAAAGTACGCCTATCTAAAGAACTTTTAGAAGGTAAATCCTTTAACCTCACAATGAATGGTAATGCCGTATTCAAACATGCAGTAGTTAGGTTTAGCGAAGTCATTAATGAAGCACTAGAAAAGAATGGAATGACCTCAGATGACATTGACTTATTGATCCCTCATCAGGCTAACTTAAGGATCAGTAATTTTGTACAGAATCAGTTCAAACTTCCTAACGAAAAAGTATTTAACAACATAATGACACGGGGTAATACAACTGCCGCTTCTATTCCAATAGCTTTAAGTGAAGCTTGGGAACAAAAGAAGATCAGCTCCAATGACATTCTTTGCCTTGCAGCTTTTGGAAGTGGATTTACTTGGGCGTCTGCACTTATTCGCTGGTAATGTTAACAAAACAGCAGGTCGATATTCTATCAGATAAACAGCTTTTTGAGCTTCAGAAGGAGATAGACCAAAAGCTCAATCATAAGCTATACGAAACTCAAGAAAAGATCAAAACTAGATGGGAAAGTGGCGATGAATGGATGATACCTAAAGAGGTTTCTTTGACTCCAAGCAAAGTAAGTAAAGGATATAATTATAAAGGCTTCCCTTATCAAGTCACCGATTACCCATCAAAACTTGATCGAGATTCAAAATTCTCTTTTCGAATTATCGTCTGGTATGGTAATTTCTTTTCAGCCAATCTAATTCTGAGTCGACCATACATCAATGACTTTTTAGATAAAATCCTTTCAATAAGAGAGCCTGATACCTTTTTATTAATAGCTCAAGATATTTGGGATTCAGATACTTCTGATAAAGAGAAGCTTGCACTTACTGAAGAAAATAACTCTAAAATAAAATCTTTCATAAATCGGGCTGAACCAATTAGGCTATTCAAACAGTTTAATATGAAACAAATCAACAAAATGGACGATCTTTTAATCGAATGTTTCGTTCATTGGTTAAAGAAATGAATTGGCTTAATATTTGTTAAAATTAGGCCGACCTCTAATTCAGATTATACATGTTCTTGAAAAGATACGTATACGCACTCTTTATATTCTTAATCTTCAAAGCGAGTTATTCACAAGACTCCTTCGATCTGATCTTTTTATCAGAGGGAGAAGATATCAGACTAGTCGGTGACTATGAGGACGGTGAAAAAACCGGCTTATGGATGGGTTACAACTCCGACAGCACCTACATACACAGAGGGAATTACATTGAAGGTCAAAAGACCGGGTACTGGAATATATTCCTAGGACGGTTTGAAAGGGCCAGGTTATTTTATAGAAACGACTCACTCAACGGACCCTACTATCTTTTTTATCCCAACCGTCAAATTGCTGTCAAAGCAACGTTTAAATCCAATCAACTAAATGGGAGTTGGGAAGCCTATAGAGAAGACTCATCACTTTTGGAAAAAGGGGAATTTAAAGACGGTGAAAAAGAAGGGACTTGGGTTGCATATCATAAAGATGGTGTTGCGCAAGAGATTGTATCTATCTATCAAAATGGTCTATTAAATGGTCCTTACTTTGCCTATGATATTTATGGTGATAAAGTGGTTGAAACTTATTATAAAAATGGGGTCTTAAGCGGTGCTTGGGAAAAGTTTGACTTTGATGGATATGTGATCGAAAAAGGGACCTTTGTTGAAGGTAAAAGAGACGGGAAGTGGGAATATTTTTCAGGTCAGGGAATTGTGGCAGCAGAAGAATACTATGATGAAGGCAAGAAAATAAACACCTGGTTCTCTTATCATAGAAACGGACGAATTGCGTCAGAAATCAGGTATGAGAATGATCAGCCGGTGGGTACAGCTAGGAGTTGGTACTCTAATAAACAACTCGAATCCATTACTTACTATCAATATGGACTAGCAGACAGCCTCTATCAGCAATATCACAGAAACGGGCTTCTATCAACTGAAGGAGAATTTAACCTAGGTCTAAAAATTGGCCCATGGAAATACTTTCACCAAAATGGCATGATCGCTGAACTTGGGCGCTACTCGAAGGATAAGAAAATTGGTAACTGGAAATCCTTCAATGAGGAAGGCACTCTTTTAGCTGAAGGTTCATTTTTAAATGACTTGGAAGAAGGCCAATGGTTCTTCTATTATGATAATGGAAGACTAGAATCAATTGGCAGTTTCATCAAAGGTGTTAAAGATGGACTTTGGGGGTATTTTCATGAAGATGGAGACAATATGAAAGAAGAAACTTGGGATGAAGGCCAGTTGCTCAGCATATCAGAATACACCGATAGACGTGGAAGAGCATTATCATCTGGTGATCTGCAAAAAGGAAATGGAAAAGTAATTAATTACTATTCCGATGGCACCGTATTTTCCGAAGGCCCTTACAAAGATGGATACCCAAATGGAACTTGGACATTCTATGACGAGCGCGGCAGAAAGCTAACCGAAGGTCAATTAGTTCGTGGAGTTAAGGAAGGAAACTGGGAGGTTTATTCAAAGTTTGGTGATGTCGCAATTATTGAGATCTATACTAATGGAGAATTGACAGATAATATCAGCAGATATAACTAAACAACTTCTCGATTCATTCGGTTTCAATTACATGTTAGGACTATTCAAAAAGAAATCTGAAAAAGAGAAGCTTCAAGCTAAATATCAAAAGCTAATTGACGAAGCGTATAAACTCTCTCATACCGACAGAAAGGCAAGTGACTTGAAAACAGCAGAAGCTAATGAACTGCTAGATAAGATCGAAAAAATGGATTAATCTTTCTTTTTCAAGACTCGCTGTGTCTTAAGTTCTTCTTTCTTGATCAACCAAAATTCATTTCAGGCTAAAAAATGATTTTGACTTTTGCGTATAATCATCTAGTGACTTTAGTTGATGAAAATACTATTGACAAAGTAATAAAACCACTGTGAGTGGTAAATCTAGTTATCTACTGTACATTGAATAGTAAGGGCCACTTCCCTGACCTTTTCCATAGTGGCAGCATCAATTCTAATTCTTCTTCTAAGAAAACAATCTGTTCATATGAGATTCGAAAAATCTTAGGCACAGTCGCACCAATTAAGGCCTTTGCATTATATAACTAAACCAGTATTCATCAGGTTCAGGAGCTCTGACTGCTGTCTCAGGGATCTTTTTGGCTTAGGATGACTAAAAATTAAGCCTACGAAGAAGACCAAAAAAAGCTTATTTTCAGCTTTTCCTTTTTGTAGACATGATGAGTAGTTGTTTGTTATTAAAATAAAAAACCACTCCAAGAGGAAGTGGTTTTAATTTTATCTTTTGTTGTTCATCTATCTGATGAATAGCATTTCTCTATACTTTAATAATGGCCAATCTTCGTCATCGATCATAACCTCGAGTCTGTCAACTGCTTTTCTGATCACATCGAAGTAGGTACCTTTGATGTTATCGCAATAAGCGATAGCTCTATCTCGAGTATCCTCGATATCGTTTACTTTTCCTCGTTCATCATTCATACCAGCTACATTAGACTGAATAGTGATGATCTGATCATTTACCTTCCCAAGGATAGCTTTGATATGACTATTATCGAGTCCGAGTGCTGCCAAGCCATTGGCATTATCCATTAACTTGTTTTGATACTTGATAGCTGCAGGAACAACTTGTGCCAAAGCCATTTCAGAGATCAATCTAGCTTCTATCTGAAGCTTCAATACGTAGTTCTCTAATTGAATCTCATTTCTAGCTTCAAGCTCAACTGCACTCATTACGTTAAACTCTTCAAATACGCTTTTAGATTCTGCAGAAATATAAGCATCAAGAGCTCTTGCGGTATTCTTCACATTTGGAAGACCTCTTTTTTCCGCCTCTTTTTCCCAATCAGATGAATAACCATCACCTTCAAATCTAACAGCTTTAGACTCTTTAATATACTCTCTTAGAACATTGACAATTGCGAGCTTCTTATCCTCACCATCATTTACTCTCTTGGTTACTGATTTATGGAATTCAGTAAGTTGTTTAGCAACAATTAAATTCAATACAGTCATAGGCTCAGCAACATTTTGCTCTGAACCCACCGCTCTGAATTCGAATTTATTTCCAGTGAAGGCGAATGGAGAGGTTCTGTTTCTATCTGTATTATCAAGGATGATCTGAGGTATCTTATCAATCCCCAGCTTCATGTACATATTGTCACCCTTATCTACTTTAATGTTTCCATTATTTTCTAACTCATCTAACACAGCCGTTAGATCTGAGCCCAAGAAAACAGACATTATAGCTGGAGGAGCTTCGTTAGCACCTAATCTATGATCATTACCTGCTGAGGCAATACTTGCTCTCAATAATCCTGGATTATCATAGATGGCTTTGACCGTGTTTACTAGGAAAGTCAAGAATTGAAGGTTTTCTCTAGCACTAGAACTTGGCTGGAACACATTCACTCCGGTAGATGAAATCAATGACCAGTTGTTGTGTTTACCACTACCATTAAGTCCTGCAAACGGTTTTTCGTGGAATAATACTTTTAGATCATGTCTTTCAGCAACCCTATCCATTACATCCATCATTAGGGAGTTATGGTCCGTTGCTACGTTAATATCCTCAAAGAGAGGCGCTACTTCGAACTGAGCAGGAGCCACCTCATTATGTCTTGTAGAAACAGGAATACCTAGTTTTAGACATTCGATCTCAAAGTCTTTCATGTAGTTGTAGATCCTGCTAGGAATAGAGCCAAAGTAGTGATCATCTAATTGTTGACCTCTTGCAGGATGGTGACCGAATACTGTTCTTCCAGCCATTACCAAGTCAGGTCTTGCATTGTATAAAGCCTTGTCAACTACGAAGTATTCTTGCTCACAACCCAATGAAGCACTCACTCTGTTCACGTTTCTATCGAACAGTTGACAGACCTTTGTAGCCGCCTTATCAACAGCCTCAACAGCCTTTAAAAGAGGAGCTTTATAATCTAATGCTTCTCCCGTATAAGAAACGAATACAGTAGGAATACATAAAGTTCTACCCCAAATAAAGATCGGTGAACTTGGGTCCCAAGCTGTATAACCTCTTGCTTCGAAAGTAGATCTAATTCCACCATTAGGGAAAGATGATGCATCTGGCTCCTGTTGGATCAATGCCCCTCCTTTTAGAATCTCAAGCCCTTTGTGAGCATCGAAAAACGAATCATGTTTTTCGGCCGTAGAACCTGTTAATGGTTGAAACCAGTGGGTATAATGTGTAGTCCCTTTAGAGATAGCCCAGGTCTTTACCGCAGAAGCAACTTCATTGGCAGTTTCCATATCTATCTTCCTACCTTTTTTAATGGCAGTTTCTACTTTTTTGAAAGTATTCGGAGCAAGATTAGCTTTCATCTTCTCCATAGTAAATACCTCATCTGCGAAGAAGTCTGAGATCTTATCCGCAGGAGCAAATACACGGTCTGTTGTTCTTTGTTGAACGATGTTTAAAGCACGTTGGCGCTGGTTCGACATATCTGTTGATTTTACTTGGTTCGTAATTGATGTCAAAACTACAATAATTACGTAATTGACCATTTAGATTGACCTATTTTTTATGGAAAACAATTGCATTTACATTTTTACATCAAAAACACACCCCAAATTTGTGGGAATCCCAAAATCTCTTAAAAAAGTAACTAAATGAACATCTGCATGAAATGAAGGCTTTTATTACAATAATTCTTAGATTTGCAGCCCTTTAGAAAATGAAAAAAGTAGCCTTCTATACACTCGGTTGTAAACTGAATTTCTCTGAAACCTCGACTATATCCAGACAGTTTGAGGACAGAGGATTTATGAAGGTTGATTTTTCTCAAAATCCAGATGTCTTTATTATCAACACATGCTCTGTTACAGAAAATGCTGACAAGAAGTGCAAGAAGATTGTAAAGGAAGCTCAAAAAATAAATCCTGAAGCTTATGTAGCCATTATTGGCTGCTATGCACAGCTTAAACCAAAAGAGATTTCAGAAATAAAGGGTGTTGATGCTGTATTGGGGGCGGCTGAAAAATTCAGATTACTTGACCTACTCCCAACTTTTGAAAAAACTGAAGAGGCTAAAGTACTAGCATCTGAGATCAATGAAGCCAAGACCTTTAATAACGCCTACTCTATTAATGACAGAACTAGAACTTTTCTAAAAGTTCAAGACGGATGCAATTATCACTGTGCTTTTTGTACTATCCCTTTAGCCAGAGGAAAAAGTAGAAGCGATAGTATAGAGAATATCATTAGTTCTGCGAAAAAGATTGCAGCGACAGACACAAAAGAGATCGTGCTTACTGGTGTCAATATCGGTGACTTTGGTATTTTGGAAGGTAAACGAAAAGAAAAGTTTATTGATCTGGTGAAAGACATAGATCAAGTTGAAGGAATTGATAGGATTCGGATCTCCTCTATTGAACCTAACCTTTTGACCAATGAGATCATAGAGTATACGCTGAACTCAAAAAGGTTTGTTCCTCATTTTCATATACCTCTTCAATCTGGTAGTAATAAGATCCTTCGTAAAATGAGGCGAAGATATTTACGCGAATTGTATGTAGATAGAGTGACAAAGATCAAGTCTCTCATCCCTGATTGCTGTATAGGAGTTGATGTTATTGTGGGATTCCCAGGAGAAACTGACGAAGACTTCTTAGAGACCTATAATTTCTTGAATGAGCTTAACGTATCATACTTGCACGTATTCACCTATTCGGAACGAGGGAATACCGCAGCACCTGAAATGGATGGTACAGTTCCACTTAAGGAACGTCAACGTAGATCAAAAATGCTAAGGATACTTTCTGAAAAGAAGAAAAGGCATTTCTATCAAACACAGATCGGCACCACCCGAAAAGTCCTTTTTGAAGATGATGTTCAGGATGGCATGATGCACGGTTTTACCGAAAATTATGTCAGAGTTGCAGCCAAATACGATCCTCTTTTGATCAATGAAGTAAAAAAGGTCCAGCTTGTAGGTATCAATGAAAATGGAACAGTTCAGGTGGAAGAGCCTGAATTAGTTTTCGATTCTCATTAACTGAACAACAAGCTCGATTAAATTCAGGCAATTCTCATTCAAACATTTGGGTGAATGTCCTCTTCAGACTAAGATTGATGGAATCGAATAGGGTTGTAAGTATTATAATCATTTTTGATGCTCTTTTTTGATCGAAATTTTTAGTCTTCTTCCCTTACCTCTAGGTCAAGATTTAGTAGTTTAGTTCTTTACTTTTATTGTAAAGCAACCCAATCGAACTAAGTCTTTATGTATCTGATATTTGATACGGAAACAACCGGTTTACCTCAGAATTATAATGCCCCTTTAACAGACTTCGAAAACTGGCCAAGGCTAGTGCAGATCGCATGGCAACTTCATGACATGCGTGGTAATTTACTAGTGGCAAGAAATCTGATCGTAAAACCCGATGGCTTCACCATCCCCTACAACTCGGTTCAGATCCATGGAATAAGCACGGAAAGAGCAATGGAAGAAGGCCTTGACATCAAAGAGGTCCTCTCAATGTTAAAAGACGACATTGCCAAAGCCGAACATGGCATTGGCCATAATATCGAGTTCGATTATAATATCGTTGGCTCAGAATATTTAAGAGCGGGTTTAGACAACCCTCTTGAAGAGCTAAGTGACATTGACACTAAATTAGAAGGAACCAACTTTTGTGCTATACCTGGCGGAAGAGGTGGTCAATTCAAATGGCCAACACTAACTGAACTTCATCAGAAGTTATTCGGAAAAGGATTCGATGATGCACATGATGCAGCTTATGATGTAGATGCGACCGCTCGATGCTTTTTTGGATTGATCAAAGAATCGGTCATTCCTCCGGCCTCTGGAATCAAACTTCATGAAGTGATCTATGAAGCACCAGAATTAGAAGCGGCAAATTTCGCCAAAGAGGATGTTTTACAAGAGGGCATAGATCTCTCAAAAGTTGATGACGAAGGACTTAATGAATTAGAAGAAGTTCCTTTTTCACACCTGCATGTGCATTCTCAATTCTCGATCTTACAAGCAGTAACTGATATCAAAAGTCTTGTGGGTGCTGTTAAAGAAATGGGCATGCCGGCAGTAGCCCTCACTGATCATGGAAACATGATGGGTGCATTTCAATTTGTAAGTGCTGCATTAGCAGCAGAAATAAAACCAATAGTTGGTTGCGAATTCAATGTATGTGCCGATCGTTCTAATAAAAAGGTTCAAGACAACGGTTTTCAAACTGTCATCCTAGCCAAGAATAGAAAAGGATATCACAATCTAGTTAAGCTATCATCCATTGCCTATACAGATGGATTTTACTATGTGCCCCGTATTGACAAAAATGACCTTTTGAAATACAAAGAGGATTTGATCATTCTATCTGGAGGTCTATGGGGCGAAGTTGCCTATAAGATCTTGAATGTAGGTGAAACTCAGGCTGAAGAAGCATTTGTCTGGTGGAAGGATCAGTTTGGAGCAGACTTTTATGCTGAGATCAATCGACATGGTATACCTGAAGAAGATCATGTCAATAAGATATTACTTAATCTTTGTAAAAAGTATGCAGTAAAATACGTAGCTGCTAATAATACCTACTACACAGTTAAAGATCAGGCTTCAGCACATGACGTTTTACTCTGTGTGAAAGATGCTGAGTCTGTCAATAAACCGAAGAAATACATAGGTAAAAGAGGAAGGGAATTCCGATACGGATTCCCGAATGATGAATTCTACATCAAGAGTGAACAAGAAATGAAAGCGCTCTTTTCAGATATTCCCGATGCTATAACTAATACCAATGAGGTTGTTGAAAAGATTGAATCTTTTGACTTAGCCAGAAATGTGCTTCTTCCAAAATATGATATTCCAGAGGAATTCATCCATGAAGAAGATGCTAAGGATGGTGGTAACAGAGGTGAAAATGCTTATCTAAAACACTTAACCTTCGAAGGAGCTAAAAAGCGGTATGAAGATCTCACAACTGAGATAGAAGATCGTCTCAATTTCGAGTTAGAAACGATAGAGCGTACGGGATACCCTGGTTATTTCCTCATTGTTCAAGACTTTACCAATAAGGCCCGTGAAATGGATGTTTCTGTTGGGCCAGGTCGAGGTTCCGCGGCAGGTTCTGCTGTTGCCTACTGCATTGGTATCACCAATGTCGACCCGATCAAGTACGATCTACTTTTTGAGCGTTTTTTAAATCCTGACCGTGTATCACTTCCCGATATTGATATTGACTTCGATGATGAAGGAAGGCAACGTGTGATCGACTATGTGATCGACAAGTATGGAAAAAATCAGGTAGCTCAGATCATCACCTATGGTACGATGGCTGCCAAGTCTTCCATTCGAGATACAGCCAGAGTATTAGAACTCCCACTTCCAGATGCAGATAGAGTTGCCAAACTAGTTCCAGATACTAAGCTCTCTAAACTCTTTGCCATGTCGGATAAAGAGCTTAAAGGAGCTTTGCGATCAGAACAAATAGCTTTAGCTCAAGAACTGATAAAAATTGCTGACGGAACAGATCTAGAGGCGAGAACGGTAAACCAAGCTAGAGTAATTGAAGGATCCGTTCGAAATACAGGAATCCACGCTTGTGGAGTCATAATTACACCTGATGACATCACCAATTTTGCTCCAGTGGCTACCGCCAAAGACTCAGACATGTGGTGTACTCAATTCGACAACTCTGTCGTAGAGGATGCTGGATTGCTGAAAATGGACTTCTTGGGGCTAAAGACACTGACTCTGATCAAAGATGCCGTAAAGAATGTCAAGGAAAAATATGATATCGACTTAGTCCCCGATGACTTCCCCCTAGACGATAAAAAAACATATGAGCTATTTCAACGTGGTGAAACCGTAGGAATCTTTCAGTATGAATCTGCAGGTATGCAGAAATACATGAAAGAGCTCAAGCCCAATGAGTTTGCAGACCTCATTGCCATGAACGCACTATATAGACCGGGGCCCTTAGAATACATTCCTTCTTTTATTCGTAGAAAGCATGGTGATGAACCCATCACTTACGATCTGCCCGCAATGGAAGAATACTTGGCTGAAACCTATGGTATAACGGTTTATCAAGAGCAGGTGATGCTTCTTTCTCAAAAGCTGGCAGACTTCACCAAAGGTGAAGCCGATGTGCTGCGAAAGGCCATGGGTAAGAAGAAACGGGACGTGCTTGATAAGATGAAACCACAATTCATTGAACAAGCAAAGGCTAAAGGACATGATGAGGAGAAACTAGAAAAGATCTGGAGAGACTGGGAAGCCTTTGCTTCTTATGCATTCAATAAATCGCACTCAACCTGCTATGCTTACGTTGCTTTTCAGACAGCCTATTTAAAAGCCCACTATCCTGCTGAATACATGGCTTCAGTACTCAGCAATAACATGAACGACATCAAGCAGGTGACCTTCTTTATGGAAGAATGTAAACGAATGGGAGTTCCTGTTTTGGGACCTGATGTCAACGAATCTAACTACAAATTCACTGTAAATCAGAAAGGTGAGATCAGATTCGGGATGGGAGCGATCAAAGGAGTTGGCGGTGCCGCTATTGAATCTATAGTTGCCGAAAGAAAAGAAAACGGACCCTATTCAAGTGTCTTCGATTTTGCAGAAAGAGTAAGCCTCAGGGCCGTGAACAAGAAAAACTTTGAAGCCCTGGCTCAAGCAGGTGGTTTCGACTGTTTTGAAAGCTATCACAGAAGACAATATCTTTTTGCTCCTGAAGGTGAACAAAGCTTAATAGAGAAAGTGATTCGCTATGCCAATGCTATGCAGGCAGAAAAAGATGCTGCACAAGTTTCACTGTTTGGCGGAGATAGCAACGTAGCCACTCCCCTGCCAAAAGTGCCTGAAATGGAGCCCTTCAATCAAATGGAAAAGCTGAAGCTTGAAAAGGATGTCATTGGGTTTTACGTTTCAGGACACCCTCTTGATCAATTTCAAATTGAGCTAGAGTCATTTTGTAAGCCAATCACTGAGATCAACCGTTACCCCAATCAAGATATTGCAATTGGTGGAATTGTCAATTCTGTAAGAAATGGACAGACCAAGACTGGAAAACCATTTGGTGTTGTGAGCATTGAAGATTACAATGGTGCTACTGAACTTTTCTTAATGGGCGAAAAATATATTAGCAATGCAGCGTATTTACGTCCTGGAGAATTCCTTCACATTAGAGGTAAAGTAGAGTTGAACTGGCGTAAAAAGAAAGAAATTCAACAAAACCCTGCTCTCAATCCCACTCCCGAAGACTGGGACTTACAAGCACACAGCATTTCACTTCTGAGTGAATTGAGAGAGAAGATGGGTAAAGGAATTCATGTCAAGATCAACGCTCGCCAAGTCGATCAAGATTTCATAGACAAACTCACCGAACTTACCCAAACTCATGAAGGTGATACGATGTTGAGAATTGAGTTATTCGATAGAGACGAGAATATTAGTGTAGAATTAATTTCTCGCAAGGTTAAGATAGATGCAAACCAGGATCTGATCAGGCAATTAAAAACTTACACTGATGGCGCAACATTAATAACCGCTTAGATGTTAGCTAAATTGAATTATGAGTTAGGAACTTTTTATTTACTTTTGGTGTCAATTCATGTAGCAACTGATAAAATTAAAAAAATAGATAAATGGCAAAGGCAGTAGAGTTAAACGATTCGAATTTCGAGGAATTAGTATTAAAATCAGACAAACCAGTATTAGTAGATTTCTGGGCAGAGTGGTGTGGGCCATGTAGAATGGTTGGGCCAGTTGTTGAAGAAATAGCCGGTGAATACGGTGAGAAAGCTGTAGTTGGTAAAATTGACGTTGACGCGAATCAGGATCTTTCTGTAAAATATGGTATCAGATCAATTCCAGCTCTTCTCTTCTTTAAAAATGGAGAAGTTGTAGATAACGTCATTGGTGCAGTACCTAAAAATGTATTGACACAAAAACTTGAGGCTCAGCTCTAAGCCTTAAAATTGATATAAGTGAAAGCCTTCTCGAAAAATCGGAAAGGCTTTTCTTTTTAGTGGTGCATAAATTTTCTGTGCAAAGAGTAAATTGCTTTCATGAATCACGGAACTCATAATGCTTTAGAAGATCCAAGAAATGAAAACGTTCAGATCTTCATTAATGGAGAGTTTTTTCATCGAAACGATGCCAAGATCTCAGTCTTTGACAGTGGTTACTTAGTAGGTGATGGCGTTTGGGAAGGCTTAAGACTTCATCATGGAGTACTATGCTTCAAAGAACTCCATCTCAAAAGAATCTGGCAAGCCGCCAAGACGGTGGGCATGGAATTACCCTTTTCTAAAGAAGAATTGGTTGAAGACATAGAAACTACCTTAGCAAAAAATAGTATGTTGGATGATGTTCACGTAAGAGTGATGGTTACCCGAGGCATTAAAAAGACCCCTTCTCAAGATCCTCGCTTGACTATTTCTGGTCCTAACGTTGTCATCATTGCTGAGCACAAAAAGGCTTCTGAAGAAACTCGATTAAAAGGCATCTCCCTATTCACTTCAACCATAAGAAGAGGCTCACCAGATTATCTAGATCCAAAACTCAATTGTCATAGTAAACTTCATGAGGTTCAAGCACTCATCCAGGCCCTTGAAGCAGGGGCAGATGAGGCCTTAATGCTAGACGTAAATGGTAATGTTGCCACCTGTAATGCTACCAATTTCTTTATTGTAAAAGATGGTGAAGTCTGGACAAGCACTGGCGTTTATTGCATGAATGGAATTACCAGAGGGAATATCGTCAGGGTTTGCAAAGAAAATGACATCCCTTGCTTCGAAAAGGACTTTAGCCTCTACGATGTGTATGGAGCCGATGAAGCTTTCGTGACAGGCACTTTTGGCGGGGTCACTCCTGTTCACACCATAGACGGAAGAAAACTTGGCAATGTACCCGGAAAGGTCACGGACCAACTCCATGAACTCTATCACCAATTGATCGAAGATGAAGTTAGAAGACATTCAAATTAATCCGGACATCAAGCGAATTGCTTTGTGGTCGGGACCCAGAAATATTAGCACTGCTTTAATGTATTCTTTTGCTCAAAGACCTGACACCAGAGTCTACGATGAGCCACTTTATGGATACTACTTAAAAAACACCAAGGCTCAGGAATACCATCCTAGTGCTCAAGAAACGATTGACAGCATGGAATCTGAGGGTCATCAAGTGATCGAAAACATGCTTACCGATGAATCTAAGCCTATGCTTTTCTTCAAGAACATGACCCATCACTTACTCGATCTGAATACTGATTTTCTCAAGCATACAACCAATCTGATCTTAACCAGAAATCCTTCTGAGATGATCACATCCTTTGCTAAGGTCATTCCTAATCCAACGATGATCGATCTGGGTTTCGAACATCAGGCACAATTAGTAAAGAAGATGAGATCTCAAGGCTACGAACCCATCATTCTAGAAGGAAAGGATATCCTTCAGAATCCTAAAGAAGGCCTGTCTACCCTGTGCTCAAAAATTGGAATTCCTTTTAATAAAGAGATGCTTTCATGGGGAGCAGGTCCAAGACCTGAAGATGGTGTTTGGGCAGATCATTGGTACAGTAATGTACATCAAAGCAGCGGTTTTCAACCCTATGAAGAAAAAGAGGTTAGTGTCCCTGAACACCTGAAGGACCTCGAAAAAGAATGTCAAATCTTCTACAAAGAGATCATTGGTAAGGATAAAGAGACTATTTATTCATAGACATCAACTTCTTTCGGTATCTCTTGAGATTCATTTGAACGCTCTAAAATGGTAACACTTTATTCAACATAAAAGGGAATATTCGCATGAGCTGTATGATTATTGCCATCATTCACATAAATGAATAAGCGATAAGCACCAGACTCGCTTGGGGCTATAAAACTTATATTTTGGTCAGGTCCGCTTTGGATCAACCCCTCTATTACTTCAGGCACTTCTTCAGCATCTCCACCTGTGGCTTCGGTATTGCTTTCACGCATGATCTCCCAACGGAAACTCAGTGAATCATTATCAGGATCTGCCACTTCAACCATGGCTGAATAATCTTCTCCTGCTTTTAATTTGATATTATCCGGACCCCTTTGCCCTTCGAGTAAAAACTCACTTAATCGTGGACTCCTATTCTCGGGCCATGAATCGTTCCATACATAATGCATAGCATCAACAGACTCAGTTTCATTACCATCAGGCATAAACATTCCAAACCAAGTGGGTGTCCTTTCTTGCTTTTGTCCCCATAGAAAAACGAATGACCCTATCACCTGCTTCGATTGAGAAAGTATTGCTTTGTTATATCTGCTTCTATAAAAATCTGCTTTTACTGAACTGTTGTTCTCTAAGGGAGCGCCCCACTCAGTCGATGGAACTTCCCAATAACCAGTAGCTCCCCATTCCGTGACTAAAAGAGGACCATCATAGCCTGATTCTTCAATGCGTTGTGGTAAGATCTCAATCTCCGCATACATCTGCACACTGAGCACATCGAGATCTGGAGCCCTTTCCACCACTAAATCCACATACTCTTTATTCATCCCTGCGAGCGAAGTAGTAGTCACGTGATTCGGATCGATCTCATGGATCATCTTAGAGATCTCGTTGACTGCATCCCAAACCTTAGGATTTTCAGAGTGATGATTGAGTTCATTCCCAATCCCCCACATGATCAAGGCCGGGTGATCCTTTAGCTCCATCACCTCCCCCTTTATACGTTCCAATTGGGCTTGAACCGCAGCCTCATCGTCATAATCGAAACCTAAACGTTCTCTTCCAACATCAATTCCCATGGCTACTTTCAAGCCATTGGCATGAGCTTCGTCTAATACTTCTAAGCCAGAACGTTGGCCATTGTCAGTACGCCAGGTACGCATGGCATTGGCGCCATGTTCAGCGAGCGCCTGAATATCACCGAACTCGAGCCCAGCTCCTTTGATGTAAAAAGGTTCTCCATTGACGAATAATCGATAACCCTCCTCCGTCTTCCTGATCTCAGATTTCGAGATTTCTTTGATGGAAGTTTCTTTATAACTAGAAGTGCATGCAGCACAAAAAGCAATGACTGGAAGCAATAAAATAGATCTGGTAAAGCTGTTCAGTAGATTCATTCTGGTTGAAAAATAATCAGCTGTGAATATGTTAATTATCTGCAATGAAACCCAAAAACAAGTAGTTTTAGACTACATCAATACTTACACAAATCATAAATGATTTGAAATAACTCGCCAACCTAGAACTCAGACTTACAACTAACGTGCTTAAACATTATTTGTGCTAATGAAATGAAAAGTTAGCAAGATCACTTTTCCTAAGTTCTAAAATCAAACCCTTATCTTTCTTTGATATAAAGCTATTGCGATGATCAAACAGTCATTTTTTACTATCTGCCTTCTGCTAACGACAACTGTCATTTTTTCTCAAGAGCTAGATTTAATTCGTAGCAACCGATTGATCTTAGGAACTGACGAAAGCAGATCAGCCTCTGTGAGTGCAGGGGATTTAAATGGTGATGGAAGCATCGATCTGGTAATTGCCAATGGTCGTCATTGGCCACAAGCCAATAAGATTTTTATAAATAATGGCTTTGGTATTTTCACTATCTCAAAAGATCTAGACAACATCGAAGAGACCAGCTATGCCACTGAATTAGCAGATTTCAACAATGATGGGTACTTAGATATTGCTGTGGCAAATGACATGGCTCCGAATGCTCTCTATAGGAATGATGGCAAAGGTAACTTTACGAAAGTAGGCTCCTTTGGTATTGAATATGCACCTACTCGCAACTTGCTCACTACAGATATCGACTCAGATGGAGACATTGATATTCTCATCACAAACCGTGGAGAAGTGAATGAGATCTGTCTGAATAATGGAAATGGTATTTTTAGTGAAACAGTCACTTTTGGAAGTAAGGATGACTCTACAATTGATGTAGCTGTGGCAGACATTAACGGAGATGGGCACCAAGACTTGATCCTTGCCAATAGAGACGGGCAACAAAACTATATCTACCTAAATAATGGCAAATTGAATTTCAATCAGGATATCCCTTTCGGCACAGGTAAAGATGAAACAAGATCTGTTGGTATAGGGGATTTAAATAATGACGGCTTTTTGGATATCATAACAGCCAACATTAATGAATCCAATATCATTTACTTTGGAGATGAAAAGAATGGATTTGACAAAAGCGTAGTATTCGACAATGTTGATAGTCCTTCCTACTCGCTAGACATTGGTGATATAGATGGAAATGGAAGCTTGGATATAGTAATAGCCAATTCAAGAGCACCAAACATATTATTCTTAAATCAAGAGAATGGCACTAAATGGACCCCAATCTCACTAGCAGATGAAAGCCTTGCTACCTACGATATCATTTTCACTGACCTAAATACAGATGGAAGATTAGATATTGTAGAAAGTAATTCTGATGCTATTAATCGGTACTACTTTAATAGAGGGAATTAATGTGTTTTAGGAAGGAAAATAATGTTTGGTACTTGGGTAGAGATCTTTATTGGTAAATCCTTAATCGTTATCAGTTATCGGGAAATAGAAATTAGGATCCAAACCTCCATCGTTTGGCATCCCTTGAGGGAAAGAGGATGATCGTTATTCGTCCAGCACTATCAGTTAATCAGAAAATCTAAGACTGTCATTCTCAAAACCGTTGGTGAAGAACACCAACGGTGGCG
This sequence comes from Roseivirga sp., assembly GCA_965661435.1. Taxonomy (GTDB): domain Bacteria; phylum Bacteroidota; class Bacteroidia; order Cytophagales; family Cyclobacteriaceae; genus Roseivirga. The sequence goes on from CBFIDS010000033.1 coordinate 54,845, forward strand.
TAAGACTTCAAACTTGAGACTCCCTCACAACTCGCAACTCTAGGCTCCTAGCTCTTAGAACATTCAACAAATCCCGAATAATAGTATATTGGAGCAAGCTTCAACCTCTATGATCAAATTCTTCAGACGCATTCGTCAAAATTTACTCTCAGCGGGAAAAACAGGACAATATTTCAAATACGCCATTGGTGAGATCTTGCTAGTGGTCATCGGAATAATTATCGCCTTACAGATCAATAATTGGAATGAAGACCGAAAAGAGAAATTAAAGGAGGAAGAAATTCTGAGCTATGCCATTGAAAACCTCAAGTCAGACTCTTTGAGTTTGGTGAATATTATTGACAATGCCAATAGCATGATACAGGTTCAGAATGACCTGATCAGCTTATCTCAAGGTAAAATGGAAGAAAGTGATATGACCAATTCCAACACAGCGTGGGCATTTACCAATGGCCGAATTGAAGGAAAATAGCGAGCGGGTAGGTTTGATGTCTCTTTCTGTGGTTCCCGTTCTCGCGAACAGCAAGCGCAAAAGATCGTAAATATCTGATAAGGTACCGACAGTGGATCGGGCATGCATTCCTGTAGTTCGCTGCCCAATGGCGATAACTGGAGATAGCCCATCAATTTCATCAACATCAGGTCGGTTAAGCTTCCCAATGAATTGCCTGGCAAAGGATGGTAGTGTCTCAAAATACCTACGCTGCCCTTCTTGAGCGATGATATCGAAGACCAGACTGGATTTTCCAGAACCCGAAATACCAGTGACCACGATCAATTGATTGTGCGGAATTTCGAGCGATATATTCTTAAGGTTGTTGGTTTTCGCTCCCTTAATTACAATCGCTGGCTGTGGTTTGACGTCCATTCCGTGAAATTAACAAAAGCAGCGTGGGTGTCCAGCATTTAAAGAAATAGCTCGAAAATTGAAGAAGCCAAAGCTAATTTTAGACACTAATGATAGAAACAGTATCTTCGAGCACAGATCGAATTAATACCCATGAAGAAACACCCTAACAGGCAAACCCCAAAGCCAAGTCCGAATGCAAAAGCGCTTACTATGTTCTTAATGGCCTTTAAAAGTAAAGACCCGAAGTACAAGGAAGAGCTGAAACGCATCAATAAAAAATGGGACATGTATCAAGCAGGTGATCTGTTCGAAAAAACCTACCTCCAAGAAGTTGAAACTATGCTGAACACCTATGGTGGCTATGAAAGTGTAGTTGAAAAGACTGTTCAATATTACATCGATAAAACAGGAGCTTGGGCTGCCAACGGTGATGATCAGTACCACCAAGATGCTAAGGCCATAGCAGACAAGATCTTGAAGGAGAAAAAAGATGCCTGACAGATCTGTCATGCTTTATATCTACTTATCATTCTCAAAACCACTTCAAAATTCCAGGTTTGTTTATTGATGTTCAGAAATCAATAAAGACCAAGTCAGGTAGATCAACACACTGATCTTCAATTATTTTTCTTATATTCATTCACTCATTTCTAGAAAGGGTCACTATTAGTCAGAATAACTTTTTCAAACAACCTAGAAATGGACAGAATGCTAGTTTACTTTAAAAGGCATTCTCGAAGGTCATTTTTTAACATCTAAATCAATTAGATATGACCATTCAAAAAAAATCCTTCTCGCGCTATTTACATTAAGCAGCTTTACACTCATTATCTTTTAATTCAATTCATTCAATATCACCAGTGGTGAAGCTTACCTCTTGGTGCTTGGTAGCGGCACAGCAGATATGAGTCAAGGTGAATTCAATCTGATGAATTTTAATTTTCTTGCCTTTGCTATTACGCCTTTGAAATTAATATCAGCGTTTATCGCCTGCTTAAGTATTGTGGTCATCCTATTGACCTATGGTATTTACAGAAGACACTACAAGAAAAGCACCTTGAAATATTTTCGCTTTTAAATACTGTTCCCTCAGCGCGAGATTCTTTCTCTCTCCTAATCTACATTTTGAGAACAGAGTTGCTCAATTTAACGTGACGCGTTATGGTCTGTTCATCAGGTTTCCAAAGAATAGAGCATTTAGGAATAACTTATTCGTTCCGAACCACATTCCTCTAAAGTTGGGATTATCTGCAAAAAGGATCACACTACCTCTGCCTATTCCACTTACAATAGTTGAAGCTGTTCCACCCAATGCGGCCAAATTCTCTTTGTTTACATAACCACTTAATAATGGATTTTCAGTGTATTTCACTACAGTACTGAAGGGATTAGAACTAGGTTCAAGGAAAATACTATGGTTACGATAAACTGGCAACTCTCTACTATTATAGCCAAATGCCAAAGGATGTGTAATGTCTATATCAGCCATGTACATAGAACCTCCAATAGCTTGCGAACCCCTAAAGTTTCGAGCGGTTACATAATCCATTCGTTTTGGCGTTTCAGGTTCAGGCCTTTCTGCCAACTTCTCATTTACGAACTTGGAGCTTACTGCCCAGCTTACTGCGCTTCGTAAGGCGATGACTGTATTTCCTTCTCTCACCCAACCTTTGATCTGGTTGATGGTGTTCTCTCCCAAAGATGAATAGAACCCTGAAGGAAGGATTAACACATTGTATTTCGACCAATCAATTCTACCTACATTATCTGTCCACACTTTGGTAACAGGCATACCTACTTTCGAATCCAATAAGTGCCAGACCTCTCCGGCTTCATAACTGCTGGCTCCCGGACCTATTAACATAACAGCCTTTGGCTGTTCCACCGTTGGGAAGTTTCCACTTCCTAAATCTATCCCAGAAGTACTATACCCTGACTCTACAGCATAGGCAGGAATTCCTGTTAATTCTGTCGCTTCATCGATGTAGGCATGTACAAGATTTGCACCCATCTCCTGTCGGCCTACTGGAATCATCAAGGTACCGTATGAAAATTCTTTTACGCCTTCATGGGTTTCAATGCTGAAGGGTTTCATAGCCGTATTGACATAAAGCCCTTTTTCTAATAAATAGTTGAGTGCTTTAGGCGCGTAATATTCATTCCATTCGATCAAATAAGCATAACTGGCTTGAGGAACAGAATTGTAAGTACCATTAAGGTCTTCTCTTTCTAACTGAGGACCATTGAGCCCATTTTTTCCTTGGTACCTTTCATAGGGCATATTATAAGACAAAGCAGCTGTCCATGCCGAAGCATCATAAAAAATGGAATCGTAGAAAGTGGTCACTTTCTCAAACATGGTACGGACCATTCTATATTGTTTCTGTCCGTTCGGTACATAAAAGGCATTCCCTCTTTCGAAGGTTCTACCATTTAAGGTGATGTCATCATCCAAAGCAACGGTTTCAATTCTATGTCTTAAAAGCAGGTCGAGGAAAGCCTGATTTCTTCCATCATCAACAGGATCTCCAAAGACCCAACCTCCACCGGCTTGTTGGCCTTCCTCCACTGCTGTGGCGAAGTAATTCTCCATATGAGCCAGCAATGTGTTTTTCTCTGCTACGGAAGCGCGAACGGTTGCCAAGCTAGATGTTAAGTGATTCTTTATCGTAAAAGCGAAAGCTACTTTTCCCATGCGAGAGTCTTGGATGTGTCCTCTTGAACTTGCCTGTTCGAAAACCAAGCCCAAAGCTCCATGGATATCCGGGTAAGTGGATCCGTAACCAGGATAGCTATTGTCGTACTGTTCTTTGGTGAAATAAAGTGAACCGATCTCATCTAAAGCCTCATGAAAATAACCAGCAAAAAGGTTATTCAGTCCATCATAATTATCTCTCGGCACTACCGGGTTCTCAGAACCAAAAGGTTTTGTTGGCTCGAAGAAGTAAGTCGAATTGGTTCCCATTTCGTGGAAATCAGTGACCACATTAGGGTACCATTGGTGATAGAAATCTATTCTGGCTTGACTCTCCACATGTGCCAAAGGCAACCAATCTCTATTCAAATCGAACCAGTAATGGTTGGTTCTACCTCCGGGCCACATTTCGTTATGTTCCGCATCTGAAGGATCGGAAACCATAGGATCTCCCTTGTAGCTATTGGCCCAAGTGCTATGTCTGTCTCTTCCATCTGGATTGAAGGCAGGATCGATCATGATCACAGACTCATCCAAAGCATCTCTTACTTCAGCATGCTGACCGGCCACATAGTAATAGGCTGTAAGTAATGCTGCTTCAGAACTAGAGGGTTCATTGCCATGCACATTATAACCTAACAGTACCACTGATTTTTGCCCTGCATAGTCCTCCTCTTTACTAGTAGGGTCTACTAATTTTAAATGGTCTTGGCGAATCTGCTCCAGGTTATCATGATTATCCGGAGAAGTTACCGTTAAGACCACCAACTGACGGTGCTCATAGGTTTCTCCAATGGTGTCCAGCTTAGCACGATTAGAAACCCTGGCTAGCTCTCGCATATATCCAACAATCGCATCATGGCGAGTGTGTAATGTTCCTATGGAGTAACCTAAGTATTGCTCAGGTGTAGGAATCCTACGATCAAAGCGTGATCCTTCAGGGAAGAAGTAATCGCTTTGAGCGGATGCGGTAAAAGGTGCTAGTAAACAAATAGTAGAGATTAAGAGACTTTTTAATTTCATGGTCAGTAGTTAATCGTTATTAGTTATTGGTTAACAGGACAATTTTTCAGCACACTGTTGACTATTTCACCACTTTAGTGGCAGGCATATTTTTCACCTCTAATTTAAACAAATCAGGGCGATGATAATGGCCAATTGGGTCGAAGTCGAGTTTAGCTTGTGTGACTCGGTCTAAATTGATTTCAGCGGTGATTATCCCTTCTTCATTCCAAAGCGGGCCAGCGATTACTTCTCCCAAGGGATCAATAATGACAGAACCTCCTTTGCTCATTATATCAGGCTGGCTTGCAAGCTCCTCTTGTAACTCAACAGGGTAATCTGATTTTTTTACAAACTGATTAGAAGCTAAGACAAAACACCTTCCTTCTAGTGCTATATGCTTCATGGTAGCTTGCCAATTCTCTCTAGCATCTGCAGTAGGCGCTAAGTAAAGCTGAACGCCTTTTTCATACATGGCCATTCGGGCCATTGGCATATAATTCTCCCAACAGATAAGGCCACCTATTTTACCCAATTCGGTATCGAAGGTTGATAATGTCGAACCGTCATCTTCTCCCCAGATCACTCGTTCCTGGGCTGTCGGTTTGATCTTTCTATGCTTCCCTATTATATCACCCTGCGGAGAAAAGTAAAATATGCTACAATAGAGAGTGCCTGAGACGGTGTCTTTTTCATTCACGCCAATCGCTAAGAAGGCTTTTGCTCCTTTTGCCATTTTCCCTAGTCGAAGACAGGCAGCATCTCCTTCTTGTATAGATGAATCCCAATATTTCTGCCAAAGTACTCTTCCTTCCTCTGTCCTGCTTCCTACAACAGTTCCAAAACCCAAGCCTCTTGGATAAGCCGACACAAACGCTTCGGGAAATAAGATCAACTGAGAACCGGATGACTTTTTTACAAGCCGTTCCACTTGATCTATTGTGGCGTTTAAATCGAATAATTTTGGTGCAGCCTGAACGACTGAAACCTGAATTGACTGATGCATCTTTAAAGATGAAAAAAAAGAAGTTAATGAAAACAAAGCAAAGCAAAATACGTATATTTACACTATAGAAAAGAGTATATATACACCATGTCAGAGCACAAAAACATACTTCAAGAACCCGCCCTCTCCTATGAATCATTTCAAGAAGGTTACTATGAGCTTGCAGATCAAGCTATTTCAAAGACTTATATCAAGAGCATTATTCAACTCACACGAATGAATGTTCCAGATTTCATAGACCTAATTCCTATTTCCATAGACACTTACAAACGTAAAAATATCTTCAACCCCATAGTCACAGAAAAAGTACTTCAAATAGAAGAAGTATACAGAAAAGGTTTAGACGCATTTGGGCCAGGCCTTTATGATTGGTTCAACTCCCCCAATACCTATTTAGGGGGCGTAAAGCCACAAAAATTACTTAGCAATAGTTTTGGAGTTCGTCAACTTCTAGAACTCCTCGGAAGAATGGAATACGGAATCCTTGCCTAATGAAGGTGTACCGTCTTTCTAAGTCAGAATATTCAGATGAGCTAACCGGCACAGGAGCTGCTCTTTTTGGTGGTCGCTGGAATCCTAAAGGTTTTCCGATGATCTACACGGCTTCATCTATATCACTTACCATTTTAGAATTCATGGCACATAATTTTCATTTGATGCCTTCATTGAATCTAACTTTATGCGTTATTCAACTCCCAGATGAACTTTCTATAGAAAGCATTGAGAAAGAATACCTTCCGAAGCATTGGAACAAGCCCCTTCAAAGCCAGAAATTCACCCAAGGAATAGGTGTTGAATTCCTTAAAGCTAAAAGAGCTTACGCTTTGAAAGTCCCCTCGGCATTAGTCCCTCAAGAGTTTAAGCTTCTCCTCAACCCCAACCATCCTTTGCATCAATCGACACAGATCATGGATCAGATCTCCCCCTTCAGATTAGATGAAAGAATTTTCGGCTTATCTGAGGATAAGGATTAGCATTCAGGACTTCAACTTACTGAAAAGCCCTAACTTGCAGCATGACGGAAAATTCAGGAACCCGGATCAACAAATACTTGAGTGAAGTAGGCTATTGCTCAAGAAGAGCAGCTGATAAATTACTTGAACAAGGTAGACTGACCATCAACGGAAAAAAGCCTGAATTAGGAACCAAAATCCAACCTGGAGATGAGATCAGAGTAGACGGCAACCTGATTGAAGATAAGCAAGAAGACCATGTCTATATTGCCTTTAACAAACCCATAGGTATTGTTTGTACTACAGATACGCGTGTAGAAAAAGACAATATCATTGATTACATCAATCACCCGAAGAGAATCTTTCCTATAGGCAGGTTAGATAAACCCAGTGAAGGCTTGATTTTCCTTACTAGTGATGGAGACATAGTCAATAAGATCCTCAGGGCCAGAAATCACCATGAAAAGGAATACATAGTTACCGTCAACAAACCGATCAATGACCGGTTTATTGAGCGCATGGCCAACGGCATTCCAATCCTAGACACAGTCACACGAAAGTGTAAGGTAGAAGCCCTTAGTAAAAATAGATTCAAGATCATATTGACTCAAGGTTTAAACCGACAGATCAGAAGAATGTGTGAATACCTCGATTACCGAGTGGTCAAATTGAAGCGTATCCGTATCATGAATGTATCTCTAGACCTGCCAGTGGGTCAATGGCGAGATCTCACCGAAAAGGAGATCAAGCAGATCGAAACTATGGTCAGTGATTCCTCTAAGACCGTCTGACTTAATACTCGTCTTTGACGACACCCCACAAGGAACTCCCCATCAATCAAAAGGCATTAGGGTCTGGAAGGAAATAAACTTACATTACTTCTTTAATGACCTTATTTATGAAAATACTTCGCAACGCTTTGTTGCTTCTCTTAATGTGTTCTTTAGGAACCACGCTTTTTGCACAAGATGAAGACAACGATTCAACCAAAACAGAAAAGAAAAACAAAAACCTACCCTTAGAACCTGGCCGTACATTAGATTTCGACCTGACAGAAGGTTCTTGGATAGCCCTGGATGTTAGCCCTGATGGTCAGACCATAGTCTTCGACTTCCTTGGCGACCTTTATACCATGCCTATTTCAGGTGGTAATGCAAAACAGCTGACAGAGGGAATGCAGTTCGACTCTCAACCCCGATTTAGCCCTGATGGCGAGAAGGTGATCTATATCTCTGATGAATCTGGAGGAGAGAATGTTTGGACCATTGAATTGGAATCCAAAGAAAAAAATCAGATCACCAAAGGAAATGGCAATGCCTATCAGTCGCCTGAATGGGTGCCAGATGGCAAGTACATGATCGCTTCTAAGCAGTCTAGCGGAAGCCATAAGATCTGGCTCTACCATGTAGATGGTGGGTCAGGTACTGCTTTAGTCAATGAGCCGAACAGTTTAAGAATGCTAGAGGGTGCATTTGGCGACAATCCAAACCATGTTTGGTTCTCTAGAAGAAACGGAAGTTGGGATTACAATGCAGCAATGCCTCAGTATCAGATCAGCAGATACGACAGAGAAACAGGCGAAATGATTACGCAAACTTCTCGTTATGGTTCTGCCTTCCGCCCAACACCTAGTAGTGATGGCAAATGGTTGGTCTATGCTACAAGACATGACGACCAGACTGGATTGATCTTGAGAGACTTAGGTACTGGTGTTGAAGAGTGGCTAGCCTACCCTATCCAACACGATGATCAAGAAAGTAGAGCCTCAAGAGATGTGCTCCCTGGATTTTCTTGGACTCCTGACAATCAAAGCATTGTGATATCCTATGGAGGAAAGATGTGGAAAATCAATGTAATGAGTAAAGCCTCTTCTGAGATTCCTTTTAGAGTTAACTCAAGTATTGAACTAGGTCCATTAGTGGAATTTGACTACCCTATCTCAGATGATGAAGAATTTGTAGTAACACAGATCAGAGATATTGCTCCATCACCTGATGGAACTCAATTGGCTTTTACTGCTTTGAATGAAGTTTATCTGATGGATCTCCCTGATGGAGCACCAGAGAAATTAGTCGATCTAGATGAAACACAAGCAGAACCTGTATGGTCACCAAATGGTGACTGGATCGCTTTCGTAACTTGGGAAGCAGAAGGCGGAAAGCTTTACAAAGTTCGTCCTAATGGAAATAATTTAACCCAGCTCAATCAAGAAGAGGGCGTTTTCCAAGAACCAGTCTGGAATAATGATGGAACTCGAATAGTTGCTATCAAGGGGCAGCCAGAAGACTTTAGAAATGCACTTCAAAGAACTGCCTTCAGAGGTACCAGCGACCTTGTTTGGATCGATGCGAATGGATCTGAAAATAACTTTATTGCCTATACCAATGGTAGAGCTAATCCGCATTTTGTTAAGAATACAGACCGAATTTACCTTTCAAGCTTTAGAGGTTTAACTTCTATTCGATGGGATGGAACCGATGAGAAGAATCATCTTCAGGTCAGAGGTAAATCATCAGCAGGAGGTGGTTCAGGAGCAAGAGCTTCTTGGATCGAAATGGCCCCAGAAGGAGATCAAGCTCTAGCTGCAGTGGTCAATGATCTATTCGTAGTGACTGTACCTCAGGTGAGTGATGAAGCACCAACCATTTCTGTGGCTAACCCAGACAGAGCCGCCTTCCCCTCTAAGCAACTAACAGACATTGGAGGCCAATTTCCTACCTGGGGGCGTGATGCTAAAAAAGTACACTGGGCGATAGGTAATGCTCATGTGGTTTGGGATTTCGATGCTGAAAAAGCATTCAATGATGCCAAAGAAGATGCAGAAGAAAACGAGGATGACAATGAGGGATCTGAGGATGAAGAAAGTGATGAGGATGAGCCTAAAGAGTACAAGCCAATAGAGACTCGTGTTAAGGTGATGGCACAAAGAGATACTCCTCAGGGCCAGATCCTATTGCAAAACGCTCGAGTCATCACTATGAATGGAGATGAAGTATTAGAAAATACAGATATCCTTATAGAAAACAGCAGAATCAAACAGATCGGTAAGAATATTCAGGTAGGAAGAAGAGTCACTAAAATGGATATGTCGGGTAAAACAATCGTTCCTGGATTCGTAGATACGCATTCTCACTTCCGTCATCCAGTAAATCTACATCGTGGAGAATTCTGGCCATATCTGACCAACTTAGCTTATGGTGTGACTACAACACGTGACCCTCAAACAGCAACGACTGATGTGCTGACCTATGGAGACCTTGTGATCTCTGGTAAACTGATCGGACCAAGGATATATTCTACTGGTCCAGGTATTTTCAGTAGCGAAAATGTAAGTAGCCTAGATCATGCTCGTGATGTTATGAAACGTTACAGTTCTTATTACGAAACTAAGACAATCAAAATGTACGGTGCAGGAAACAGACAACAAAGACAATGGATCATACAGGCTGCGAATGAACAAAGCATAATGCCAACTACAGAAGGTGGCCTTGACTTTAAAAACAACTTAACTCAGGTGATCGATGGATATCCTGGTCATGAGCACTCATTCCCAGTTTTTCCATTATACCAAGATGTGATCGACCTAGTATCATTTGCCAATACCACCTACACTCCTACGCTATTGGTTGCTTATGGTGGGCCATGGACAGAGAACTATTTCTATGCTACGGAAAGACCACATGATGAAGCCAAACTGAATCATTTTATGCCGCATGACAACTTAGATTCAAGATCGAGAAGAAGAAATGCAGGCTGGTTCATGGAAGAGGAATATGTTCATGTTGAACAATCAGGATTTGCTAAAGACCTCATAAGAGCTGGTGGACGTGCCGGAGTGGGGTCTCACGGTCAGTTACAAGGCCTTGGTTATCATTGGGAGCTTTGGGCAGTTCAATCTGGTGGAATGACCGAATTAGAAGCCTTGAAAGCGGCAACTATTCTTGGTGCAGAGGGTATTGGCCTTGATCAAGACTTGGGTTCAATTGAAGTTGGTAAATTGGCTGATCTAGTGATACTGAATAGTAATCCTTTAGACAATATTAAAAACACTAAAGACATCAGTCATGTGATGTTCAATGGAAGACTCTATGAAGATGATACATTGAATCAGATCTATCCGGAACAAGTGACTTTACCAAAGCTTTGGTGGATGGATGTAGCTCCAAAGGGAGTTCCAGGGATCAAACGTGACTAGGGAACTGGGCAATCGGGAGAAATCAGGAAGAAGCTTGATTCTGTTAATTCAGAGTCAAGCTTTTTTTGTATTTTGAGAAATACTTCAGCCAATATTCATGTTTAAAAAGATCTACTTTGTTGGTTTACTCCTACTCCTACTCCTAAACTGCTCATGTTCACAGCAAAAAGGAAATTCCAACCTTTCCCCTAGATTCAATCACGTCTTTCTTAATGTATCAAGTGTTGAAGAATCCATTGCATTCTATCAAACGGCTTTTGGCGTTCAATTGTACGATGAGATAAGAACTTTAAAAAGGACAGACTCATTGGGTAATACAACTGAGGCTGAGACTTATATCGCCCTTCTCAGATTCCCAAGCCAAGGATTCAACTTAGAGATCGCAGCTAACCCAAACTTAGAAGCTGATAATAGCAATGCCAATTACACCCATTTGGGAATAGATGTCATGGATATTGAAACTGCCTCGGAAAGGCTTCTGAAAGCTGGTGCTATTCCAGTTCGTCCAATCACATTAGTGGAGGCCAATGACATCAAGGCCAAAACAGCCTTTTTTACAGGGCCAAATGGTGAGACATTAGAATTGATGCAAATTATAGAGGGGGAGTTTTAAACTATGCTCAACTTCCTTCGAAAGCTTGGACGCAACAATATGAACAGTAAATACCTGAAGTATGCAATCGGAGAGTTCGCTTTTGGTTGTCATAGGGATCTTGATCGCCTTAAGTATAAACTGGAATGAGAAAAGGAAACAGCGTGAAAAAACAGAAGCTATCCTAAGACAGATTGTCGATGAGCTAAAAATCGACATAGAAGTACTTCAAAATGTGAACAAAGGCTATTTGTATAAGGATTCATTGATTCAAGTTTTTAAAAATTCAGATTTTATAAACCCCTCACCTGACAATTTAGATTCCTCAGCACTTTCTGACCTGATCCGTACATACATGCCCTTTGAGGTCCATGATAGAGGTTTTCAATTATTGATGGAACATACCGATGAACTTGATAACAGCTTCACCGAAAGTCTAGAGCAGTTGATCATCATCTATCAAGATGCCTTCCTGCCCTTTCTAAGGCAGAAGGTAGAAGTTCATTGATTCGTTTCTTTCTGATCTCAGGCCATGGGCTTTTACCCCAATACTCATTAGGATCTATTTCCTTAGAAGTTTCACGAGAAGTATCACAAGCAAAAAGCGTGAATAAAAAAAGCAATAAACTTAGAGATTTGATTTTCATAAGACTTGAAGTATAAAACGAAAGGTAAGCAGGGAAGAGAATCCATACAAGTTCAATGATTTGATTATCTTAAGTCGATTCAACCTTTAACGTCATGTTTAGAAATCTTCTTTTTATTTCCTGCTTATTCCTATTTGCTTGTTCTACTTCTGAGCAAGAAGTACCCTCCACAAAATCCTACGAGGATCTGGAAGTTCTATTTCAAGAATGGAGGGATTTTGAGAATCCTCCTCTTCTGGATGGAGCTCCTAATTACACCAAGAGTAGTTTTGATACCAGAATTACTGCCTTTAAAGGACTTCAAAACAGACTTTTAGCCATGGACACTACTGGTTGGACCATCGCTCAACGCGTTGATTACATGATCGTTTGGGCCGAGATGAATGGTTTTGATTTCAATTACAGAGTGCTCAAACCATGGGAAAGAGATCCTGCCTTTTACAAATCATTATGGATGAGCCGCAGCGATGTGCCTGCACATGAAGGACCTACGCATCACGGTACTACCGAGATCTGGACCTATGATTTTCCATTGAGCTCAGAGGCCAAGCAAAAATTACTCAGTGAATTGAAAGTTATTCCAACCCTCAATAATCAAGCAAAAGGAAATTTAACCGGTAATGCCCGTGAGCTTTGGATCGCTGGAATAAGACCCATTCAAACCCAAATTGAAGATCTAAAAATGATCAAGGAATGGGGAGATTTATCGAGTGAACCTGAATTGATCGAAGCCATTGATGAAGCCATTGTTTCTACTGAGAGTTTCGTGAATTGGCTAGAAGAAGAATCGACCAACAAAACTGGTCCATCTGGAATTGGCAAAGAGAATTATACGTGGTACTTACAGAACGTACACTTAGTTCCTTTGACTTGGGAAGACGAAGTTATGATCTTGAAAAGGGAACTGGCGAGAGCTTGGGCCTCATTAAAATTAGAAGAGCATCGCAATCGTGACCTACCAGAACTATTGGCAGCAAGCTCTCCAGAGGCCTATGATGAAATGGCTGATCGTTCAGCCAAAAGCCTGCTTAATTTTCTTGAGAAGGACGAAATAGTTACCGTTAAGGATTATTTTGATCCAGCACTCAGAGCGCACTTGGGAGAATACATTCCAGAAGATCAGCGCAATTTCTTTACCATTGGGGAACATTATGACGCACGCCCACTTTACTCACACTTTTATCATTGGTTTGAATTAGCTCGTATGGATAATGAACCTCATTCCAGTTCTATCAGAAGAGCTCCTTTACTCTACAATATCTTCGACTCTAGAAATGAGGGTACCGCTACCGCAGTGGAAGAAATGTTCATGGATGCTGGATTATATGATGATGACCCGAGGGTCAGGGAGATCGTCTATATCATGATCGCTCAACGTGCTGCCAGAGGCTTGGGCTCATTATATGCTCATGCCAATCAAATGACCATGGAAGAAGCGGGCAGTATCCATTCGGAATATACTCCTAGAGGATGGATGAAAACCGAAAAGGACCTATTGATCTTTGAACAGCACCTATATCTGAGGCAGCCCGGCTACGGCACAAGTTATATCACGGGAAAATACTTACTGGAAGATGCATTAGCTGAATATGCCCGTCTGAATGAATCTGATTTTGAATTAAAGTCTTTTTTTGATGAACTGAATTCAGTGGGTAGCATACCTATCTCTTTGGGTAAATGGGAAATGACTGGCATGGAGAATGACATTCGGATGATCTCCAAATAAAAAAAGAAAGAGAATGGAACCAATCGGTTCACAAAGCTGAAATGACTCTTGTTGAGTGATCTGCTTATTTAAACTTCCCTTTCAAGGCTTTAAGTTTAGCAGCCATGTCAGTTTCTGTTGTACTTTGTTTTTTGGAGCTTTTCTTCCTTTGTGGTGCTTTTTCACTTTTCATTGAAAGAGAAATTCTTTTTCTATTTAGGTCTACTTCTGTAACTGTTACCATCACCTTTTGCTGTACTGATACAATCTCAGCAGGATTGCTTATGAACTTATCTGCCATCTGACTGATATGCACTAGACCATCCTGATGTACCCCAATGTCTACAAAAGCACCGAAATTGGTAACGTTGGTCACTATTCCGGGGAGTTTCATACCCACCTTGAGATCTTCTGGAGTATTGACGCCATCGGCAAATTCAAATGCCTCAAACTTCTCTCTTGGATCTCTTCCAGGTTTGGAAAGTTCATCAACAATATCTTTTAAAGTAGGAAGGCCAATCGTTTCAGACACATATTTTTTAAGGTCAATTTGCTTTCTCAGTTGATCGTTATTGATCAGTTCATCAACTGTGCAATTCAGGTCGGAGGCCATCTGCTTAACAATAGTATATGACTCTGGGTGAACAGCACTATTGTCTAATGGATTCTTAGCCCCTTTTATTCTCAAGAAGCCTGCTGCCTGTTCGTAGGCTTTGTCTCCTAAACGAGGAACTTTTTTGATCGCTGCTCTATCCTTAAATGGACCATTCTCATTCCTATGTTGCACAATATTCTTGGCAAGTTGAGGGCCAAGTCCTGCAACATAAGTCAGCAGCTGTTCCGAAGCTGTATTCACCTCTACTCCTACTGCATTCACACATCTCATAACCACATCATCCAAAGACTTTTTCAATGCACTTTGGTCAACATCGTGCTGATATTGCCCTACACCTATTGATTTAGGATCTAACTTCACAAGCTCTGCTAAAGGATCCATAAGTCTACGCCCAATGGAAACTGAACCTCTGACTGTAACATCATGATCTGGGAATTCATTTCGTGCGATCTCTGAAGCTGAATAAATTGATGCTCCACTTTCATTGACCATTACAGTCATTACTTTCTTATCTAAGCCCAGACTTTTTACAAAATCTTCAGTCTCCCTACTCGCGGTTCCATTACCAATGGCAATAGCTTCAATATTATGTACTTCAACCAAATGCTTGATCGAAGCCCCAGCCTCTCTAATTCTCTTTTGGGGTTCATTCGGATAGATGGCTTCAAAATGCAAAAGCTTTCCCTGCTCATCTAAGCAAACTACTTTACAACCTGTTCTAAAGCCCGGATCGATCGCCAAGACTCGTTTCCTACCTAATGGAGCCGCCATGAGGAGCTTTTGAAGATTCTCAGCAAATACTTGAATAGCTTCTTGATCTGCTTTCTTTTTAGACAGCATACGAAGCTCTGTCTCCATAGATGGGCTTAAAAGTCGCTTGTAACTATCCTTAACGGCTAGTCTTACTTGCTCCGAAGCTTCATTCCCAGATTGGACATATTGTTTATCTAATATTGCAATGGCTTCTTCTTCTGGTGGAAGTACATCTAGCATAAGAAACAATTCGGCTTCTCCCCTTCTCATTGCCAACACCCTATGAGATGGTGCATCTTTAAGTGACTCTTCCCATTCAAAATAATCTTTGAACTTCTCTCCATCATCTTCCTTACCCTTATACACTCTAGATTTTATCGTAGCATATCTTGAAAAATGCTTCCGCATTCTTTCTCGAGTTTGAGCATCCTCATTTATCCTTTCAGCGATTATATCTCTTGCACCTTGTAAAACCTCATCGATATTCTTAAGTTCTTTTTCTTCATCGATATATGCACTGGCTTGCTTGTTCAAATCGAAATTTCCTTGCTTGAAGATCTTTTCAGCCAAAGGCTCTAAACCCTTTTCTCTTGCAATTGATGCCCTGGTCTTTCTTTTAGGTTTATAAGGAAGATAAATATCCTCAAGAGCAGACATGGTTGAAGCCTCTTCAATCTTCTTCTTCAGATCGTCAGTGAGCTTATCCTGATCATCAATTGATTTAAGAATAGCTTCCTTTCGCTTCGAAAGCTCTTGTAGTTGTTGTAACCTATCGCGGATATTAGCGATCTGGACTTCGTCTAAGCTACCTGTCATCTCCTTACGATATCTAGCGATAAAAGGAACGGTTCCCCCTCCCTCTAATAGGCTGATGGTAGATTGAACATTTTTGAGACTGAGATTTAACTCTTGAGCGATCTGAGCTGATTGGGACATAGGCTAAATTAATTGGGCCACAAATCTAAATAATGCGACCAAGCTTGAAACGATTTCAACTTAAAATGCTGATATAAATTCAGAATTTTTAGACATTTAAATATGGCCAAACAATACGATTCTCTTTCTGAAAAGCATATCGAATTCATTCAAAACCAAAAGATCTTTTTCACAGGCACCGCAGCGGCATCTGGCAGGGTTAATGTGTCTCCCAAGGGAATGGATTCCTTAAGAGTCATTAATGCAAACCAAGTGGCTTGGCTCAATCTGACGGGTAGTGGAAATGAAACTGCGGCTCATTTAAAAGAATTAAATCGCATCACTATCATGTTCTGTGGTTTCGAGGGAAAACCGCTCATTTTAAGGCTCTATGGTGAAGCCAAGACAATCCATGAATATGATGAAGAGTGGAACGAATTGTATCCTAAATTCCCATCGAGTAATGGTGCCCGAAACATCTTCTTGGTAAATATTGAGCTTGTCCAATCCTCATGTGGATTTGCCGTTCCTTATATGGACTATAAAGAAGACAGGCCTATACTTAAAGACTGGGCTGACAAGAAAGGTAAAGAAGGCATCAGAGAATATTGGGAAGAGAAAAACCAGACAAGTATTGATGGCTTTCCAACAGGAATTTTCAAGAATTAAACTGCTGAAATAAAACTTTGATTCTTGACACTAGTTTTACGTTATATTAGAAAACTATCTATTACACTATGAAAAACATACTATTCACTGCCTTCTTATCACTTATCATACTTAGCTGCGGATCAGATGATGGTTCAGATGGACCACAGATAGATACTCCACGTTTTTTGGAAGTAGGAGACACAGAACAAGAAGGTGTCTCATATTTCGATTTTAATGGGTCTATAAGCTTTTCTGAAACTAATCAAGTAGGGGATTCCACATATTATGAAGCGAGTTTGGACCTAAACCAAGACACTAATGCTGATATCGATTTTACAATTGTAAGATGGGATAACTCTCAAGTGCTTTTGATCACTGGAACGAATGCTACAATTCCGTTCTCTGGAAGTGAATTTGAGATATTTGGAACCACCGCTAGAGTAGATGGCGTAACAATTCTTCCAACTGGTACTGCAATAGATGAGGCTGTTCAAGGTTACGCCTCAAATGAGCAAGCTTTCATCACTAATACTGAAAGTGGATCTGTAGTAACATCAGTCATCTTAACTGCTTGGTCTTCAGAATTCTTTTTGCCCTTTAAATTAGGCGGAACTGAAGGATGGGTTGGTCTTAGTATAGTCGCTCCAAGTTCAGGCGGAGCTATTTCTGCCATAGGCGTGGGTACCATCGCTATACGATAACTTATCATTCCGTTCCTAAAGCATAAAAAAAGCCCCTAATGGGGCTTTTTATTTTTTTTCTTAGTTCAGTGCTAAATAGAGATCCCCATGAAACTCATGAAGGCTATCCCCATTAATCCTGTGATGAACATTGTTATCCCTAAGCCTTTCAAGCCATCAGGTACGTTAGAGTATCTTAGCTTTTCTCTGATCGCTGCTAAAGCGATGATCGCAAGGAAAAAGCCAATACCTGATCCGAAACCAAATACAGTAGCTTCACCTATTGAATAATCTCTTTGAGCCATGAAAAGAGATGAACCAAGAATCGCACAGTTTACAGCGATCAAAGGCAAGAAAATACCCAAAGATCCATAAAGTGATGGTGAGAATTTTTCAATAGTCATCTCCACCAACTGTACCATGGCCGCAATAATTGCAATGAACATGATGAATCTCAAGAATGACAAGTCTACCGTTGCAAAGTCTGCTCCTAGCCAAGCTAGCGCACCTTCCTTCAAGACAAACTCATTCAATAACCAGTTCATAGGAACCGTCATACCCAAAACGAATACAACAGCAAGACCAAGTCCAAAAGCTGTAGATACCTTTTTAGATACCGCTAAGAAAGAACACATACCTAAGAAATAGGCAAATACCATGTTCTCTATAAAAATCGACTTAATACCTAAGTTTAATAAATCCATGATTGCCTAAATTT